>JBKPNQ010000329.1:0-7219 GCA_046732715.1 Acidobacteriota bacterium | reverse complement strand
AGGATCAGGCTTTCGGTGATCAGTTGTCGGACGAGGCGGCCGCGAGCGGCTCCGAGCGCCGCTCGAATCGCCAACTCGCGCTGCCGCCGCGATGCACGCGCGAGAAGCAGGCTGGCAATGTTGGCGCACGCAATCAGCAGGACGACGCCGACGGCGCCGAGCAACAGAAGCAGGGCAAATCGCACATCTTCGACGATCGTTTCCCTGAGCGGCTGGATCGAAATCCCTCGTCCGCCATTGCTTTCCGGAAAGCGGCGCGCGAGATCGTTGGCGATCGCCTGGAGATCGGCGTGCGCAATCTCTGGCGTTGCGTCCGGCTTCAATCGCGCAATCACCTGGAAGTAGTGCACGTCGCGATTGCTCAATAGATCCCCTGGCACATCGATCGGGGGAAGCGGAACCGGCTTGTCAGATAGGATCCAGGCCTTGGCTCCTTCGGGAAAATCGAATGATGGTGGCATGACGCCGGCAATCGTGTGCCGCACGCCGTCGACCCGGACGCGTCGCCCGGCAATCTGCCGATCGGATGCGAACTGCTGCAGCCACAGCGCGTGACTGAGGACCACGAGCGACTCGTTGTGTTGCGCGTCAAGGGTGCGGTTGAACGTGCGCCCGATCGCTGCCGGCATCGCGAAGACATTGAAAAAGTCGGCGTTCACACGCGCACCCTGGACTCGCACGGGCTCCCCGCCCGGCGTCGCGACGGTCAGCGCATCGTCCCTGTAGGCCCCAAGTGCGGCGAGCGTGTGGTTCTCGCGCGCGAAGTCCAGGAAGTCGGCAGGAGCGAAGGCACTCCTCGGTTCAGACGCGCTCGATGGCCAGAGGCGAATGAGCCGTGACGGGTCGGCATAGGGCAACGGTCTGAGAAGGACCCCGTTCACGACGCTGAAGATCGCCGTGTTTGCGCCGATCCCGATGGCCAGCGTCAGGACGGCGACAATGGTAAAGCCCGGGTTATGGGTGAGGTTACGGAGCGCGTATCGAATGTCGTGGCCCATGGTGAAGCGGATAACCTGACCTGAGTTATTGAGATCGTAAAGACGTGAGTGGACCGACGCGCACGGCGCGAAGGCCAAGCCCCCAGGACCGCGAACCTCCAGTTCGCGATCGGAGAGCGATGCGTGCACGATTTCGTTGATCGGCGTAATCGAACTCTGGCCATCATTCGGTTCTCAGCGCCGCAACCGGATCGAGATTCGCCGCACGCACAGCCGGCAGCAGCGCTGCGGCCATCGCCACGCCAATAAGAACCGCACAGGTTGTTGCAAAGGTTGCGAGGTCGGCGATCTGGACTCCGAAGATCAAGGCACCGAGCGCGCGTGCAAGGGGATATGCGAGAACGGTTCCGATGCCGATTCCCTTGACGGTCAGCTGAAAGCCATCCTCGGCGATGAGGCGTATGAGTTGTCGAGGCGTCGCGCCGAGCGCAAGCCGGACGCCAATTTCGTGGGTGCGACGCGTGACGGCATATGACATGACGCCGTACAGTCCGAGCGACGCGAGCGCGAGGGCGAGCACACCAAACGCCGCAAACAGGGCACTGATGCCGCGCTGCTTGTCCGCCCGATCGCGCAGCACATCGCCGAACGATCTCACGTCGAAGACCGGTAAGGCCGGATCGAGCGCGTGTATCTGATCCTGAACGACGGTCCCAGAAAGAGGGACGCTGCCCGACGATCGCACGATGACGGTTTCGCGATCGATCATCGAATGCTGGCCGAGTGCGAGATAGAGGAAGGCTCTCGGATCCTCTGTGGCTTCGTCGTACTTGGCATCGCGCGCCACGCCGACGATTTGCACAGACTGATCATCGACCTGCAACATTCGCCCGACCGGATCCAGATCCGGCCACAACCTGTGGGCAAGAGTTTCGTTGACGATAGCCACGTCAGTAGCGCCGCGACGATCGGCTTCTGTGATGCCGCGGCCGCGAAGCACGGGAATGTCCATCGTCTTGAAGTAATCCGGTCCAACACTGCTCATGTACGCACGCGATTCGGATACGCGGCCACCAGCAGCGGTTGACGACACGATCGTGCTTACCATGATGCCGCTGAGCGGCGGCAGATCGGCGATCGTCACCGACGCGACACCAGCAATCGACTGCATCCGTGCAATCAGATCCCGGCGGAAGATTTCACGGCGCTCGCGAGCGTAATTCTGAAGCGTGAGGTCGTATGACGCGGTCGACAGTCCTTCGGTCGTGAACCCGAGATCAATTGCCGCCGTCTTTTGAAGCGCACGCAGGCCCAGCCCGGCGCCAAGCAGCAACACCAGCGAGAGAGACAACTGCGTCACCACGAAAAATCCCTGGGAGCGTGAACGGCCGCCAGCGCTAGTGGTTTGGCGCAGTCGTGGCAGCAGCGTGCCACGCGTGACGGTGAGCGCGGGCGTCAGTCCGAAAATGCAGGCGCTGAACGCTCCGAGCGCGGACGTGAACACGAGCACCCGCGCATCGACGCTCGCCTCGAGCCCTCCGAAATCCAGTTCCGGCACCCGAGCGAGCAGAAGATCCGAAGCCCAGAACGACAGCAGAAGACCGCCAAGCGCGCCCGCCGAGGCCAGCACGAGACTCTCGATCAACAGTTGACGCATGATTCGCCAGCGTGATGCGCCGACCGCGGCTCGAATGCTGATCTCGCTCGAACGGGCCGCTCCACGTGCGAGCAGCAGGTTCGAGACATTGGCGCACGCGATCAGGAGCACGAGCCCGGTCACGGCTAAGAGCAGCGCCGCGATCGGCAGCAATTCTCCGCGCTCTGACGGACGCACCCCAGACGTTGCGCTCGAGACAAGCGCCGTCCGATCCTTGTTTGTGCCTGGATGTTCCGTCTCGAGTGTCGCGGCGATCGCTGTTGTGACGGCTTGCGCCTGTTGAAGCGAGGTGTCAGCTCGGCGTCTGCCGATGACACGCAGCCACAACGTGTCCCGCTGTTTCAGCCACGCGGCCTGTGTTGCGTTAATCAGGGGTAGCGCCGAAATCGGCATCCACATATCTGCGGATTGTCCGAGTTCGGGACCAACGAAGCCGGTTGGTGCGATGCCGACGACGTTGACGTCGCGACCGTTCACGAGAATCGGTCGATCGGGAATCCGGCCGCCGAATCGCTGCTGCGACAGGCGATGGCTGATTACTGCCACCGGTAGGGCGCCGGGATCATGGTCCGCTTGCTGCAAAACTCGACCGTTGGCGGCGGTGACGCCGAGCGTCGCAAAGTACGAGGCGCTGACGAGATGTCCCCGAAGACGCTGTGGCTCTCCGCCGCTGCCAAGGCTGAACGAGGCAGGCGCGAATGCCAACAGCCCGGAGAAGACATCAGGCGTGCGATTTTGATAGTCCAGGTACTCTAGATACGACATGCCGCCCGTGCGGCCAGTCGTTCGCGAAAGGCCAGATACCCACACTAGCTCGGATGGTGCGCCAATCGCAGGCATCGATCTGAACAGCGCGTTATTCGCAAGTGTGAAAATCGTACTGTTGACGCCGATGCCAAGGGCGAGCGTGGCGATCGCTCCAAGCGCGAAGAGAGGGCTACGCGAGAGTGAACGAAATGCGTACTTGAAATCCTGGGTCATTATTCACTCCGAGCGGCTTTGCCCCTCGGACTCGCCCAACAGGCTCTCTCGCGCGCCGCTTGGACGGCGCGCTCCGTTCGGCTGGCTTGCTTCGCTGCGCTTGCTCGCGTCCTCATTCGCGCCAGCCTTGCTTCGCCATAGCGGCGTCGATCTATCCGTGCGGAGGCGGGTCATTCAGCGCGAAGAGACGTTAGTGGATCCACTCGAGTGGCACGGCGCGCCGGGATCCAGCAGGCGACGAGCGCAACAACACCGAGCAGCATCGTCACCACAGCAAAGGTGAGTGGATCGAGTGGCGTGACGTGAAAGAGCAGCTTCGACATGAAACGAGTGACACCGACCGCGGTCAGGACGCCGAGTCCGATACCAACCGCGATCGGTCGCATCCCCTGACCGACGACGAGCCTGAGAATCTCGCGCCGCTGAGCACCAAGGGCCATCCGCACACCGATCTCCCGCGTGCGTTGCGCCGCGACGTAGCTCACGACCCCAAAGATCCCAACCAGCGCGAGCAGAAGCGCCACTGATCCAAAGATCGCGGTCATCGCTGCATAGAGACGTGGCCGGCCAACCGACGCGGACATCACATCCGTCATGGTCCGCACCGAGATTGGCAGGGCGGGATCCGCGGCGTGCACGCGCTCGCGGACGGCAGGTGCGAGGTCGCTTGGAGGCAGCGAGGTGCGGACAACCAGCGACACGGAGCTCCAGGGTTCCTGGTTGTGGGGCAGATAGATGTGAGGGTAGCTGGGAAGATCGAGACCGTTATGATGCACGTCGCCGGCGACGCCGACAATCGTCACCTCCGGACTGAACATGACACGAATGCGCTGGCCGATCGGATCGCTCCCCGGCCAGAACTGTTTTGCCGCGCTTTCACTCACGATGGCGACGGGCGCGGCTTGAGGTTTGTCATATCCGGGTGGATACGGCTGTTGCGGGAACCATCGGATGAGCGGGACCGATTGGCGGGCATCGCCGTCATTGAACAACCGCCCGCCGCGAAGCGGAATGCCGAGCGCCGCAAAGTAATGAGGCGTTGCGACACGAAATGGTGCGTACGGTTCCTGACCAGGCCCGGGCTCCGGCATGCCGAGAACTCGAAACGGCATCCAGTTGTCGGCGCCGCCGAGGGGCAAGTGCGACACGGCCCCGGCAGCCTGCACTCCCGGAATGCCTTCAATGCTGGTGATGACACGATCGTAGAAACCGCGACGCTGATACGCTTCGGCGTAGCGGGACGCGGGCAGATCAACCGGGACGACGAGCACGTCATTGGTTCGAAAGCCAGGATCAACTTCAACGAGCCGCGCGAAGCTCGTGATCATCAGCCCGGCGCCGACAAGCAGCACAAGCGTCAGTCCCACTTCCACGGCGACCAGGCCATTGCGCATCATTCGCCCGCTGCGATCATCGGACACCTGATGGCTCTCGCGCAGCCAGCCGGGACGGACCAGCGACGATCGCAACGCCGGCACCGTGCCGGCGGCAAGCGCGGCCAGCAACGAGATTGCGGAGGCGAGCAAAAGACCCGGCCATCCAAGACTCGTTGTTTCGAGCAGTGGAATGTTTACCGCGGACAGGTTTGGCGTCAGATCAATGATCCACGCCGACATCAGCAGTCCTGCCGCGCCGCTCAGCACGGCGAGAACAAGACTCTCGACCAGCAGTTGGCGCACGATCCGGCCACGACCTGCGCCGAGGGCGGTCCGGATCGCGATCTCGCGCTGGCGATTCGCGCCTCGGGCGAGCAGCAGGTTCGCGACATTGGCGCAGCCGATCAACAGGACAAAACCAACCGCCGCAACCATCAGCCACGACGCGCGACGGAATTCGCCAACCATTTCTTCACGCAGCGGCGTCACAGCGACGCCATGTCCCGTGTTGTCGCGCGGCCTTTCCTTCGCCAGACGGTCAGAAATGGCGCTGAGATCGAGCTGAGCGGCCTCGAGCGTGGCATCCGGACGGAGTCGAGCGAACGCGTTGAGATTGTGCCGGCCAACCGCGCGTATCTGTTCTGGGACGTCGAGCGGCACGACGAGATCAGGCGTCAACGATCGCGGCAACGGGCGCATGACGCCGATTACTGTGTACGATTGATCGTTTAGGGTGACCGTGCGTCCAATGACCGCTGGATCGCCGGCGAAACGCTCCCGCCATAGCGGATCGCTCAGGATTGCTACCCGATTCTCGGCGTCGGTAAACCATCGTCCGAGCGCCGGCGAGAGACCGAGCATCGACAAGTAATTTGCCGACACTTCGATCACCTGGACCGCTTTCGGTTCTCCGACCCCTGTCAGGTTGAGACCATTGGGACGGTATAGAGCAATGTCCTCGAACACATGATTTTGTTCTCTCCACGCGGCGAACTCATGTCCTGAGATCGGGATGTCGGTGGCACGACTGCTCGGCCGTCGCTCATCAATCGCGACTAGCCGGTCCGGCTCCTTGAAGGGAAGAGGACTGAAGAAGACGGCGCGCGCCAGGCTGAGCACCGCTGTGTTCGCACCGATGCCGAGCGCGAGGGTCAGAATCGATACCGCGGCGAAGCCGGGCGACTTGAGAAGCCCACGGACAGCATGCCGAAGGTCGTGGAGCATATTAGAGTGATAGCGAAGGGTCTGCCACGCCAGGTTTCGGAGGTGTAAGCTGTTGATTCTTTGCAGGTTATATCAAATCGACCGTCCGATTGCTGCTCGTGACACTGTTCGCAAATGGGCGGGTCAGTCCCAGAAGTGATCAATGTTCAATGTTCAATGTTCAATGCTGAATGTTCAATGGTTTCGAATCCTGATCCCCCCGGCCGGGATTCGATTCGGCATTCTTTATTATTCTCGTGAGGATCTTCAGGATTTGGTGCGACTCGTCAATAAGCGCTTCCGCCTGCGGTCTTACTGCGGGCTGGGCGACCGCGATCAAGCGTAGTTAGTACCGTGTCTCCGCTGATTCCTTGCGAGCGATGGCAGCTTTTGCTATGAAGTCCCGTTTGGTCTGCGCCGCGTCTGCTTCTTCAAGGTTTGCCCCGATGGACGTGCCAGCATCCAGCAACTGGGATCCTAGTCGTCGGATCACGTAGTCTGATCCTGGCAACGTTCGGCAAAAGTCGATGATTCGACAGGCCAGTGCGAACGTGCGCGGTTGAATGTCGTGGCTTGCGGACATGTCGAGTCGCGGTGCACGGGGTGTTCCGTTATCGCCGTTCGGACTTTCCCCCGCGCCGGGGGACATTATGGCGATGAGCACGATTGCTGCTTCGACACATAGCAGAATCCGCACTGTCAATCACTTCGTTAGTACGCTGTTAGTGCCTCATTGAACATTGAACATTTAACATTGAACACTGAGTGGTATGAGCATTCTCATCGGCACCTCCGGCTACAACTACCCAGAGTGGCGCGGAACGTTTTATCCCGAGAAACTCAGCACCAACAAAATGCTCGCGTACTACGCTGAGCGCTTCCCGACGGTCGAAATCAATTACACCTTTTATCGCATCCCCACGGAGAAACTGCTCGCCGGCTGGGCTGCCGGAACGCCGGAGAACTTTTCGTTCACGCTGAAGGCGCCGCGGCGGATCACTCATGATTCAAAGCTGCAGCGCTGTGAAGACCTGCTGCAGACGTTCTGCCGCACCGCGCAAACG
>JBKPNQ010000328.1:0-19668 GCA_046732715.1 Acidobacteriota bacterium | reverse complement strand
AACGTGGTGCTGACGGCGCTGTTCACCCGAGTCATGGGCTGGGATCCAGTGGGGTCGAACATCGTCGCGATTGCGGCCTGCTCGCTCGTGAACTTCACGGCGAGCGACTCTCTCGTGTTCGCGGTCGCGAGGACTGAGACGCCGCAGAGACGGACGCAACCGACCCGGATTCTCTTGCTCATTGTGGTTCCGACACTCGTCGGCGCGTCCACCGCGACCGCTGGACCGTCGCCGGCAACGATTGCGGGCTGGCAGGCATATGAGGCGCAGGTCGACGCGCGCTACAACGCGGCGTCCACCGTCGCCGCCGGTCAGTTCTTCGCGCTCGATCGCGATCAGCAGGCGCGCGGCTGGCGCGACTCGGTCCTCGGCGGCGGGCAGACGATGATCAAGATCGAACCCGCGTCTGTGACCGACGGAAAGATCCACCACTGGATCGGTGCGATCTTCATTCCAGGGATCACCGTGAATGTGCTGGTCGACCGGCTGGAGCAGAATGCCGGCCGTGAGTCGCAAAGCTATCAGGACGTGCTCGCGTCGCATCTGATTGACAGGAACGGCGATCGCGTCCGCGTGTTCATGAAGCTCCGCCGGACGAACTTGGTCACCGTTCACTACAACACAGAGCACACTGTCGATTATCGGCGGCTGACCGCGGATCGAGCGACGGCGCGGAGCGTGGCGACGAAGATCGCCGAGCTGGCCGACGTCGACACGCCGCGCGAACGCGAGAAGTCCGCGGACGATGACAACGGATTCTTGTGGAGGCTGAACGCGTACTGGCGCTACCTGGCCGTCCCCGGCGGCGTGATCGTCGAGTGCGAGTCGGTCAGCCTCAGCCGCCCGGTGCCGCTGTTGTTACGGCCCGTGGCCAACCCGATGGTGGATCGGATTGCGCGGGATTCGTTGAGCCGGACGCTCGCTTCGTTGAAGTCGGTGCTGACGGCCAAGGGTTGACGCCCGCTTCCCGCTTGCCGCTTCGAGCCGCGAGCCGCGAGCCGCGAGCCGCGAGCCGCGAGCCGCGAGCCGCGAGCCGCGAGAACACTACTGTACTTTTATTTCGAACAGCTTCGGCCAGAGCTTACCGGTGACGAACAAGCGATCGCCGGAAGCGTCATAGGCGATCCCATTCAGTACGCCGCCGGCGGCTTCCACCTCGCGCGTTTCCCGTGGCGTGAGCAGTCCGGCCAGATCGATCCAACCGATCACGCGGCCGGTCTTGGGCGAGATCCGCGCAATCCGATCGGTCTGCCAGACGTTGGCGAGAACTTCCCCTTTGACGAACTCGAGCTCGTTCAGATCGGCGACCGGCATCGTGCCGTCCTTCACCTCGATCCGCGACACCTCTTTCTGCGTTGCCGGGTCGAGGAAACGAAGGAAGGGTGTCCCGTCGCTCATAATCAATCGTTGGCCGTCGTAGGTCAGGCCCCAGCCTTCGCCGCGATACGTGAATGTTCCCTTGCGCTTGAACGTCGCGCGATCGTAGAGAAACCCGATGCCGGATTGCCACGTCAACTCATAGAGCGTGTCGTTCACGACCGCGATGCCCTCGCCGAAATACTGCGAGTCGACCGGTTGCATCTGCAGCACCTCGCCGTTTTCGAGCTTGACCTTGCGAATCGATGAGCGGCCGTTCAGCCCGGTGCCCTCGTAAAGAACGCCGTCGCGATACACGAGGCCCTGGGTGAAGGCCCCCGGATCGTGAGGATAGGTGTGGACAACGCGGTAGCCGCTCACCGGGGTACGCGACTGGCCGCGACTCTGACCTCGAGGGACCGCAGCCATCAGTGCGATGCTCGAAACCGCCACCAACGTAAGAACGCCGATCTTCACGCCTACTTGAAAAGATCGTCGAACGCCTTGCGCGCGCTCGCCGGAGGAGCCGACTTCGTTTCGCGTTCGACCGTCGTGCGCGGCTCGAAGAAGGTGCACGCGTTGCGGGTGTCTTTCGGCGACACGCGAGCGGGGATCGGCTGCTGACATTCGAGCGGCGAACCGGTATCGAAATTCAGGCACTGCGCGCAGCTGTGCAGCGCTGCGCCACAACGGTTGCATTGTCCGTCGCTGCTCCAGGCCACGGCGACAGTGAGTTCGGCGCCGCAGCCGCGGCAACGAACGACCTCCCGGAACCCGGGCATGTTGAAGGTTTTTGGAGCCGTCGGCGGCTGGCCACGCGGGGCGTACTCCTTCTTTTCCGCCGGTTTCCGCTCCGAACGCGCGGGACTCGGCTCGTCCCGGTAACCGCGCTGCCGATACTTGCGATCAGACATGCCAGGATCGACATTATAAGGGTTGTAGACGCTGGTGGAACGCTGCAGAACCTGGCGACGATTCTGGCCGTATTAAGGCCGAGGAGATTCTATGAACTTGATGATGTCCCGTCGCGTTCGACGCGCTCTTCTGACGCTGCCCGTGTTCGTCGTCGCGATCTCCGGCGCGACGGCGTGCGACATCGCGATGGCCGACCTCAAGCAGAAGGAAACGGCCGAATGGCGGAAAACGTACGATGTGAAGGCCGGCGGTCGTCTGGAGATCAGCAACGTCAACGGCAGGATTGAAGTCGAACCCGCCGCCGGCGATTCCATCGAGGTGGTCGCCGAGAAGTCGGTGCGGGCCTCGTCGGTCGAAGCCGCCAAGGATGCGTTGAGCCGCATTGAGATCCAGGAGACGGTGTCGGCGGACGATGTCCGGATCGAAACGAAACTGCAAAAGAGGTCGGGGATTCTCGGCGGCCTGAGTCAGGAAGTTCATTACCGGGTCAAAGTGCCTCCGGCGCTCGAGGTGCGGGTGACGACGGTCAACGGCGGAATCGCGTTGAACGGGTTGAAAGGGCGGGTCACCGCCGAAGCCACCAATGGCGGGGTTAAGGCACGTGATGTGTCTGGTCCTATCGACGCGAATACGACGAACGGCGGTGTCGAAGTCGATCTCGCGCGGGTCGCCGAGTCTGGCGCCAAGCTCGGATGCACAAATGGCGGGATCACGCTGACGCTGCCATCGGATGCGAAGGCGAGTATCTCGGCGCGCATCACCAACGGTGGCATCAACACGAGCGGCGTCACCATTGAGACAACCGGCGAGAACTCACGGCGTCATCTCGAAGGACGCATGAATGGCGGCGGACCGAGGATCGATATCGAAGGCACCAACGGCGGGATACGGATCGCTTCGCGGTAAAGTTGAACTTTGAACTTTTAACTTTTAACTTTTCACTTCCGCCCGTGTGTTACCCTGTGAGGGCCCCCTGGAGGACAATGCTCCATGAACTGTCCCGCGTGCGGGTCGCCCAGGGTCTTTCCCTCTCGCCTGCGTAACTCGATCGAACGGGTGCGGCAGATGCTGACGGAGAGGCAGCCGTATCGGTGCCATCAGTGCGGCTGGCGCAGGTGGCTTGACGCCCTCATCCACGATAGCCCGGACGTGCATCCGGAAGACCTGAGGACAGGTCGTGTGCCGTCCCCGATCTCAACGGCGGACTTCGACGACCTCGATTCTCCTGCCCGCCGGAGCTGAGCTCACTTCGCTGGTCGCGGGCGCGGTTTCCACTGCTCGTCGAAGCGGGTTCCAATCATCAAGCGCACGACGGCGTCGTAACTCGCAATGCCTTCCGCAACCCGATTTGCGCGTAAGTATTCGTCGTAGATGCCGCGCGCGGCGCGCCTCACGAGCGGCGACGACCTGGCGTAGCGCGCGGCCATGGCTTGCAGGTCCTGTCGTGGTCCTTCATCGAGCTGATTCACGCCTTCGCGCTCCGTCCGCGGCAACGCCGCGATGGCATGCTGGTAGGCGGCAAACCAGCCGCTGTATCGCGCCTGCGCATCGCCACGGATACAGGTCAGCCACGCCACAAAACTCGCTTCCTCCTCGCTCGCGTATCCGGCCAGGTGAGCCCATTCGTGGGCGACGACGAACGGTCGTTCGAACGGCAACACATCCGGATTGACGATGATCTCGAGAAAGTATGGGTCGGTCATTCCGTCGATGGCCGCCCGGCGGAAGTAGTAGGACACCAGCGATTTCTTGGGGATCCCAGGAACCGCCAGCCGCTGGGCGCCGAGGGCAATCTGGGCGTCGGCGAACGATGCCTCCAGGGCATCCTGACTCGCGGCCGCCTGATGCGCCGCCTCATACCCCTGATTCAGCGTCGCAACTGCCTTGTTGATGAACGACACAGCGCCGTCCCGCGTGAGCCGGGATCGATCGTAATCGAGCTTCTCCTCGAGCGGGACGCGACGGTAATTGAACCCCCAGAGCACGAGAAACAAGAGGTAGAGCCACGCCGCGGCGCCAGCGGCGGTAATCAGGTTCCGTCCGAACGCCCGGCGCGCGCCGAAAATGCGAACCCGCCAGATGACGAACTCGACCGCCGCAATCAGGAAGCACGCGACGCCGATATCCAGCCAGGCAATCGGAATCGTGTTACTTGCCGTCGTCAGGACGTTCTGAACTTTGAGGTACAGGCCGGTCGAATACAGCTGTTCGATGGCCGCGGCGGGGAACGGTGCCAGCGCGCAAATGATCGCGACGAGGACGACGGCGCCGGTTTCGACGGCTCGGACGCGAAATCGGGGATCTCTCGCCGACCAACCCCTCACGCGTTGGTCTCGCGCTGTGAGGCACGATCGCTAATCAGCCGGATGGCGCGCTGATAGGTGAAATAGGCCCAGGCCCACTGCACGAGTACGACGAGGCGATTGCGAAAGCCGATCAGGTTCACGATGTGAACAAAGAGCCACACGAGCCAGGCGACGTAGCCCTTCAGGCGAAGCCAACCAAAATCCGCGATCGCCGAGGCGCGCCCGATCGTGGCCAGGTTCCCGAGATCCCGATACACAAATGGTTCGTACGACTTTCCGTCGAGCGCACGGCGAATATTGTGAGCCGCGTGCCGGCCGGACTGGATGGCGACCTGCGCGACCCCTGGGAGCGGCCGTCCATCCGGCCCTTTGAAGGAAATGAGATCGCCGACGACAAAAATTTCGGGATGGCCAGGCACCGTCAGGTCCGGCCCCACAATCACGCGCCCGGCGCGATCCATCGGCACGCCCAGCGTGGCGCCAAGCGGGGACGCCGCGACTCCTGCCGCCCAGACGATCGTTTCGGCGCCAATGGTCTCGCCATCCATTTCGACGCGTCCGCCAGCGACGCGGGTCACTGGCTTTCCCAGGCGGACATCGACGCCAATACGCGTCAGATCTTTTCGGGCGGCTTCACGCAAGATCTCTGGAAAGTTCGTCAGGATCGAAGAACCGGCCTCGATCAGGATGACTCGTGCCGAGCTCGGGTCGAAATGCCGGAAATCCCGGGCCAGCGAATGACGAGAGATCTCAGCCAGCGCTCCAGCCAGCTCGACGCCTGTCGGTCCGCCGCCGATGACGACAAACGTCAGCAGGGCTTCGCGCTTGACCGGATCGGTTTCGCGTTCGGCGCGTTCGTAGGCGAGGAGCACGCGCCGGCGAATCTCCAGCGCGTCTTCCAGTGTTTTCAGTCCCGGCGCCGCGACCTGCCAGTCATCGTGTCCGAAGTACGCGTGGGTCGCCCCGGGCGCCAGAATGAGAAAGTCGTAGGAGACTTCCCCATCCGTCAGGACCAGTGTTCGACGCCCGGGATCTACGCGAACGACGTTCGCAAGCAGCACTTCGACGTTCTTTTGCCGCCGGAGAATCCAGCGGATCGGAGAAGCAATCTCTCCAGGCGAGAGCGCCGCGCCCGCCACTTGATACAACAGCGGCTGAAAGACGTGGTGGTTCCGACGATCGAGAAGCGTAACCTCTACCGGTATGTCTCGGAGCGCCCGAGCGGCATTCAAGCCGCCGAATCCGCCTCCGACGATCACAACATGCACCTGTCAACGATACTAAACTTTAGCTAACGCTTCAGATCGGATTTGGGAACGCACATTGCACAGGTGAATCGGATGACGATGACGAATCGGATCACCAGTTGGGCGGGTGCGCGACTTTCACGTCGGGTGTCCAGGTCGCTTCCCTGGATCGGTGCGGCAATCGCCGTCGCCACGGTGGCGGGGACGATGCGCCGCAAAGGCGTGATCAGCGGGGCACTGGATACCGGCCTGAACTCAATGCCGTTTGTGGGTGCGGCCAAAAACATCATCGAGGTCGCCCGCGGACGTGATTTCTTTCCCGACCGGTATGGTGTTCGGGGCAGAGAAATCAGAGGCAAATCGGGCTAAACGAGAGAACTTCACCACAGAGGTAACAGAGTCAACACAGAAATCTCTTCCATAACTCTGCTAACTCCGTTGTCCCTGTGGTGATCGATCTCGCTGTCTGGGTCCACTCCGTGACCTCGTCAAGCGCCATCACAGCTCAGCGACCGACCACCATCCAACCGGCCCAGAAGAACGGCGCGCGCATCGCCTCGGCGCTGCGGATCGCCGTGCGTGCGGCTTGCAACGCGACGTCGGGCGCATCGCCGACTCTTAGACGGCCATACAGTTCCTTCAGCATCGCGTGGTCTTGTGCGTCATCAGTCGCCCAGCGAGGGAGCACGATCGTCGGCACGCCGGCGGCGCGCCAAGCCCATCGCACCAGATCGATACCCGGCGCCGCATTCCGCATCGACGTGCTCGCCGAATCGGCAAAGACAACTGCCCGTGCATGGAGATCGAGGTTCATGATCTCGCGAGCCTCGAGGACGCCGTCGACGTCGGCCGACGCGTCTGCGGCCGCAGCATCCGGCGTCAGCAGCACCGGCGAAAACAGCGGGCTCGCGCCGTTTACCCTGAATGGCGCCGCAATATGCAGCAACGTCGCCGCGCCTGCCTGGCCGCGGAAGGCGCTCTCAGTGGCCTCCGCGCGGGACAGAACCTTCATCGCCGGATCGTCAAACAGCGAGCCGACCATCTGAATCTCGGCATCGGCTGCTTCGGACGGCCGGAGACTCCAGTTCGGGGCCGTCATGCGCACCCGATCCCGAATCGTTGACGAGACCTCCGGCGCGCCGATCGCAAGCGGCGATCCATTGGATGACGCCTCCAGCGGTGGCACGCGGACGAGCGAGGTTGCGGATCCCGCATACAGGATGGAGGTGCGATCGGCGAGAAAGCCGTCAGCGACGGTCAGCGCTTCGAATGGGACTCTCCACAGCACGTCGTCCGGCACGACGATCGTCTTCGACGCACCGCTCATTGCGGTGAGAGCGCCCGCTGGTATGGTCTTCAGCAGATCGGCAGAAGCTGCCTGCCAGGCCTTGATTTCACGCATGCTAACCGGGTCAATCGCTCGAGCGACACGTTCGGCGAGCGTCTGTCTGGTCACGGGCGCGAGGTACACGCGACAGTCGGGACGCTCGCTGCCAGGGCTGAGAACCACGGCGAGCAGGTCCTCGTCGTCGATGACAAATTCAACCAGGGCTTCGCCGGCCGCCAACACCGCAGCCGCTTCATCGGCGTTGACGGCGGCGCCCAGCCCGCGCCAGGTGCGGAGGTCCGGCACACGCGCAAACAGCTGGCTGCGCTGGGTGGTCCGCTTGTCGACGGACGTCAGCAGGCGCTGGCGGAGTCGCTCGACGCGGACGGCGTCCGGTTTGGGAAGCGCTTTTTCGTGATCGAGTTGCGCGCGGACCGATACGACCTCGCCTGCAAGCGATCGTTCGTCCTCGCGCTCCGTCGCCGTCATGCCTCGGGAGATGTCCCGTTCATTTCTCGCCAGCGCGATCCGGAGCGAGTGCGCACGTCGTCGTTCCACCGTCGCGAAGACCGCCACGGGATCGTTGGCTTCAGCCTGCAGCACCGCAAGCAGTGCGTACGCCGACGCACTGTCCGCCGATGGCAAGTCTCCGCGGCCCTCAAACGCGTCCTGGAGGATTCGCTCGATCGTCTTGACCGCCTCGGTCGCCGAGCTCAACGCATCGCCAGCCCTGGCGAGGTGTCGTTGCGCCCGGCCTTGCGAGAGTAGCGCCCGCCACACGACATCAGGTTCGGCAATCGCGACGCCTTCGTCGTTCGCGTGACGTGCCGCGGCGAGCGCGTCCGCGTACTCGCGATTACCCGTGAGCGCCTGCGACAGCCCGATTTCCGCGCGCGCGGCCTCCTCTCGTTTCTTCAGCGCGGTAAAACTAGCGATCGCCTTTCGATACGATGCGATCGCCAGGCCGTAGTGCTCCTGCGACGACTGCGCGAAGGCGAGTCCGACGATGCCCCTCGCGGCGCACTCGGCGTCCTGTGCCGCCGTGCAGACGGTCGAACTGCGGCCGTATTCCTCCTCGGCTGCGGCGAAGCGTCCCGACACGAGATCGGTCATCGCCATCGCCTGCCATGCGTGGCCGACGTTGGGCAGATCGCCTGGCTTTTCGAATTGGGTCCGGCTCTGATCGAAGAGAGCACGTGCGGTGTCGAGGTTGCCCAGGCGAAAATGCACGTCTCCGAGGCTCAGGAGTGCCGTCCCCTGCAAACTGGGGTCGTTCCGGCTCTTTCCTTCCTCCAACACACCGTTGAAGGCTTCAAGCGCTCCGGCGAGATCGCCCTGCGCCGCATACGAACGCCCCAGGCCGTCGAGCGCCCGTGCCTCGCCTCGACGGTCAGCAAACGCGCGGTAGAGATCGCGGCTCCGACGATAGTCGGCAATCGCACCGGTGAAATCACCTTCCACGAACTGGATGTTGCCGGTGCTGATCAAGGTGGTGGCAATGCTCAGACGGTCGTCGAGCCGTTCCTGGATTGCCAGCGCATCGTGAAACGTCACCAGCGCGTCGCTGTACTCGAATTGCGAGTACTGCGCAGTGCCGAGCCCGACGAGCGCGCTCGCCACGCCGTCCTGATTCCCGAGTTCCCGCTGGACCGCCACACTCTGCTCGTAAATCGGCTTCGCTGCGGCAAAGTTCCGCTGGTAGTACAGCGCGTTGCCGAGGTTCTGGAGCACCTCGGCCTGCAACTTCTTGTGACCCACTCGAATCGCAAGCTCCAAGGCTCGCTCGTAGAGCGTCTGTGCGCGTGGGTAGTCCCGCCGCTGCGCGGCGGCGTCCGCCTGACGCGAGATCGCCGAGACGAGCAATGGATTGACGAGGTTGGGTTCGGACGCCAGCACCTGTTCGCGCTCGTCGGCCCCGGCGGCAGCGATCACCGCGTCAGCCAGCGCATCGACGACCGATCCCTCGCGCACGAGTTTCCATTCGCCCGCCTCTCGCACGTAGGTCAAGGCCGCGAGAATCGTGGTGTGAAATACGAACGGAGAGCCGTCGGGGCGACGGCTCGTCGTGGTGCGATCGCGAATCACGGAGAGGCGCACGACCGTCTGAGCGCCGAGCGGGCGAACGGACGTAATCGTCAGATCGGAGAACCTGTCGTCGCCGGAATCGAAGATGAACTTCAGCTGTGCCTGGCGTTGCGGGTCCTGAGCGGCTTTTGCCCAGAGCGCCATGTACCCGGCGACGTCCTCGGCCTCTTGCATCGCGTAGAAATGCTCCACCGCCGAGCGCAGAGAGGGATCCACATCGGGCGCCTGCGGCGCCGCGAAAGTGGCAAGAAGCGCGAAGGCGAGCCTCCGCATCAATCCTGAAGCGTGAAGTTGACCGTGATCGTCATGAGCACGGAGACGGGCACCCCATTCAACAGCGTCGGAGTATATCGCCACTGCTGCACCGCGGTAATCGCCGCGTTGTCGAGCAGCGGGACCGACCTCAGCACCTTGATACGGCCGACTTCGCCATGTTCGTTGATCACTGCTTCGAGGATCACGACGCCCTGCACGCGGGCATCGCGCGCGAACTTTGGATAGTCCGGAGGCAACCCTGCAATACGCTTGGGCTCGCGCACGCCCTGGCCGGGCCGGAATATCGTCTGTGTTGGTTTGGCTTCGACCTGCGGAGGCAGCGGGATGACCGGGCTGGTGCCGGTCCCAGTACCTAGCAGCGAGGGATCGACAGATCCCGAACCAGGAGGAAGATCGGGAACCACCGGCCCGGGAGGCGCAATCGGCTCATCGCGCTCGCGTTCGAGCGTGAACGGCGCGGTGACGTTCGGCGGTGCGGGCCTCGATCGCGGCACGGGTGCGATGGCGACGACCTCCGGAGGAATCGGCACCGTCGTCGTCGCCGCAAACAGCGGATGGAGCGGCGCGGGCACGGGAGCCTGAACCTCAGCCAGCAAGGGAGCGATCAGTACAGCAATCCCGAGCGCAACGTGAACCGTGATCGAGACGGGCCAGAAGGACCACCGCATGATGAGCTCCCTTCGCGTTGCAGCCTTTTCGGTTGCGTGACAGGTTGGACACCGCGAGCGGTGGAGGGTTCCTTTTCGGAGCGTGTCCGGCCCGTGCGATAATCCACCATGCGTACGACGTCCACCGAATCGTGGGGTCATTCCACGGTCCGCACGGCCTGCCCGCTCGACTGTCCCGATTCCTGCACGCTCGATGTCACCGTCGAAAAGGGCCGAGTGATCAAGATCGACGGCGGCGACGCGAATCCGGTCACGCGCAAATACATCTGCGCGAAGGTCCGCCGCTTCGGCGAACGCGTCTACGGCGAAGATCGATTGCTGTACCCGGCGATCCGGAAGGGAATGAAGGGACAGGGAACCTTCAATCGAGTGACCTGGGACGAAGCGCTGGATCACATCGCCCAGCGGATGGAGAAAATCCGGGACACGACCGGTGCTGAAGCGATCCTGCCGTTCTACTACGGCGGTTCGAACGGCCTGCTGACGCAGGACACCAACGACGCGGCTCTCTTCCGCGCGTTTGGTACGTCGCGATTGGCACGCACGGTCTGCGCCGCGCCAACCGGCGCAGCCAACATGGCACTGTACGGCAAGATGCCTGGCGTCACCTACGCCGACTACGTGCATGCGCGGCTCATCGTGCTCTGGGGGGTCAATCCGGCCGCGTCGGGCATTCACCTGATTCCCTACGTCCGCGAGGCGCGAGCGCTTGGCGCGAAACTCGTCGTGATCGATCCGCGCACGACGTCGCTCGCGCGCCAGGCCGATCTCCACCTCGCACCGAGACCAGGCACCGACCTGCCGCTCGCGCTGGCCCTCCATCGGCACTTGTTCGAGCATGGGGCCGCCGACGCGGAGTTCCTCGCGCAGCACGCACGTGGCGTCGACGATCTTCGAGCGCGAGCGAATGAATGGACGTTCGATCGGGCGGCTCGCGAGGCGGGCGTCGATGTCGGCGCGCTCGAACAATTCGCCGAGCTTTATCGATCGTCAACCCCGGCATTGATTCGATGCGGGTGGGGTCTCGAACGCAACCGCAACGGCGGCAGCGCGGCCGCCGCCGTGCTCGCGCTTCCCGCGATCGGCGGCAAATTCGGCATCCGCGGCGGTGGCTTTTCGATGAGCAATTCCGCCGCGTTCGGCATCAAGTCGGACGCCTGGATCAACGACACGCCCGAACCCCCGACGCGGCTCGTCAACATGAACCATCTCGGACGAGCGCTCACCGAATTCAAGGACCCGCCGGTTGAGATGCTGTTCGTTTACAACTGCAACCCGCTGGCGACCATGCCGGATCAGAATCGCGTGCTTGCCGGACTCAAGCGCGACAATCTGTTCACCGTCGTGTACGAGCAGGTCATCACCGACACGGCACGGTATGCAGACGTGCTGCTCCCCGCCACGACGTTTCTCGAGAACTACGACATCGCGAAGGGGTATGGGCCAATCACACTCCAGGTCGTACGTCCGGTGATCGAGCCGGTCGGCGAAGCGCGCGCGAACGCCGAAGTCTTTTCCGATCTCGCGTCGCGCCTGGGGCTCGGCGAAGCCGAACAGGAGACCGACACCTTGCTGCGAATCGGCAGTCGGTTGCCGCCGGCGATTGCCAGCGAGTTGCTGGAAACGGGCTCCGCGACACCGCCATACGGCGGGACACCCATCCAGTTCGTCGATGTGTTCCCGCTGACGGCAGACCGCAAGATTGATCTGTTCCCCGCCGCGCTGCATAAGGAGGCGCCGGCGGGTCTGTACGGCTATCAGCCGGATCCAGGCACCGACAAGTACCCGCTCGCGCTCATCTCGCCGGCGAGCGAAAAAAGCGTATCGTCGACGCTCGCGGAGCTGCGCCAACGGCCTGCCGCGCTCCACATGCACCCGGACGATGCGCGTGCGCGTGGACTGTCGACCGATGATCCCGTGCGTGTGTTCAACGAACGGGGCGAAGTCCAGTGCCCGATCGCGCTCAACCCAGAGATCCGCCGCGGAACGGTGTCGTTGCCCAAAGGCCTCTGGCGAAAGAGCACCTACAACGGCTCGACGTCAAACGCGCTCGTCCCTGATAGCCTCACCGACCTGGGCGGCGGCGCCTGTTTCAACGACGCCAGGGTCGAAGTCGCTTCGCTCGGAAAACATTGAGACGAGTCGGTGGGTGGTGAGTTGGTCAGTCAGTGAATTGGTGAATTGGTGGATTGGTGAATTCGCATCGCGCGGCTATCGCCGCGCGTGTACAGCGAGGTAGCGCGTGCGAAGCCAAATTCACCAATGTACCGATTCACCAATTCACTGACTCACCGATTTCTCAATAACTAAAGAAGAAAATGAGATCGATTCCTTCCCTCTCGATTCGGCGCTGATTGATCCGGTTAGCCGATCCGGAAGTTTCCGGGGCCACTGACGTTTCAAGGCGCAGGAAGCGCGCGATCCGATACTCCAGCCTGAATTCGGTGGTCGTGCGCTGGCCGAACTCTTGGTATAGCTTGATGAACGTTCGCTCGTTCACTTGTTGCCCGAGCGTAACCGCGGCTCCAAGCTCGCCGGACTCGCTCGTCGTCGGAGCAATCTCGAACTGATCGATGTCGAGTGCCTCGCCGATGGACTTGCCGAGCGGGGCGGCAATGAAACCAGTCGCGATGCCGCCGGCGGTGGCGGCGAGGGACGAGCGCTCTCCGGTCCCCAACTCGTTGACCGGACGGTTGAAGACGATGAGCGCCAGGATGTCGCTCTCTTCGAGCGGCGGATCGCTGGTCAACGAGAGCTGCGGCGCCTTGGCAGTCCCGGTGATATGAATGCGCGCCTCGACGCCGGTATTCGGGATCTGCCGTGTCGCCCGAATATCGAGCAGCGGATTGATGTCTGCGGTGCCTGGGAATCGCACCGTACCATCCCGCACGAGATCGAAGCGCCGGCCCTGAAAGTCGTACGTGCCCCGCACGGTATTGACCAGGCCGGTGAGAAGGATTGGGGCATCCGGGTTTTTTCGCACGTGCAAATCGCCGCCCAACGTGATGTTCAGATCGCCGAGCGCCGCGCCGGTCGGGCCACCGGGCCGAAGATCGTTGGCGCGCACGACGAGGTTGTCCCTGGCGATGAGATGAACGTCCATTGACAGGGCGGCAAACGGCCCCGACGGCACCGGAGCCTCGTCTTGCTGCTCCGCGGCTTTCTGTTCCGCTCCCGGCGGCGCGGCTGACTCGCCCGCTTTTGCCAACGCCTGCTTCGTCGCTTCTTCGGCGCTGCCGCTCCCTTCGACGGTGCGGTCCGCCGAGACAACTTCGCCTTCACCGATGGATTGCTCGGAATACGGTGTGTAGAAAAGCGCGAGGACCTTGTCTGCTTCGATTCGTGCCGCATCCAGCCGAACATCGCCGACCAGCTGCGGCCGCCTCAACTGCCCCGTGAGCTTCAGCGCCGCCTGCACCTGCACGTCCCCAAGTTCGTTCTTCAACACCTCAAAGTTGTCCGATTCGATGGCGACGTTGACGCCGCCCACCTGACCCGCGTGCACCGCCAGCTCGCCCGAGACGCGCAGCTTCTCGCCGTGACGATCCAGCAACTGGAACTCGCGAACCTGCAGCGCGTCAGGCTCGAGCTCGATGCGCGTCGTCAGACCGGTGAACGTTTCGCCGGCGGCGGGAATCCCGAAGGCACCGTTCTTGATGTCCACAAACCCTTGCGCGTGCGGATCCTGGCCGGAACCGGTCACGTGGATGTCGGCTTCGATGGTGCCGGCGACATCGGTGACCTGGTTGGTCAGGCCCTGCACAATCGCGAGGCTGATTGCCGACGTCTTGATCTGCAGATCGATCGCGTCACCCGCGGAGGGCTCTACGTGCTCTCCGCTTGCGCTCGGCTTGAACAGGCTGGTTGGTACGCTGCCTTTGGCGGTGACCGATTCAGTCGCCGATTGGCGAAGCGTCGCGTCAAGGCCGACGCGCGTGCCCTGGTAGTCGACGTTCGCGGCCAGCGAATCGTAGTGGTAGCTCTGGAACCCGCCGCCGGTGATTTGCACCGTGCCCTTCACGTCTGGAGCAGACGTCGTGCCCGAAATGGTGGCGTCGGCGTTCAGCCTTCCGGAGAGTCCGCGGTCCTGAAGCGTCAACGTCTCGAGCTGCCTCAAATCGACATTGCTCGCCTTCACCTGGATCGCGCCGCCAGGCGTGCCGCCGCCAAGCGTCAGCGTGCCGTTGACGTCGAGCGACTGGTCGGCACTGACGAGCCGAACATGCTCGAGGTCAATGCGGTCCTGCGCATACTTCACCGTGGCCTGACTGTCCGGTGCGGTGCGCCATTCGACGCCTTGCGTCCGCACGGCCAGCGTCGGAAGGTGTATCTCCTGGTGATCGGGATGAAAAATCACCTGCCCGGCAGCGTCCAGCTCGCGGGTCTTCTCCTTGAGGGTCGTCGTGAAGTCGAGTGCCTTCTCAGCGTATTTGGTGGTGGCGTTGACCGAGTTCAGCTCCATTCCGCCAACTTTCACAAACGTTGCGTCCGTCGTCGCCTGGGCCCGCGCGTTCGCAAACTGCAGGTCAGGAACCGTCACCTCGTACTGGCTGTTCAGATCGAGTGCGTTGTTGTCGTTGTACGAGATGTTGCTGCCATTGAGTGTACCCGTCGTCGAGAGCGACGCGGCGTTTCCGGTGAGCGTGCCGTCGAGTGTGGCCGCTCCGCCAACGCCTGCCTGACCCGCCAGCTTCGCGAGCTCCGGTAGGTTGGTTGCTTCGACGTGATATTTCAGATTTGAGCTGCTCTTCCGATCGAGAGATACACGACCGGACGCATTCGCTTTCAGATCGGGTCCGGCGATCTCGAGTGTCGTCAGATCGCCAGCCTGGTCGCTGTACTTGCCTTCAACGGCGGCGTGATCGATGTTCAGACCGCCAATCGTCGAGGAGGTCAGCGTGGCGCTCCCCTCGGCACTGATCGCATCCGGCGTCATCGGCGCGCTGACATCGCGGATCGAAAAGCCGGCGTCCACCGTGCCGCTGACGGTGCCATCGAGCTCTTTTCGGTCCGCGAGCTGTCCTGGATTGAATTCCTGGAAGCTGCCTTTCGCATGGCCGGAAAGCGCTCCGCGATCGAGGTGCGCTTCGAAAGCGAGTTCCGGCACTTTACCGCCGACGATCTCCGAATCATTCAGCGTCCCCGTCGCATCGAGCTTCATCGTCGCGAGCGCAGAAGACGAGCCGGTGTTCGAGGACGGCCGCCCGCCAGCAGTCGTGCGCGGCGAGCTTCCGGACACATCAAACGACCCGTTGATACGGCTGGCATACGAGGACTTGGCGAGCGCCTCGATGTTGAACCCGTGCCCGATCCGCTCGAGGTCGAGATTCGCCACTGTACCGCGCGCGGAATAGGAGATCGTCGACCGCGTCAGCCCAAATTCAGCACTCGTGCCCGAACCAAACGTCGCTCCTTCGATCGTCGACTCGTTCAATCCGGCGGTGCCGTGGATCGAAGCCCCCTGGCCGGCCACGTGGTACTCGGACACCGAGAGGTTCGTTACCACTCGCGGGGCGCCGACACTGGCCGGAAGGTTTCGCAGGTTGACGCCGTCGGCCGAACCGTGGATATCGAAGGCGAAAGCCCGACCGGGTCCTGGCGTCACGATGAACCCACGGGCGGTTGCCGTGCCGCCGTATGCGGCCGCACGCCCGTCCAGTGAGATCCGCGATCCGGCGATGGCACCCGTGACGCGTAGGTTGCGCGCTTCGTAGCCGGCGGCAACAACGCGCGGACCGTTGAACACGAAAGTGCCCCGGACGAGGTCGGCGGCGTCGGCGTTCGCAGGCGACGACTTCATCGCCAAGTCAAGTTTGGCCCGGCCGGTGAGGTCCGTCCGCTGGGCGGGATCCTTGAGAATCGGGGCGAGATTCAAACGCTCAACGTCGAGCGTGCCCCGCGCTGAAAAATCTGGGGCCTGCACATCGGCCGTGAGCTGGCCGCGTACCGCGCCCGCTTCGGATCGGATGTTCAGGCTGAGGCCGAGGCGCTGCGCCGGCCCGTCAGCCTTGAGATCGATGGTCGGATGAAGCGCGTAGCCGGCAGCCGCTGGGACCAGCCGACCGATTTCCGGCAACGATACGTTACCGGTCGTCGTGACCTTGACCACCGGTGTGGCAAGATACTGCTCGATCACCCCGTTCAACGTGACCGATGTCTCTCGCATCTTGAGTGACACGTCGTCGAGATACAGATTGTCGTCGCGGACGGCCAGTTTGCCGGTCAGCTCTCGAACCGACACGCTTGGCGAGCTGCCGTGAAGGCTCACGTGATCGATCGTCAGACTGTAGTGGACAGGGGCGTACTCGAACTGCGCCCTCACATCGACGTCATCGATCCGCTGCGGCAACGACACGCTCGACGCGTGACCGTCTTTGATCGCAACGCTGGCGTCTGAAATCTCAATCGACGGCAGCGACACGGGACGCATCGGGCCCTGACGGTCGGCTTCCTGTTGCTCCCGCTTGACCAGCCGCGCGAGGTTCCAGCCGTTTTCATCGCGCTCGACACGCAAGACTGGCTGGTCGATCTTGATTTGGTCGAGCGTCAGTCCCTTCGAGAGAAGCGTAAACACGCTGTAATCGAGCTGTAGTCCCTTGACAGCGACGACGCGTTCGCCCGAGACATCGACCGCGACATCGTCCAGGTCGGCGCCGAAGAGGAGATTTCCGTGAAGCCCGCCAATCGTCAGCTGACCGTTCAGGTACTGTTTAGATTCGCGGACGATGTAGCGCCGAAGCCAGTCGCGGAACCAGGGGGTTTGCGAAACGATGAGGGCAAGGGCCAGCACGCCAATCAAGAGCGTGCCGACGAACGTGACGACCTGGAGAACCCGCCGAATCGCTCGCATCCTTGTACCCGTACTTTTAACTTTTAACTTTTGACTTTTAACTTTGCTAGAACGCCTGTCCGATGCTGAAGTGGAAACGGTACGCCCGCGGCTGCTCCTTCCCGTTGACGATGAGTCCAGGAATCGGATTCAACTGAAAGCCGACGTCAGCACGGATCGGGCCAATCGGAGTCTGATAGCGGAGGCCAGGGCCGACGTCGTAGCGCAGATCATGGAGATCGAAGTTCCATTGCCTCTCCCAGACATTCCCGCCGTCGAGGAAGATGACGGCGCCGAAATTGCGCCAGAGACTGGCGCGGATTTCGGTCGAGAAATTCATGAATGAGAAGCCGCCGATCGGAAGGCCCGACCCGCTCAGCGGGGACACCTCGTAGCGTCCCCATCCGCGCAAGCTTGTCGCGCCACCGAGGAAGTACCGCTTGAAGAACGGAATCTGGATCTGCGGGTCGCCCAGAGCATCAATGGTTCCCATGCGGACCTGGCCAGCGAGCACGACTCGCTCGCTAATCGATCGAAACAGCCGTCCTTCGCTCGTGAGCTCGTAATAGTCCCACGTGCCGGCCAGCCATTTTCCTGCCTGTTCGAAATGGATGGCGGCGACGTAGCCGCGTTTTGCCTCAAGCAGGTTGTTGGTCGTGTTTCGTCCGCCGTCAAGCGCGATTGCCGATCGGGTTCCACGCCCGGTGCCCGTGCGTGGATCAAGGCCGAGCGCGATGAGGTCGTCGCGAAACGTCGGATCCTCGAGCGCCTCGTTCGAAATCGCATACGTTTCGTACTCGTTGATGTAAGTCAGCGACAACGTCGTATTCGGGCGCGACCCAAGCACCGGTCCGCCGGTGCGCCGGAAGCGCCGCGTCACCGTCGCGCGTCCGCCGTTCGAGTCCAGCGTAAACGCCGGCTCGTCGGTGTGCCATGTCTGTCCGGTCAGCGTGAGATCGTTTCGCGGGCCAAAGATGTAGGGCTCCTTGAAGTTCACCCGGACGCCCTTATCGAGGGAGGAATAGCGCGCCTGCACACCAGCCGTCCGGGCGCCGCCGAAGAAATTCACATGTCGCCAGTCGATCTGAACTCGAGCCTTTTCTTCGCTGCCATAGCCGACGCCGAAATTGACCTTGCGATGTTTGCCTTCCGTCACGGTCACGCGGGTCGGCACGTCTACCGGTTTGTCGTCGAGGCGAAGCGGCTCGACGTTCGCGAAGTCGAAGAGTTCGGGCCCGTACAGCTTCCGCTGGCTCTCCTGCAGCGCACTCTGCCGAAAGAGCTGCCCTGGCCGATACGTGAGCTGGCGCCGGACGACACGGTCGGAGACGCTCGCGTTTCCGTTGATTTCGATGGGACCGAAACGGGACTGCGGACCGGTGTCGGCTGTCAGCGCGATCACCCGTTGGCGATCGGAGCTTCCGGGGTTTTCCCCGATTCGCACTGACGCGTAGGGATAGCCGTGATCCTTGAGCTCGTCGAGCGCGGCCTCCCGGCTCGCCTGCAGCTTTGCACGGTCGAGCGCCTGGCCTGCCTTGAGCGGCACTTCGGTTTCGAGCGCCGTGCGGTGTTGCTCCGGCAATGGCTCGAATCCGCTGAACGTCACGCGCTCAACGACGATGGGTTCCCCTTCGGAGATGTTGATGGTGATGCTGACGGCAGTCTGCGTATCGTTCAGCTTCGCGTCGAACGACGTCACCCGCGCATCGGGATACCCACGATCCTTGTAGAAGGCGACGATCCGCTTCAGATCCGCGTCGAACTGATCGCGGCTGAAGTAATGCTTCTCGCCCCAGGGAATCTTAGAACTCGCGGCGGTCGCCAGCACGGACTTGAGTTGCCCCGGGGTGACCGCTTTTGTGCCTTTAAAGGTGAAGCTTGTGACCTTGACGCCACCCTCCTCCTTGCAGGAAGCCGCCGATGCTGCAACGAGGCACAGCAGCAACGCGCGGAGCAGCGGGCGGCGTGACATGGAGTTCAGGGTACTCACAAGCTATGCCATTTCTTTTAGGTTCCACAATGTTCTGCTGGGTTCTGCAGGGTTCGTTCAAGCCTCGGACTAGGTTTCGGCAGGGTTCGTTTAAGGCTCGAACGGACCGATCAGGTTCGAAGCTCCCCGGTCTTGCGGTGTACGCCGCGTACAAAGAAAAAAGCCAGCGGACGCCCTCCCAGAGACGACCGCTGGCCACGCTCGCGGATCGATTTATTCGCGAGTGATTTCAGGTTTGCCGGCCGAGACCGACAACATAATCCCCAACCCGAGTGCGATCACGAGCCCGATCACGACCCACGTTGCCGAGATGTGGCGCAACGCACCGCCGTACCAGAGCGCCGCGAGTGCACCGATCACCAGGATGAAATATCCGATCAGGTAAGCGTTGATGAATCGCATGTTCGTAGCCCCTGTATAGTCCCCTGTTTAACATGTCGTGACCTGTCTGCTTCGATCACTGCTCGCGGGGCCCCCACCCCCACTCGCTCGCGCTCGGCGGCTTCGCGCCTCGCGCGGGCCGCCGGCGCTAGCGAGTCAGTCGGACGACCATGGCGGCGCGGCGGTTGAGGCGCCGCGTCTCTTCACGGGCGTTGTCGTACTTCGGTCGTTCCTCGCCGTAGCTCACCGTGCGCAGCCGGTTGGCGCCAATCCCGCGGCTGGCCAGGT
>JBKPNQ010000327.1:0-13892 GCA_046732715.1 Acidobacteriota bacterium | reverse complement strand
AGGCCCCCCGCCGCCGGCCCCGGCCGCCGCCGCTGGCGGACCCTCGAGGGTCGTCAACGTCGGCTGAACCGCGTTCGGCGTCAGGTTGCCGACCGGCGGCACATTCGCACCGGCGCCGCCGCGTCCCGCGCCGAACCCGCCGCCGCCACCAATTCGCATCACCGGCCCCTGGTTGAAATACACCGCCATCGTGTTCTGGTCATATCCGTAAAGCACCGGGCTGTTCTTGTCGCCGAGGACCGTCTTCAGGACCGACCCGCGGACGTAGAGATTGTCGGGCGCCTCAATTTGAACGCCGGGCGTGAGGTTGTAGTCAGGAAACACTGTCGACGTTGCGCCCTCTGTGATGAGGACGCCGCCCTGTTCGACGAATTTGTACAGCTCCATCAGCCCTTCCACGCCAATCGATCCGCGCATGTCGTCGGTCGAGTCGACCGATCCGACGTTGGGCGTGAGGTCGCTCTTCTTATACGGACGCGGCTCATTGCCCTGGACGCCGCCCGTGATCAGGGCCGACCCCCCCTGCCCCGCGTGCGGAAAGACGATGACGTCGTACTTCGCGCGCAGGTTGCCTTCCCGGAGTTTCGGCGCGGCGAAGTAGGTGTACGGCACCTTGAAGTTGTCGAAGGCGAGGCGGACCCAGCCTTCATCCTGCGTGCTGGTCCACGTGTGCACGTAGCCGATGCGCGGAACATCGAGGTCATGCATCGGCACATTGGGCGGCGCGTCGATCGCCCACGCCGAAAGGCCGAGGTCTCTGATTGAGGGTTCGAGCGCCGCGCGATTCGCGTCGGCGATCACGAACGCGCCAGGCGTAAAGTGATGGCCACCAGCGTCGAACTCCTTTTCCGCCGCCGACATCTTCACGCTTGCGTTCTGGAACCGGAAGGTGACGAGCGAGTTGTCGGTCGTGTGATCGACGATCACGACACGGCCCGTCCCGGTGATGGTCCCGGCGACCTTGAAATCGGATGTCGCCAGCGTCATCGGCTTGTCGAGGATCGACTTGTCTTCCACCCGGGTCGTCTTCAGGTTACGCACGAGCGGAATTGCCCACCCGGTGTCGTCGTACGGCCGCGGATTCTCCGGCGCATAGAATTGCACGCCGAGCAGCGTCTCGACGATCGCGTTGTACGGCTGGTCCATGCGGGCGATGTAGTCGCCCGGCGCGACCTGCGTGCTGCCGATGGTGAACGCGGCATCCGAGGTGTGCACCTCGGCACCCTCGCGTCGAATCAGGTTCATCAGCTCGGCGGCTTCGACCGGACGTCGCTGCTTCGCCGGAATGATGTACGCGTAGGGCGCCTGGGTCTTGCCGCGTTCCACCGTGTGCTTGTTCTTGATGTAGTAGTTCTCGAGGAAGGTTTCCCTGTTCTTGGCCACGGTGTTGAGCGCAATCAGCAGCGCGCTCTGCTGCATGTTCACGTTGTTCCGCGGGCCCCACTGCATGTCGGGCGGCGTCGGGTTGGGCCGATACCATTCGCGGCTCTGCTGAACTGGCAGCGGCCGGTTCGCCACACCGCCGAAACTTTGCGTTTCGTAGAAGCGACCGATCGAGTTGTGCGTGACGCCAATCCAGAACATGTAGTTCGGGACCCACCCGTCGTAGTAGTTGTAGGTCCATACCCCCGGCACACCGCGCTTGGTCATCTCCATGATCTCGGTCTGCGCCAGTAGCCACCACTCGTTGATCTGGATCGGATCGACGACCGAGTTATACGGCCCCGTGCCCGTCGACGTGTAGAGGAGCGTCACCGATTCGTGGAGGTCGTGCCAGACGGTCGGGTGCCAGTCGAGAAACGTCTTCAGCATGACCTGAGTCAAGCGCAGGCCGACACCGATGCCATCGCGGTTGTTGTCGTGCTGCACGTACTTCCCCCAATACACCATCGACGGCGCCGGTTGACCCTTCTGCTGCGCGACGAAGTTGTCGACCTGCTTCTCGTGGCCGTCCACTTCGCTCGCCGGGGTGAAGACGAAGATGAGGTTGTTCCGAATCGTCTGGATGAACGGCGTCTCCTCGACCGCCAGCCGATAGGCGAGCTCCATCAGCATCTCGGGGCTGCCGGTTTCCGGCGAATGAATGCTGCCGGAGGCGAAATAGATCGGTTTGCCGGTTTCAATCAGCTGCTTCGCCTGCGCATCGGTCAGCTTCCGCGGATCGGTCAGCTGCGCGGTGATTTGCTTGTATTTGTCGAGCTGTTTGATCGTGGCCTCGTCGGCGACCGCGATCGCATACATGTCGCGCCCTTCATCGCTGATGCCAATCTTGAACATCGTCACCCGATCCGACGCCTTGTCGAGCGCGTCGAGATAACGCGCGATGTCCTTGTAGTACGTCATGTGCCCCGGCTCGCCGGGGATGTAGCCGAAGAACTTCAACGGCGATGGGACCTTGTCGGACGCCGGCATGTGGTCGACGAGTTCGGTCAGGATGCGCGGGTCTGCCGTCGCGGCTTTGATCTTGGCGGTGTAATCAGCGTCCAGCTTCTGCGCGGCAGGCGGTTTGGTCTGCGCGAAGAGACCTGTTGATCCGACGCCGGCTCCTGCGAGGGCTATCGCCGTGACGGTGGCAAGCCGCCGCAGCGCCGCGCGCCCTATCGAAACACTCATTCCAGTCCTCCCGAGTGGCGTCTTTCAACGACTTGCAAAACGTCGCCGGACACGTCGCACGGCAGGCAAAATACCACGAATTGCCGAGCGATCAGCGCCGGCGCCGCCCAGGCCCGCTGCGACGTTGTCCACTCTGCGACGGCACGGCCAGAGGTGGGCCGAGCTCAGGCTACCTGCTAGGCATAAATCGATCTAGAATATTAGTCATGATTATGGTCAATATTTATGAAGCCAAGGCCAGGCTGTCCGAGTTCCTTGAAGCGGCCTCTCGGGGAGAACGGGTGGTGATCTGCAAGCACAATCAGCCGGTCGCTGAGTTACGGGCGATCGAAGCGGTCTCGACGGCACCGCGGGATCTCACGCCGATGTATCCCGGTGCCACGTTCACCCCGCCGGCGTTCTTTGAGCCGTTGAACGACGACGAGATCGCGGCCTGGGAAGGAAGTGGCGGCAACGTATCGAAGGTTGCCGAAAAGCGAGCCGCGTATGCGGCGAGGACCGGCCGGCGACGGACAGTCAGGGCGCGCAGGTGAAGGCGCTGCTCGACACGTGCGTGTTCCTCTGGCTACTGACCGGCGAACGCACGTTGCCGGAGCGAGTCACGTCAGGGCTTACCAACGAGGACTTGTGGCTGAGCGTCGCTTCCGTCTGGGAAATATCCGTGAAGTTCGCCAAAGGAACGCTTCGCTTGCCGGTACCGCCTGGCCGAATGGTGGCGGACGCCCGAAAGCGGTACGCGATCTCGTCGCTACCCGTAGACGAGGAATCGGCACTGCATCTCGTGAAACTGCCGCGCCTCCATCCCGATCCGTTCGATCGCATGCTCGTCAGCCAGGCGATCGTCCACGGCATGACCATCATCACCCCTGATCCACAGATCGCGCAGTATCCAGCCCGTACGATCTGGTGAGGCCGGCTCGCCGCGCCGCTCCTATATCCTGCAAGTCATCGACCCGACCCCCTTTCCGCTCCGGCGCACGCTCGGCGCCATCGCGACGATCGTGTTCGCGGTCGTTCTCTTCCGCACCGCCTGGATCAGCGACGACGCGGAGATCACTCTGAGGACCGTGCTGAACGTGACGCACGGGTTCGGCCTGACCTTCAACGTCGCCGAGCGCGTGCAGACCTACACCCACCCGCTGTGGATGGGCCTGCTCACGCTCGGATATCTCGTCATCGGCAACGTCTACGTCACCATGTTTGGAGCCGGAATGATCGGCTCCGGCCTGGCATTCTGGTTTGTCGTCAGGCGCGCGGCGTCGTCCTTCCAGGCCATTGCCGCAGCAATCGTCCTGTTGTTCTCGCTCGCATTCGTCGACTTCTCGACGTCGGGCCTCGAGAATCCGCTCGCCAACGTCCTGCTGCTCGGATTCGTGACCGTGTTCGTCAACACCACGATCGACCGACGGCGATGGTTGATGGTGTTGTTCGGGATCTCGTCGCTTCTTTACCTGACCCGTCCTGATGCGGTGCTGATCCTCGGCCCCCTGTTGCTCCTCGCCTGCTGGCGGGTGCGCAGGTTCACGATCATTCTTCGAGCGATCGCCGTTGGCAGTCTGCCGGCCGTGGCCTGGACACTGTTTTCACTCATCTACTATGGCTTTCCATTCCCGAACACGGCGTACGCAAAGCTCGCGACGGGAATCGATTCGAGTGAACTTCGGGGGCAGGGCCTCCTCTATTTGTTGGATTCGCTGGATCGCGATCCGATTACGCTGACCACGATCGCGATCGCCACAATCGTCGCGGCCGTCCCGCGCACGATCCCGGCGCGCGTTCTCGCGGCCGGCATCATTCTGTATCTCTGGTACCTCGTCTCGATCGGCGGCGATTTCATGGCCGGCCGGTTTCTCTCGATTCCACTGTTTGCGAGCGTGCTCCTGATGACGCGCTTGCTCGCGGGATCGAAAACACTCTGGGCGACGGTTGCAGCGGTTCTCCTTGCTGTGGGTTGCGCCGGCACGCACATGCCGCTCTGGAGTAACAGTCGCTACTCCGACCCCGCACCAAAGTCGACCGGAGTGGTTGACGAACGCGCCGTATATTTTCGGGATCATTCGCTCGCGCTGGCCAAGCGCGGGACGTTTCTCGACCCCGACTGGCCTTCCACCAGGCAAATCGGCGGCACAATCCACGTGATCGATGCGTGCGGCCTGATGGGGACGTCGGGGGTCGACTTTGGTCCTTACATCCACCTGCTCGACGCGTGCGCGCTTGCCGATCCGTTGCTCGCGCGCCTGCCCGCCATCTTCAACCCCGACTGGCGGACCGGACACTATCGCCGGATGATCCCCGACGGGTACCGCGAGAGCCTGGAGACCTCGACGAATCAGCTCCGCGATCCAGCGCTCCATCGCTTCTACGATCAGCTGCGGCTCATCACACGGTCGGAGCGATTGTTGACACGGCAACGATTGACGGCGATTGTCGCAATGAACCTGGGGAAGTACGGCCACGATATCGACCGGCAGTTCTACCGCCATGCCGGATCGGTGACCACGCTTGATCAGCTGTCGACGATTCGCCAGGCGGGGACGCCGGCGAACGCCGAGGGAAACCATATCTTGTCGTTGCCACTTGCGGTCGACTGTCCGCCGAAACGCGGTCGCCGTTATCTCGACATCACCCTCGACTCCGACGATCGCTACTTCATCACCTTTCTTTCCGGCAGCCGCATCGTCAGCCGGCTGGATCTCGGGCCGATCCCGGAATATCGCCGGCAGCCCGGACTCACTGACTACACTCTTGACGTTCCAGGTCGGGCCCGCCGGGACGGCTTCGACACCATCGTCGTCTCGCCGGTGACCGGGGATAGCCACTACTCGATCGGCCATCTGCTCGTGGAGGGGAATCCCGCGACGAATTGGGAGCTCTATCGACGAGTGGCGATGAGAGACGCGTTGATCGCGAAGAAGTACTAAGCCGGCTCCGACGCCGACTACAGCGTTCCTTTATTCCTCGCTTCTTGTATTCCTTGACACGTATATACGTCATTGGGTATATTAAAACCATGGCGTCGGCTTTCGAAATCCTCGCGGAGCCAAACCGGCGTTCAATCTTGAGCCTGCTGGCAGCCTCGGAGCGGTCTGTCGGTGAAATCGAACGCGAGCTTGGAATGACGCAGCCGACGGTCTCGAAGCACCTCCGGGTACTGCGTGAAGCCGGCTTCGTGGAGGTCGAGGTCGATGCGCAGCGCCGGCTTTATCGTCTCAGGCCGGAGGCCCTGCACGAAGTGGACGCCTGGCTGGCACCGTTCCGCCGCTTTTGGTCACGGCACGTCGATGCCCTGGAGAAACACCTGGAGCGGATGGAGCAGGCCTCGTCTCTGAAAGGAAAGAAAAAGCATGGATGACCGTGAGCAGTACGCGCCGGGGGCCGCCTTTGGCGCCGAGGTTCGAAAAGATGGGGAGAAGTGGACGCTCGTGCTCGTCCGCGATCTACGTCACGCTCCTGCACAGGTTTGGCAGGCGCTCACCGAGCCCGAGCATCTCCGCGAGTGGGCGCCGTTCGATGCCGATGGGAGCCTGGGCGCGCCGGGCCACACGGTGAAGCTCACCACGGTGGGGGCACCTACGCTGCACGTCACGGAGACGCACGTGAAGCGGGCCGACCCACCCAAGCTGCTTGAATTCAACTGGGGAGGACAGGACATCCGCTGGGAACTGGAGCCGGTCGGCGCAGGCACTCGGCTCACGCTGTGGCACAACATCAACCGTGGCTTCATCTCGATGGGGGCTGCTGGGTGGCACATCTGCTTCGATGTGCTCGATCGGCATCTTGCCGGGCAGCCGATTGGACGCATGGTCGGCCCCGACGCAATGAAGTTCGGAGGGTGGCAACGATTGAACGAAGAGTACGCCAAACAGTTCGGTGTTGAGGCCCCAAGTTGGCCGCCCGCCGCCCCGAAGCGTTGAAGTCCGAGAGGAGGATCCATGGAATCTACACTGCAAGCGCCGGCTCTCATCGCCGTTAAATCCAGCGCCAAACTCAGCACCATCGTTTATTGGATTGTGACCGCGCTCTTCTGTCTGCAGATCGGCTTCACGGCCTACGCGCAACTACGTCTGCCGCAGGTCGCCGAGATGTTCACGCATCTCGGCTTCCCCGACTACTTCCGGGTGGAGCTGTCGTGGGCCAAGCTCCTCGGCGTGGCGCTGCTGCTTGCGCCGGTGGCGGCGCGGCTCAAGGAGTGGGCATACGCCGGCTTCGCGATCACGCTTGCGTCAGCGCTCATCGCTCACCTGTCGGTCGGTGACGGCCCCGCGGTGTGGAGCTGGTCGGTTGCCACCGGCGTGCTGCTGGGGCTCTCGTACTTTTTCTGGCTGCGCCTGTCAGCCACGCCCGCACGTGTGTGTGAGCGCACGACTGCCGGGTTGAAGTCGTAGGATACGCTGAACGGCGCTGAATAGGCGCAGTCTGGAGCGCATATGAAGAAACCCGTCCCGATGGAATCGGCTTCCGCGCGGATCGACGCGAAGATCAAGGAGCTTGGGGATTGGCGCGGGAAAACGCTCGCGAAAGTGCGGGCGGTCATTCACGAGGCAGACCCTGAGATCGTCGAAGAGTGGAAGTGGGTAAAGCCCACGAATCCCGGAACTCCCGTCTGGTCCCACGACGGCATCGTCTGCACGGGAGAGACCTACAAGAGTGCCGTCAAGATGACGTTTGCGAAAGGCGCTGAGTTGAAGGATCCCTCGCGACTCTTCAACTCCAGCCTCGAGGGAAATGTCCGGCGCGCCATCGACATTCACGAAGGCGACACAATTAACGAAGCCGGGTTGAGGGCGCTCATCCGCGCCGCCGTGGCGCTCAATCTCAAGCGCAAGAACAAGACTCAGCGCTCATGACGGCGCGATGAGTCGTCCAACGGCAAGAACCGCGACGATCAACAGCACGATCAGCGCCAGGACGGCGATACTGACTCGCCGACGGGTGTGGTTGAGCGCCTCCCAGACCTCTTCGTCCAGGTAAAAGTGACCAGGCTTCGCCTCACGAATCACGGCCCGATCGCGCAGCCGCCGCAGACCAAGACTGTGTCGCTCATGCACATCGTCAAGGCTGAGCGCGTGCGGCGGTGACGTCGCGCCGGCCTGACGAAAGTGTTCGACGACATGCCGTTCCTTGCGAAGAATCGAGACCACGGCAAAATTCTGACATAGTTTGCCGTGTGAGTGCGCATCACGACGCGCCCGCCATCGGATTCTGGACGGCCGTGGCGCTCGTCATGGGGAACATGATCGGGTCGGGCGTGTTCCTGCTGCCGGCCGCGCTTGCGCCTTACGGCGGCATCAGCCTCGTGGGCTGGATCGTGTCGGCGGGAGGATCGGTGCTGCTGGCGCTGGTGTTCGCGCGGCTGGCTGCGGCGAATCCGGCCGCGGGCGGACCGTATGCCTACACGCGGGCCGCTTTCGGTGATCTGCCTGGCTTTCTCGTCGCGTGGGGGTATTGGATCTCGGCCTGGTCGACAAACGCGGCGCTCGCCGTGGCCTTCGTCGGGTACCTTGACCCGTTTGTGCCTGCGTTGGTTCGCAGCCCTCCGTCGGCAGCCATCCTGGCGATTGCCACGCTGTGGCTCCTGACGGTCGTCAATCTCAGGAGCCTCCGCAGTGCCGGCCAGGTACAGGTCGTGACGACGGGGTTGAAGATTCTGCCGCTGATCCTGATTGGGCTGGGCGGCTTGCTTTTTCTCAACCGCTCGCATTTCGCCGTTGCCGAATCGAGTCCGGCGGCATTCGCCCGCGGCGTCACCACGACAGCCACGCTGACGCTCTGGGCATTCCTGGGTCTCGAGTGCGCAACCATTCCGGCGGCCAGCATTCGCGACGCGGAACGAGTCATCCCGCGCGCCACGGTTGTCGGGACCGCCCTCGCCGCGTGCATCTACATCGTCAGCACGATTGGAGTGATGGGCCTGGTGGCGCCAGCAGCGCTCGGTCAGACGACGGCCCCGTACGCTGACGCGGCACGCGTGCTGGCCGGCGACCGCGCCGCGGCGATCATCGCCATAGGAGCGGCCATCTCCTGCTTCGGCGCCTTGAACGGCTGGATCCTCATCGTCGGACAGCTGCCGTTGGCGGTCGCGCGGGACGGACTATTCCCTGCCGTGTTCAGCCGCGTATCGAGCCGCGGCACGCCGGCGGTGGGCCTCATCGTTGGCAGCGCGCTGGCGACGTTGCTGATCGCCATGAACTACACGCGAGGACTGGTGGCGCTGTTCACGTTCATCATCCTGCTGGCGACGCTCAGCACCCTCGTCCCCTACGTGTTCTGCGCGCTGGCCGGTTTTCTGACCACGCGTCAGGTGGCTCGACAGCCAGTCGGACCGTCCATCGTGGCCGCGCTCGCTTTCGCGTATTCGTTGTGGGCCATTGGCGGTGCCGGCGCTGAAGTCGTCTATTGGGGATTTCTGCTGCTCATCGCTGGCCTGCCTGTCTACGTGTGGGTCGTGCGAACGTGACGGTCACCGCGCAATCGGACGTTGGCGCGCTCGCGCGCGTGCTGCTCAAACATCCGCGGCAGGCGTTCAAGGATGCCGCCTCCATCGAACGACAGTGGCGCGAGTTGAACTTCACAGCGCCACCGGATATGGAGCGCGCCATCGCCGAGTACGATCGGTTCGTCACGTTGTTGCAGGACGACGGGCACTCGCCGGAGTTCCTGCCAGATACCAACGCCACCGGGCTCGATTCGATCTACGTGAGGGACGCTTCCATCATCTGCGACCGGGGTGCGATCTTGTGTCGGATGGGAAAGCCGGCGCGCCACGCAGAACCCGCGGCACAGGAGGCCGCGTTCCGTGCGCTGGGATACCCGGTCGTCGGCACCATCGCCCCTCCGGGATGCGTGGAAGGGGGCGATATCGTGTGGCTCGATCGGCGGACGATGGCCGTCGGACGCGGGTATCGAACGAACGACGACGGGATTGCGCAACTCCGGAGGTTTCTGGGTGATGCGATCGATGACCTGATCACGGTGCAGCTCCCGCACTGGAAGGGAGCGGCCGATGTTTTCCACCTGATGTCGATCGTCAGCCCAATCGATCGCGACCTCGCCGTTGTCTACTCTCGATTGATGCCGGTCGCATTCCGCGAGCGTCTGCTGGACCGCGGCACCACCCTCGTGGAGGTGCCGGACGAGGAGTTCGACAGCATGGGCGCCAATGTGCTCGCGCTGGGCCCACGGCGATGCCTGATGCTGGCCGGGAATCCGATTACGCGGGATCGACTCGAGAAAGCCGGCGCAGTCGTGACCGTCTATGAGGGTGCGAACATCAGCGTCAAAGGGGGCGGCGGCCCCACCTGCCTGACGCGACCACTCCTGCGCATCGATTGACGCGAGAATCTGCGACAATAGGTCATCGGTTCCCGGTTACACAATGACCCAACTCCTGACCGACGTCCGATCCGGCCTGCGGATGCTCGTGAAGTATCCGACGTTGTCCGTCGTCGCAATTCTGACGCTCGGCCTCGGCATCGGCCTCAGCACAACAGTCTACTGTGTCGTCAACGGCGGACTTTTCAAAGGCTTGCCGTTTCCGGACGCCGATCGAATCGTCGCCGTCGTCAATACGAGGCCGGCGCAGAACCAGCCGCAGCAGCCAATCAGCGTCCAGGATCTCGTGATCTGGAACGAGCGGCAAACCTCGTTCGAAAAGTTTGGCGCCTACTTCTTCGCCGCGATGAATCTTTCCGCCGAAGAGGGGCGCCCGGAGCGATACAGCGGCGGACTGCTCACGGTCGGGGCGTTCGAAGCCCTCGGGGTGCAACCGATCCTCGGCCGCGGTTTCCGTGAAGGTGACGATCGCCCCGGTGCCGAGCCGGTGGTGTTGCTCGGCCACGACCTCTGGCGCGATCGATATGCGAGCTCAGCTGATATCGTGGGCAAGGCCATCCGGGCGAGCGGCGTGCAGCGAACCGTGATTGGCGTCATGCCGGAGAAGTTCGGCTTTCCGATCCGCGAGGTTCTCTGGGCGCCGCTCGTCATCGAGCCGAATGCGCAGCCACGAGGACAGGGACCGAACTATCAGGTCATCGCCAGGCTCAAACCCGGAGTCGGCATCGAGCAGGCCCGGGTGCAGGCGGCCACGATTGCCGGACAGCTCGAAACGGAGTTTCCTGAGAGCAATCGTGGGCTGGGCGCCGACGTGGTGCCCTACGCTCGCACCATCCTGGGACCGGAGATTTACGCGCTGCTGTATACGATGCTGGGTGCGGGTGTGGGCGTGCTGCTCATCGCGTGCGTCAACGTCTCCAACCTGCTCGTCGCGCGCGCGTCGCTGCGTCGGCGAGAAGTGGCCGTTCGGATGGCGCTCGGAGCCAGCGGCAGCCGAGTGGTGCGTCAGCACCTGACGGAAGTGTTGGTACTCGCGACCGCCGGCGGCGTCATCGGAGTCGTGCTCAGCATCTTCGGGATGCGCTGGTTCACGCAGGCCCTCTCCGTCAGCCCGCCGCCATTCTGGGTCACGTTCGAGCTGGACTACCGCGTGCTGCTGTTCGTGATCGGCATCATCGTGCTGGCAAGCCTGTTCGCCGGAACGCTACCGGCGATGCACGCCGCGCGGGTCAGTGCGTCATCGGCCCTGAAGGACGACAGCCGATCGTCAACGAGCGCGAAGCTCGGCCGGTTCAGCAGCGGGTTGGTGATTGCGGAGCTGGCCGTGTCGTGCGGCTTGCTCATCGCTGCCGGACTGATGATCAAAAGCGTCGTCCAGCTGAAGAACGTGCCGATGCCGTTCGCGATCGAAAACGTCCTCACGGCCCGCGTCGATCTTCCAAAGACCAACTACCCCGACATTCCCTCGAGCATCCGTTTCTTCGAGCAGCTTCTGCCAAAGCTGCAGTCGGTTCCGGGCGTCGAAGCCGCAACACTCTCGGATGGCCTGCCGGCGGCAGGCAATGGTTCAATCCCTGTTCAGATCGAGGGCAAGGCCTATCCGCAGGACTCCGATTACCCCCTTGCGCGTGAAGGCATCGTGACCGCCGGTTACTTCGACACATTTCAGACGAAGGTCTTGAGCGGCCGGGAATTCACGCCATTGGACACGGTGGCGAGCCAGCCGGTGGCGATCGTCAACCAGTCCTTTGCACGAACGCATTTCCCCGGTGTCGATCCGGTCGGCCACCAGATGCGGCGCATCCGGCCGAAGTCGAAGGAGCCATGGCTGACGATTGTCGGCGTCGTCCCCGATCTGATCATGGAAGGGATCGGGAACAACAACGCGAGCCCGGTGGGGTACTACATCCCAATCCCGCAGAGCGACGTCGCCAACGGCGTGCGGATCGCGGTTCGAACCCGCGGTGACGCCGCCACATTGACGCCGCTCATCAGGAGTGCAGTCGCGGCGCTGGATTCCGATCTCGCGATCTACGAGGTCAGTACACTCAGGCGCGTGATCGAACGGCAAACGTGGTTCTACACCGTATTCGGCACGTTCTTCATGTCGTTTGGGTTTTGCGCGCTGTTCCTTGCAGCCGCCGGCCTTTACGGCGTCATGTCATTTGCCGTGACGCAGCGGACACGGGAGATGGGGGTTCGGTCGGCGCTCGGCGCGCAGGGGCTGCAGTTGATCCTGCTCGTCATGCGCAAGAGCCTGGTGCAGTTGGCGATTGGCCTGACGCTCGGCCTGGGCATCGCGCTGCTCGCATCGGGCCAGCTACAGCCGGTGCTGTATCACGTCAATCCGCGAGATGCGGCGGTGTTCGTGGGCGTCATCATCACACTTGCTCTGGCGGCCATCGTCGCCAGCTTCCTTCCCGCTCGGCGCGTGACGAAAATCGATCCGGTGCTGGCGCTTTCAAGTGAATAATGCGAATCCTGAATGCTGAATTCTGACTGATCGAATCCGCGATTCCGGTCATTCAGCGCTCAGCCAACATGCAGCATTTCATATTTGTTTTACATATTTGACCGTATCCTCTTTGAATCCCATGTGCTCGTAGACGTCGCGCGCGTGACGGTTCCCGCTGAACACGTTCAGTGTCAGCGTCCGGAAACCGCGATCACGGGCCCACGATTCGGCAGCCTCGAGCAAGGCGCCGCCGACGCCGCGTCCCTCGGCATCGGCGGCGACGGCAAGAATGCCAACGTGGCCGTGACGTTCGAGCGAAAAGTAGTCGCGCAATTCCTCGACGAGCGCGAATCCTACGCGTCGTTCGCCAGCTTCGGCGATCAGCAGCGCCGAGCCATCGTCCGGCGACTCGAAGAAGTCGCGCAACGTCCGCGCTTCTCCGTCGACGATTTCGTCCGGTGTCCGCCACCCCGGCGGGCCGAACTCCGCCAGCCGCGCGGCGGTGCCGAGCACAAACGCGCGGTCCGCTGCTCTGGCCGGCCGCACCCGAATCGATCGCGACGTTGATCTGGTGTTAGCGCTCCCGGTCGCGATCACGCTCCCGCTCCGTTTCGCGTGCATCATCGTCGTCATCTCCGATTGAACGGATAAAGCCCGTACGTCGCGGCGGCGGCATGACCGAACCGGCACCGCGGACCGATTGCCAGAGAATCTGGTTCAGCTCGAGCTCAGGCGCCATGTCGGCTTCCCGCAGGTTCATATGCAGCGACGCGGCCGCACCCGGCGATGACCAGTCATTCTTCTCGTCGAACGGGACACGCGCCGGCCGGACGCTGTAGGGTATCGCGTCCGGCGTCGGTTGAAAGGCGGCGTACATGGGCGTCGCCGCGGCATCGTACTGGCTCATCGGCGGCAGTCCGAGGATCAATTCGATTGTACGCAGGACCCCCGACGTCGTATAGAGCGTGCTGTCGAGGGAGCGGCGTCGCGAGAACGGACTGATCGTCAGCAGCACCGAGCGATGCGCGTCCACATGATCGGGTCCATTCTGGGCATCGTCTTCGAGCACGAATATCGCCGACTCTTTCCAGTAGCGGCTGTGCGAAATTGCTTCGACGATGCGTCCGAGGGCGAAGTCGTTGTCGGCGACCATGGCGCGAGGCGTCGGCGATCCGGGGGCGGTGCCGTTGGTGTGATCGTTCCCGAGGCGGATGATCGAAAGCTGTGGCAGCTTGCCATCCTTCTCGAACTGACGGAACTCCTCGAGCCAGATGTCGGCTCGTTGTTGATCGGGGACGCTCAGATCGAACGGCGGATAGGCAGGATGAACGAGCCCTTCCAGCCCCGGCACGTCCGCACGCACTTCCCCGCCGCGCCGGCGCCACGACGCGAACTCGCCATAGCTGCGCACCGATACGTTGGCCCGCTTGGCAAAATCCCAGAGATATCCGAGTGGCGGCGCCGAAAAGTTGCCATATTGATCCCGGACTGT
>JBKPNQ010000326.1:0-10615 GCA_046732715.1 Acidobacteriota bacterium | reverse complement strand
GACCGCGGCATGGCGTTCGGCGCTGCCTCTCGTTCGCGTGGACTACAACGGCTACAACCAGCTGTCGGGCAGCATCTTGTTCCTCAGCCCTGACACGTCATACGAGGTCAAACTGACGCTTGCCGATCCTGACGGCGGTGGTGAAAGACTGGCGGAGCGATTTCAGCAACGATGGCTTTGACTGGGGAGCGAGCCCGGCACCGTTCAGGTACGGCGGCGTGGTATATCCGAGCCTCGGCAGCTTCGCCGCCGCCTCGGGGCTGGAGACGAACGGACGACCGATCAATCGAACGACCTGTTTCGCGACGTTCAACGTCCCTGGGCCCGCGCCGGTGCCAATCCCACCACAATTCATGACGCTCACCGCCGCCTGCGGCGCGGTCGATGCCGGCGCGATCCTTCCAAATATCAATGACGGGTTCATCGGCGCCGCGCCGGACCTCGGTGCGTACGAGTTCGGCCAACCGCTGCCGACCTATGGTCCGCGGCCCTCGACGCCTCCGACTGCGCCTACCAATCTCAGAATCGTCGGGTGACCGTCGGTTTGGTGTGCCGAGCCGTCATCGAAATGACGATCCGATCGCGGCGTAGACCGCGTACACTTCGGCCGATGCAGAGACGTCAGTCGTTCACGCCAACGCCGATCTGACCGTGCGCGCCATTGTCCTGCGGGAACTGGGTGGACCGGGCAACCTTCGGATGGAGGAGTGGCCGACGCCGGTGGCGGGGCCCGGCGAAGTGGTCGTGCGGTTGCGAGCAGCCGCGATCAACCATCGGGATGTCTGGATCCGCCGCGGCCAGTACGCGGGGATTCGTCTTCCCGCCGTCCTGGGCTCCGATGGCACGGGCGAAGTCGTCGCCGCTGGCGACGCCGACTGTAATTCCTGGCTCGGACGAGACGTGGTGATCGATCCGTCGTTCGGCTGGGGACCCGATCCGCGTGCGCAAGCCAACACCTTTCATCTACTGGGCATGCCGACAGAAGGCACCTACGCAGAGTTCGTCAAAGTGCCGGCGATGAACATCTCCCCAACGCCTTCTCATCTCACGATCGAGGAGGCTGCTGCGCTCCCGCTCGCCGCGGTGACGGCATACCGCGCGCTTGTCACCCGCGCCGCAGTGCAGCCAGAGGAGATTGTGGTGATTACCGGTATCGGCGGCGGGGTTGCCCTGGCGGCGCTGACCATTGCCGTGAGCCTGGGAGCAACGGCTTACGTGACCTCTGGGTCGGAGAAGAAGATCGCGACGGCGAAGCAACAAGGAGCGGCGGACGGTGTCATTCACCACGTGCCCGGATGGTCACGCACGCTGCTCGAGACCATCGGACAGCGGCCGGACGTGATCGTCGACGGCGCGGGCGGTGACACGTTTGCGCAAGCCCTCGACCTGGTGCGGCCGGGCGGGCGTGTCGTAACCTACGGCGCGACTCGTGGACCGGTGTCGAACCTGGAGGTGCGACGTATTTTCTGGAAACAGATCGACGTTCTCGGGAGCACGATGGGCACGGCGGAAGATTTCAAGCGGATGCTGCAGATGTATGCGAAGGGTCTGCGTCCGGTCATCGACAGTGTGTGGCCGCTCGAGGCGGCCGCCGACGCGCACGCGCGCCTCGAAAGCGGTGACCACTTCGGCAAAGTCGTGCTGCGGATGTAATCTCGCGCGGATCGTTTCGAGCCGCCAAACCTACGGCACGCAACGATGCGGATGAGTTTGATGCCGCGCATGCCGCCGTGTGCCGCCACACACGCGCAAACTCGAGCCCCGATACCGCTGAGGTCTGCTCGCTTGCACCGCCGCGTGAAGCGCAACGTGTGGCGACGCGGAAGGTGCGGAACGCTCTCGTTTATCGCTGACAACGTCGGCGATGGCAGGTTTTATACGCGGAGCATGGCGCTGACGTTTTCGCCAGCCGTCTCACCGTTGCCGACGCCGGGGCCCGGCTCAGTGCTGCTGCTCGGTACCGGCTTGGTCGCGGCGTGGCAGTCCCGGCGCTTCCGTCGCGCGCGGAGCTGACGGCCGACGGGCGGACTCGAGAATGATGTGCCGGTCCTGTTCGATCGCCTTCAGCGCGCCGTCATCGTCGTGATCGACGCACGGCTACCAGCGCGGTTCTCGTCGACGATGGGACGAGCCACCACCGAAACCGCCGCCGCCGCCGCCGCTGCGTGCCGCTTTTGGCCGGGCCTCGTTCACCGAGAGGCTGCGGCCACCGACCTGCGTCCCGTTCAGCGTGGTGATCGCGTTCTGCGCCTCCTCGTCCGTGCCCATTTCGACGAAGGCAAATCCGCGCGCGCGGCCGGTGGCTTGGTCGCGCATGACGTTCACCGACTCCACAGACCCGGCCCGCGCGAACAGTTCCTGCAACTCGGTTTCACCGACTTCGTAGGGGAGGTTTCCAACATACAATTTCCGACCCATGACATGCTCCTTTGTCGCGATGTTCTCGCTCGCCGACATCGGCGGCGGCTGGATGTCGTCTCGTAGCCAAGCTGAACTCAGAAAGAAGCGAGTCAAGAGGGCTCGTTCGCTGGAGGACGGCGAGTACGCGGCAAATCCAATGATTCACTGTACCACGAGGACCGACTCAGGTGTGACGGCTCGTGGTATGATGATGCATCGGATTTTCCCACGCGCTCTGTCACCTGTAGGCGTAACGGGCCGCTCCTCTGGCTCGGTCCTCCTCACATCCAGCTTAGCTACGAGACGAATCCGTTCTGGAGCTGTGGCTCCAAGGCACTGTTTCCGCCGTGGTGGCGCGAACGTGTCGCATATATTCGCCCTGCCGCGCCGCTGGGAATCGCGTTGGGTCATCAAGGACCATCTTCAATGTCGTTCTCCAAACTGGGGCTGACGCCCTCGCTCTGTGCCCCTTTGGCGCGCCTGGGCTATGAGCAACCCACGCCCATCCAAAACCGGGCTATTCCCGTTGTCTTGACGGGAACCGATCTGTTCGCGCGTGCGCAGACAGGGACGGGCAAGACGGCCGCCTTCGGGCTGCCCATGATCGAGCGCATCGCCGCACGGAGCGATCGCGGTAGGCCCCGACGCCCGCGAGGACTCATCCTCGTGCCGACGCGTGAACTGGCGGCCCAGGTCCATCGGTCGCTCTTGACCTATGGCGCGCCGATGCAGCTCCGCGTGACCGCCATCTTCGGCGGTGTCGGAATGGGAGGGCAGATCCAATCACTGAAGCGAGGCACCGACATCATCGTGGCGACACCGGGCCGGCTGATCGATCACATGCAGCGGCACACGGTTGATCTTTCCGGGATCGAGATCCTTACATTGGATGAGGCCGACCGCATGCTGGATCTGGGCTTTCTGCCAGCGCTGCGACGGGTCATCGCGTCATTACCGCGCTCGCGTCAGACCTTGCTCTTTTCCGCGACGCTCTCCGACGACGTCGTCGGGCTGGCTGCCGCATTCACGCGCGACCCGACGCGCGTGGACGTCTCGGATCGGCAGGCCGTCGCCCCGACCGTGACGCACCATCTGCATACGGTCGCCGTCGACCAAAAGCGCGCCATGCTCACGCACGTGTTGACGCAAGACACGGCGAGTCAAGCGCTCGTCTTCTGCAAGACCAAGCGCGGCTCCGATCGCGTCGGCGAGCACCTCGAGCGTGCCGGCGTTAAGGCCGCCGTCATTCACGGCAACAAGAGCCAGGGGGCGCGAACGCGGGCACTTGCGGACTTCAAGGCGGGCCGCGTCAACGTTCTTGTCGCGACCGACATCGCGGCGCGCGGACTCGACATCGCGCAGCTGCCGCTGGTCATCAACTACGACTTGCCGGCCGTGGCCGAAGACTACATTCACCGGGTCGGTCGCACGGGTCGTGCAGGACGCAGCGGGCGTGCCCTGTCACTCGTGTCGCCATCTGACTCGGCTCAGCTGCGCGACATTCAGCGGTTGTTGCCAGCGCCGCTCGAGCACGTTGCCGTCGAGGGATTCGACCGGTCGCCCGTCAAAGTGTCGATGCACGAGCCGAGTCACACCCGCGACGGGTCGCGCCACGCGCGATTCGCCCGGACCCAACAGATCGCAGAGCGGAAAGGCGGTCCCGCCGCGTTCAGAAGACGGAACCCAGACGGTCACCGCTTTCGGAATACGGAGGGCTCAAACAACGGCTCTAGGCCACAAAATTCCGTGGCTCAGAGGGATCTCTAACTTTCGATTAACCGGAGCTGTCTCCATGCGCTGATCGGGGCTGCACTCCAAGCGGTCGTCGATCTTGCGGAGTGCGGTCCGACATACTTGTGTGGAGACCTCGGAGGAAATGATGCGGCCGATTCGAATCGTTTTCCTTGCATTGTGCGTGGGGGCCGTGAGCCACATGGCCGAGGCGCAGACGAACGCTGAGCAGGATTGGCACGTCACCGTTTACCCGGTCCTCGCGTGGGTCCCGCTCGACATCGCGATTGACGTCAACGTCCCGCCGATCGACGGTGGTGGAGGTGGCTCCGGCCAGATCCTGACCAGCCGGTTTGATGGGGCGTTTTTCGGCGGTGTGGCCGCATCAGACGGCGTCTGGCGAATCGAGGGCTACGGACTATGGGCCGGTTTTGGCGGCGACAGGCCGGAGCGACCGTTCCTTCAGGTTGATCTCAACCTCCTCTACGGGTCTGCCAAACTCGGTCGTAAAATCGCGCCCGACTGGTATGTCACCGGAGGCGTGCGCCGACTCGCGATCGACTATGACATTACCGTGGGTGACCTGCCGCCCCTCTCACGCAAGCCCGGGGTGTGGGACCCCATCGTGGGAATCGGCTGGCATCGCGTGCGCCCGAAGGTGGAGTGGCACGCCGCATTCGACGGCGGCGGGTTTGGCGCCGGTGCCGACGTCGATCTCGGAAGCTCGGTGAGCGTGGACTGGAAACCGATCCCGCACTTCGGTCTCACAGCGGGCTACAACCTCCTGTACTTGAAGATCTCGGACTCGGTGGCAAGCCGACAGCTGATCATGAAGCTGACCGCGCATGGTCCGACCGTCGGATTCGGCCTGTACTTTTGAACCGGAGGTTATCAAAACAGGACGAATGTTCATTGGACAGAATCGCACAGGTCGCCGATCCTCGCGCCGAGGGCGACAGCGACTGGCGAGAGCGGTAGGGGAGTTCCATCGGGCGAAGCCCTCGGAGCGATTCAGATGATCGACATCAACTGGAGTGGAGTGATTGGAACGGCAGGCGGCCTCTGCAGCGCGTTGTCGTTCTTGCCGCAAATGCTGAAGGTTCGCCGGCAGGGTGGGCGCGATCTGTCGGTGGCCATGCTGGCGTTGCTGTTGTGCGGGGCGATTCTGTGGTTCGCCTACGGCCTGATCAACCAGGCCACCGCCGTCATCGTCACCAACATCGCGATCATCGGTCTCGTCTCGACCACGACGATCATGAAGATGATGCTGGAACGGCGGGTGCGACGGCGTCGTCAGCGAATCGCGATCGACATGGACGAGGTGATGGCCGACGCGTTGACCGAGCAGCTGCGGCGTTACAACGCCGCCTACGGCACCAGCGTGACCGCGGCCGAGCTGTCGGGCCGTCATCTCGAGCAGTGCATTCCGCCAGCACATCGCAAAGCGGCGGAGGCGATGCTCGACGCCTCGTTCTTCGAGGACCTCGCGGTGCTGCCCGATTGCCAGGAGGTCGTCCGTGAGCTCGCGGATCGGTACGAGGTGTTCATCGCGTCGGCCGCGATGGACGTCCCGTGCTCGTTCGACGCGAAGTACCGCTGGCTGCAGCGTCACTTTCCCTTCATTCCACCGTCGCAGATCGTGTTCTGCGGCGACAAGACGATCGTCGACGCCGATTATCTGATCGACGATCGACCGCGCCACTTCGCGAACTTCAAAGGTCAGCCGTTGCTGTTCTCGGCGCCGCACAATGCCGGAGAGACCCGCTACACGCGAGTCGCATCCTGGAAAGAGGTCCGCGTCCACTTCGCCCAGCTCGATGTACGGCCTGAAAATCGCCGCTCCCGCACCAATGCGGCGGACGTGATCGGCGCACGGGCGTGACACCGAAGCGGTAAAACGACAGGCTGGGCCTCGGACCTGGGCCCGCTCGCGGTACAATCCGGCGCACCTTCACCGTGACGCTCACTCCCGGCACGCACGTCGGGCCCTTTGAAATCACCGCCCTGCTCGGTGCCGGCGGCATGGGGGAGGTGTATCGCGCCACGGACACGAGCCTGAAGCGCCAGGTTGCCATCAAGGTGCTGCCGGCATCCGTTGGCGCTGATGCGGATCGGCTCGCCCGCTTTCAGCGTGAAGGCGAAATGCTTGCCGCCCTGAACCATCCCAACATTGCGCACATCCACGGCCTGCAAGAATCGCACGGGACGGTCGCGTTGGTGATGGAGCTGGTCGAAGGTCCGACGCTTGCGGATCGCCTCTCGAGAGGTCCCATCCCGGTCGAAGAAGCGTTGTCCATCGCCAAACAAGTTGCCGAGGCACTCGAAGCGGCACACGAACGCGGAATCATTCATCGCGATCTCAAGCCCGCGAACATCAAGGTTCGCGATGACGGCCTGGTCAAGGTGCTCGATTTCGGATTGGCCAAAGCGTTCGACCGCGCCGCAGAGCCCGACCCTCACGCAGACGATTCGCCAACACTCAGCGTGCACGGGACGATGCAAGGCGCCATTGTTGGTACTCCTGCCTGTATGTCCCCAGAGCAGGCACGCGGCCTGCCGGTGGATCGCCGCACCGACATCTGGGCGTTCGGGTGCTTGTTCTACGAGATGTTGACCGGCACGCAGGCGTTTCCTGGCGAGAACCTGTCGGACACCATCGCCGCCGTTCTTCGCAGCGAGCCGGACTGGAAGGCGCTTCCCGCCGAGACACCCGTTCGCGTCCGGGTCCTGCTCAAACGTTGTCTGCAGAAGGACGCGCGACAGCGCCTTCACGACGTGGCCGACGCTCGCATCGAAATCGACGATCGCGACGCCGATCAGAGACCTGCGCCACCGTCGGCACGCGACACCCGCGTTCGTCGTCTGGCGTGGGCCGCTTTGGGCCTTGTGTCGGGTGTGGCGTTGGCGAGTGGGTCGTGGTGGGTGGGCCTTCGACCTGGGCGGTCCGCATCAGTCCCCATCCATCTGGGTCTCAGATTGGCCACTCAAGCCGCGTCGGCATCCGGCCTGATGAACGCTTCTCGCGAGGTGGCGATCTCTCCCGACGGACAAAGGATTGTTCACGTCGTGAATCACGGCGGCAGGCGTCAACTGTTTCTTCGCGCGCTTGCCGATGGCGAATGGAAACCGATCGATGGCACCGATGGCGCACTTGCCGCGTTCTTCTCGCCCGACAGCCAATGGATCGCGTTTGGTACCGAATCGAAATTGCAGAAGGCCCCGGTCAGCGGCGGCGGATCGCCGGTTGCCATCTGCAATTTGTCTGGCACTGGCTTTTTCGGGGGCGACTGGGGCGCGGACGATACGATCGTTTTTGTCCCTGACTACAACGCCGGCTTGTGGACGGTCTCGGCGAATGGGGGCTCGCCGCGCCCACTGATCAAGACCGATCTCGAAAAGGATCGTGCGTCTTACAGCGATCCGCAGATCCTTCCCGGCGGCAAGGGCGTGCTGTTCACGCTGGCATCCGGCCATGCGGTCATCGCAGACGACCAGGACGTAGCCGTCCTCGATCCGGGGGCACGAGAACCGAGGATCCTGATACCAGGAGCCGCCCATCCGCGGTTTCTTCCGACCGGACACATCGTGTACGTGCATGCCGGCGTTCTCCTGGCGGCCACATTCGACGTGTCGAAGCGTTCCGTGACCGGTACGCCGGTTCCCGTGATTGAAGGGCTCGGCCGGACCTGGAGCGGTGATGCCGACTATTCGATTGCGGATAACGGGACAGTCGTTTACGAGGCGAACGCGGGTGGCAAGACCGGTGGTGTCTTCGTTCAGGTCGACCGCAACGGGAAGGCCCAGCCGCTGTCGATCAGGCGCGGCAACTATTCCGAGTTTTCGATCTCCCCGAACGGCCGGTTGATTGCGTCACGAGTCTTCGCGGTCAACGACGACATCTGGACCTACGACATCGCGAGCGGCGCACCGCTGCGCTTCACCTTCGAACCGCTCGACGAAATCTTTCCGCAGTGGACCGCCGACGGAGCCCGGATTGCGTATGGCACCCGCACCGGCACGATTTTCTGGAAACGATCCGATGGCTCCGGGCCGAGAGAAGACCTCACCCACGGCGAGTATTCCCGGTATCCGACGTCCTTCTCACGGGACGGCAAGTATATGGCCTTCGTCGAAACCCATCCTTCGCGGCGGAGAGACGTCTGGTTGATGCGACTTGACGGCGATCGACGGCCCCAACCGCTGATCGCCAGCGATGCCGACGAACGGGAGGCCAGATTTTCACCCGACGGTCAGTGGCTGGCTTACGTATCGGATGAAACCGGGCGCGACGAAGTGTTCATCCGTCCGCTTGGCACGGGCGGCGGACGCCAACAATTGTCCTCCGACGGTGGACTCAACCCGACGTGGGCGCCGAATAGTCGCGAATTGTTTTTTGTCACGGACGACGGGCTATCGGCGGTCGCCCTGGACGGGCAGGGCAATCGCGTCGGACAGAATCGGCTGCTGTTCCCGGCGCCGACATTCGAAGACTTGCGGTTCGATGGGCGAACGTATGACGTCATGCCCGACGGCCAGCATTTCGTGTTCCTGCTGCACTTCTCATCATCGCCGGCCCAATACAATGTCGTCCTCAACTGGTTCGAGACGTTGAAGCACGTCGTGCCCGCAAAGTAGCGGATCGCACCCAATCGATACCAGGGAGACCGGCGGGCAGATCGGCCATTATCGCGCCGATCGGTCGTCTGGCCGTCAATCACGAACGTTTCAACGGGCGGCGTTTTCTTGTCAGTCGCGGAGCGTCGGGAACCATCGTGAGGAGGTGCGCGAGCGTACCCGACGGGGTGCGCGCGAGACGTACGTCCCAGGCGGCAAGCGTGTCGGCCATCGATGCTCGTGCCTCCTGAAGACGCGCCAGGTGGTCGTCCATCTCCTTGAGCAGACGCTGCCCCGCGGCACGCACGGACTGACACGGTGGACGGCCGTTGTCGCGCGCTTTCAAGAAACCGGCGAGTTCTTTCGACGTGAATCCGAATCGGATCGCGTTTCGGACGAACAGGAGCCGCGCGACGGCGTCGGCGGAGTAGTAGCGAAAGCCGCCGGCGGTGCGCGGCGCTCTGGGCAACACGCCGACCCGCTCGTAATACCGGATCAAGTCGGGACTGACGCCCGCCCGACGCGCGGCCTCTCCGATTCCGAATGTTGCACCGGCCACGCTCCATCGTACAACCTGGAACCATTCCAGATTCAAGCTCACGCAACCTTTGACCCTTGAACGGTTCCAGGGTGGACGATGGCCCTGAGAGGAGATGCCATGAACCTATTGATGACCGTCGTCGCCGCGTGGCTTCTGAGCGCGCAGCATCCGCAGATGCCGGCCGGCATGTCGCACGAAGAGCACCTCAAACAGATGGAGAAGGAAGACGCCCTCAAGCGGCGCGGCGCGGACGCGATGGGGTTCGATCAGGACGCGACGACCCATCACTTCACGCTGACACCGACCGGCGGCTCAATCGAGGTGACCGTCAAGAACAGCGCTGACGACAAAAACCTGACCGCGCTCCGTCGCCATTTGCGCACCATCGGCGAGGAATTCACTCGCGGTCAATTCGACAAGCCGTTCCAGACTCACGGTGAAGTTCCACCGGGGGTCGCAGCGATGCAGGCACACATCGCGGCGATCGCGTTCCGCTACCAGGATCTGCCGGAGGGTGGCGCGGTGCGGATCGAGACGCTCGACCCAGGACTCGTGCAGGCCGTCCACGCGTTCCTGCGGTACCAAATCACCGAGCATCGCACCGGCGATTCGCTGGATGTCAAGCGGTAACGGTCGGACACGAACATGCCGTATCGTCACCGGCGTGCGCACGTCACTCGATGCGCGTCAATTTGACCGTGACGTGCGATGGTGACCGGGACCGCGCCGATCGCCGCGCCAGATCAGATGATTTCGTGCTCGGCGATTTCAGGGGGACGTCTGGGTAAGAGATATCTAGCGAGGCTACGCCTCAACCGTCGAGGGAGGTCGTCGGGCTCAACGACTGGCCGTCGACGCGTGAGTTCGCGGTTCGGCGTGCACTCCGTGCCTCGCGAGCCCGGCTGCTCCGGCAACTCTTGACCGAGGCGCTTGTCCTCGCCGTCGCCGGCACCGTCTGCGGTGTCGTTCTTGCCCTGTGGGTCGGGAAGCTCTTGGAACGCTCGGTGCCGCAGGCCGCAGGCATCTTTGCGATTCAGATCGACCTGTCGCTCGACTGGCGTGCCCTCGTGTTTGCCGCAGGCATCTGCGTCATGACCACGGTGCTCTGTGGCCTGCTCCCGGCGTGGCGTGTGTCCGGGATGTTCCGTCTGGTGGTCGCACCCGGCAGCGCGGGCGGCCGCGCTTGGCGAAGGCCTGGAGGACTCGTCGCGCAGGTTGCGATGTCGCTGGTCCTGCTGTTCATCGGCGCCAGCTTCGTCGCCGCGCTGCTGCGGCTGCACGCAACGTATCCAGGCTTTGATGTCGCGGGGCGGCTCTATGCCTATACGT
>JBKPNQ010000325.1:0-7791 GCA_046732715.1 Acidobacteriota bacterium | reverse complement strand
GTCTCGTCAAGGCTTCGTCCATCACCATAGTTGTCAGCTTTACCGACGATAACGGAGGCTTGGGAACAGCCACGAAAACGGTAAGCCTCACTGAGGGTGACGAAGGTCGATGAACCCGGTTGACCCTTCGGAGATGCGACGCGACGGATGAGGTAAGATCCGTCGCCGTTGTGGCTTCTCGCGATATCACCGCGTTGCTCAAGGTGTGGGCGGAAGGCGATGCCACTGCGTTCGAACGGCTCGTTCCGCTGGTGCACCGTGAGTTGCACAGGATAGCGCGTCACTGTATGGCGGGCGAGCGCGCCGGGCACAGCTTGCAGCCGACGGCGCTCCTGAATGAGGCCTACCTGCGGCTCGTCGACATCACGCACGTCGCGTGGCAAGATCGCGCGCATTTTTTTGCGATGTCGTCGCGCGTCATGCGACGCATTCTCGTCGACGTTGCTCGGTCGAAGAGATACCTGAAGCGGGGCGGTGGCACTTCTTTGGCGCCACTGGACGACGCGATGGCCGTCGCGGTGGAGCGCGGGCCGGACCTGGTCGCCCTCGACCTGGCGCTGCAGGCACTCGCGCAGATCGACCCTCGCAAAAGCCGCGTCGTCGAGTTGCGCTTCTTTGGCGGATTCACCGTCGAGGAAACCGGAATGGCTCTTGGCATCTCTGCGGAGACCGTCTACCGCGACTGGCAGCTTGCAAAGTCGTGGCTTCGACGCGAATTGCGCAAGGAGTCACCTAGTGGATCCTGAACGCTGGTCGCGGATCGAGGAGCTGTATCATCAGGCTGCGGCACTCGACACCGCGGCACGGGCCATATTTCTGACCCGCGCCTGCGGCGACGACCGGGCACTCCTCGAGGAGATCGAATCACTTCTCGGAGAGGATGGGGCCGGTGATCCCTTCCTCGACGAGCCGGCGCTCGCGGTGGCCGCGCGCCTCGTTGCCGGCGACATTCCGGTACTCACCGGACGCACGTTTGGACCATACCGGCTCGAAGCACTGCTCGGCGCGGGGGCTATGGGGGACGTCTACCGCGCACACGACACCGTTCTAGGACGAGAGGTAGCCATCAAGCTCCTGCCTGAAGCCTTCAATGACGATCCGGAGCGACTCGCGCGATTCAGACAGGAAGCTCAGTTTCTCGCGTCACTCAGCCATCCGAACATCGCCGCGATCTATGGGGTACACGAGTCCGAAGGCATGCATGGCCTCGTGCTCGAACTGGCGGACGGCGAGACGTTGGCCGAACGGATCAGACGAGGACCTATTCCGTTGCACGACGCAGCCCGGATCGCGCGTCAGATCGGCGAGGGTCTCGACGCCGCGCACCAGCGCGGGATCGTCCATCGAGACCTGAAACCGTCAAACATCACGATTGCCCGGGACGGCACGACGAAAATCCTGGACTTCGGTCTCGCAAAGTCATCGGTTGGCGAGCCGGACGGACTCGTCATTGGCACGGCCTCCTACATGAGCCCGGAACAGGCGCGCGGTGATCCGGTCGATAAGCGCACGGATATCTGGGCCTTCGGATGTGTCTGCTTCGAGATGCTGACGGGATTGCCCGCGTTTCGCGCGGAACACCGAGTTGGTGCCGCGCTCGAGGTGCAGCCTCGCTGGAGCGTCATGCCACCGGGTGTTCCTCCGAGCGTGACCGCACTCTTGAAGCGCTGTCTCAACGAAGACCAAACGCGGCGTCGGCGTGACATCGGGGATGTGCTGGTCGACCTTGACGGCGCCCTGAGCCAACGCGTCGAGCCCCAGCCGGGGCGGCCTCTGTCCACCTGGCTGATGATGAGCGGAGTGGTCGTGCTTGTCCTCGCCGCGGCGATGCTGCCGAAGGCTTGGCGCTCGACCGAGAATCCGGCGACCGTCCCTGAGCCTCGACTGTCGATGCTTTCGTTGCTCCTTCCACCGGGAATGGATTTTCCGGAACAGGACAACCAGATCGCGGTTTCGCCGGACGGCACGACGATCGCTTACGTCGCGGCTCCCGTGGGCGGGGCGCCTCGCTTGGTGCTCAAGAAGCTGGACGCCGACTCGGAGCAGATTGTCGGCGACGCGATCTCCGTACGGGATCCGTTCTTTTCGCCGGATGGCCGCTGGATCGCCTTTTTCGCCGGCGACACGCTCAGAAAGATGTCGATTGCGGACGGTCAATCGCGAGTGATCTGTCCTGCGCGGCGGGGTGAATCGGGTTCCTGGGGCCGCGGCCTGATCGTGTTTGGAGAACCCGGCGATCTCCCAACGGCGGGCATCAGGCGGGTCAGCGACGACGGCGGTCCGGTGGAAATCGTTTCCAGTCCCGACCGGCGTGTGGGTGAGCGTGCACATCAAGCTCCCCAAATGCTGCCCGACGGACGCACAGTGATGTACACGCTCAAGGTTCAGGACAGTGCTGGTCTCGCATCCCGCATCGTCGTCCAGACACCCGGCAAGCCTCCGAAAGTACTGCTCGATGATGCCAGCTATGCCCGCTATGTAGGCAACTCCGTGCTGGTCTATCAGCGCGGCCACTCGCTGTACGCGACCCAGGTCGACCTGGAGAGCCTGACGACGACGATGGGACCTGGCGTAATGCTGTTCGACGACCTCTCGCCCTCGGACCGACCATTCTGGTCCGCCGGCGGCGGGGTCCTCGTTTATCGTCCGCGGAATGGCAATCGCCGGTTCGTTTGGGTCGACCGCCACGGAACAGAGATCTCGCTGCCGAGCCCGTTGAAGCCGTATCGCGCGCCCAATCTCTCGCCTCGCGACGATCGCATCGCCGTGGACATCGTCGAGGACGGCAAAACAGACGTCTGGATGCTTGACATCGAGCGACAGGCGCTGACGAGGTTCACGACGGACGGCTGGAGCTCTTATCCGATGTGGACACCCGACGGCGCGCACGTCGGCTTGTCCCGGCGTCGGGAAGATACGTCCGACTTGTATTGGCAGTCTTCGGACGGCAGCGGGTCACGTGAGTTGGTGCGAGGACGGTTCCGGACGTGGATTGGTTCCTGGTCGCCAAACATGCGGACGTTGATTTACATGCAGGAGAACCCCGCCACCCACTGCGATCTCTGGGCGGTCGACCTGCAGACGAAGTTATCGCGTCCGATTGTTCAGACGACCGCCCGGGAGTATGGCGGACGGCTGTCGGCCGACGGCCGATGGCTGGCATATTTCTCCGACGAAATCAGTCCCGCTGAATTCGAGCTGTACGTGACGGCGGTGGCGCCCGATGCTCCGCGCCATCGGATCTCGACGGGCGGTGCTCGCGAAGCCGTGTGGGCAAAGGACGGACGCGAGCTGTTCTATCGACATGGGTCCCAGCTTCTGTCGGTTCGCATCCCATCCGATGGCGCGTTCTCACCTGGCCGCGCTCAGGTGTTGTTCGAGGGGGAATACTTCTCAATGGGAGGGCCCGGCATCGTCAACTACGACGTGTCGTCGGACGGTCAGCGGTTCCTGATGCTGAAGCCGATCGAGGATCGTGCGCCCCAATTGAAGGTCGTCCAGGGACTGGACCGTCTGATTCGTGAGCGGTTGCCGCAAAACGGACGATGAACGAGGCGAGCGTGGCATGAGCGGCGGTGTCCGCAGCAATTGCCGGATCCACCCGGCCGGCTGGCGTCAAACGCCTGCCCGCGTCGTCCTCCTTGCGATCCTTGCGGGCACGGCTGTGACTGCTCAATCGACCACCGCCACCATCCATGGAACCATCCGTGACAATCTGAATGCAGTCGTTCCAGGCGTCAGCGTGACGATCCGGAACGTAGACACGAGTGCCACCCGGAGGGTCGTCAGCGATGCGGGAGGGCATTATCGCATTCTCAATCTCCCTGTCGGCAGCTATGAGCTGACGACTGACCGCCATGGCCTTGCGAAGTGCGTCCGGTCGGGCGTCATTCTCGAGGTCAACGAGGATGCGCTGGTTGATTTCAGAGTCCAACCGGCGCCGGTCACGGAAAAGGTCGAAGTGCGTGACGACGCGCCGCTCCTGAACACGGCAAACGCCGAGGTTGGCGTACGGTTCGAGCGGAGGCGGGTCGAGGAACTGCCTGTTCGCAGCAGCCGCAACGTCTTCGCGCTGGCGCTGTCGGCGCCTGGCGTGAGCGAGCTCGCCAGCGGCCAGACCGAGTTCGCCGGCGACAATCGCACGGGCTTCTCAGTAAACGGGATGCGTCTCCGCTCGAACAACATCATGATCGACGGGCAGGACGACAACGACCCGAACGCGAACAACCGTCACCTGACGATCAATAACACCGACCTCGTGCAGGAGGTGCGGCTGATCACGAATCAATTCGCTGCCGAGTACGGTCGCGCGGCCGGTTCCGTGCTCAACGTGATTACGAAGAGCGGCACCAACGCGCTGCATGGATCCGCGTTCGTTTTCGCCAATGACGACGCGTTGAACGCGCGAAGCAACCTCGACAAGAGTGCCGGCTTCACCGAGGCGCCTGATCGAGCCGAGCGCCAATTCGGAGGGACGGGAGGCGGCCCGCTGATCGTGAACCGGACGTTCTTCTTCGGCTCGTTCCAGCGATGGACTGATCGAAGAGAGGCATCGGGCTTCACCTTGAGCGGTGCGCCTACCGAAGAAGGCCGCCAGATTCTGCAGTCGGTCGTCGGCAACCGCCCTCAGGTGCAGGCGCTGTTGCAGCACATGCCCGCTGGCGCCGCAAATGGGCGGTCCAAGACGTTTACTGTTGACGGTCAGACCTACACGGTTCCCCTTGGATCACTGACTGGATCGTCGCCGCTCGCCTCTGATAACGACCAGGTCAGTGCCCGGATAGATCATCAGCTCACGACGCGTCATACGCTCGTCGGCCGCTATCTTGGGAGCGTGACTCCGTGGAATATGGGCGGCGACGTCCAGGTCACGCCACCAGGCCTGACGACGAACAGCCCGTCGAACCGGCAGGCCCTGAACATTTGGACCAACAGCGTGTTCGGCGCGAATACCTCTAACGAGCTTCGCACTGCCTGGGCGCACCTGGGCCTCCGGTCCGATCCCCAGGACCGGGCCTCCCTGGAAATCCCCTCGATTGAAATCGCAGAACTGGGGATGTCGGGGTTCCTGGCCGCGAGGAGCCGCACCGCCATCGGCCTGCCGACCAACCTACCGAACTCTCGTTACGACGACCTCTATCAGGTGCAGAACACCTTCACACATGTGCGCGGCCCCCACCTGATCAAGGCCGGCTTCGATGTCCGCTACCAATACATGAAGAGCCTGTTTTCGCCGACGACCCGCGGGCAGCTCAGGTACCTGTCGCTGGACGCGTTTGTCGCGGACTTCGCCAACACGGCCACGATCAGCCAGCCGCTCCCAGGCGGCAGCGAGATGAACTATTACCGGTGGTGGGACCAGTACTACTTCGCGCAGGACGACTGGCGGATCCGGACCGATTTGTCTCTGAATCTCGGAATCCGTTACGAACTGCCGGGCAATGCCATCCAAAGTCTGATTCCATCGAACCAGCGGATCCTGCGGGCGAACGGCAACAATCCGGTGTTCGCCCTCCGACCCAACCCAGACAGAGATACCAATAACTTCGAGCCTCGACTGGGATTCAGCTGGGCGCCCGCGACCAAAACCAATGGACTACGTGGTTTCATCACGGGCGGTGATAAGTTCGCGCTCCGCGGAGGCTACGCGCGCACCCACGACTATGCGATCCTGAACATTGCTCAGAACATCGCCGCATCGTTCCCCTTCGTCGCAGCCAAGACTTGGAGCAACCTCTCGGATGCGTTCACTGTCCTCCGAGCAACCCCTCCTGGCGTACCAGCCGGAACGGATCCGAACCAGCTACTCCGAACGGTCGTTGCGGAGGATTTCCGGACACCGGTTGCCGATCAGTTCAGCCTGGACATCCAACGCCAGCTCGCAAGAGACCTGGCGCTCAGAGTGGGTTACATCGGAACGTTCGGCCACGATCTTTATCAAACCCTCGACGGTAATCCGCGTCTCCCGTTCAGCACGACCCGGGTGGATTCCACTCGAGGCGTCATTCGTCTGCGCGGCAACACGGCGCAATCCTGGTATCACTCCCTGCAGATCCAGATCGATAAGCGTTTGAGCCGGGGGGTGAGCGCCGGCGGGCACTACACCTGGAGCCGATTCGAGGACACGGCATCCGATATCTTCAACCCGTCCGTCAGCGAGGTTGCGTTGGCCCAGGATTCGTTCAACCTGGCGGCCGAGAAGAGCCGATCCAGCTATGACCGGCCTCATCGTGTGGCAGGCGATTTCGTGTGGCAGCTGCCCTGGCGGCGCGAACAGCAGGGCATGGCGGACCGGTTCTTCGGTGGCTGGCAAGTCAGTTCCTTTTTCACGCTCCAGAGCGGGGCGCCGTTCACCGTCCTCAACGGCGTCGACCCGACGGGGGCGTTGTTCGGCATCGACAGCCAGGTTGGCAACGCGATCCGGCCGAACCTGAACACGAGCCTCGATCTGTCGCGCATGTCGGTCGAGGACATCGTGGCTGCGGGGGGCGCCAGACTTTTCCGCGCCCTCTGCGGAAACCCGAGCCCGAGCTGCGCCGGCGAACGTGTTGGCAACGTCCCGCGGAATTCGTTGCGCGCCGATGGGATCGGAAATCTGGACGTTGGCCTCACGAAAAACACGCGGGTCGCCAGCGGTCATGTCCTCCAGTTCAGAGTCGAAATGTTCAACGTGACGAACACCCGCAATTTCGGCATTCCGGATGGCCGAATTAACTCTGCGAATTTCCTGAACCAGTGGGCCACCGATGGTGGCAGTCGACGGATCTGGCTGGCCCTGCGCTATACGTTTTGAGATTAGCCGCGGTGCCCTCAGGCATCTCGTGGACGCCGAGTACGACACCGGGGCGTTGTGCGTCAGGAGTGCGTCCGGGTCCTTCCCGGGGACACCGTCGAGTCCCTTAGAGCCCGCGTACAAGCGTGTGAGCGCGAAGCGGTTGTCAAGACGTTGGCTGCGATGGCGAGCGGCGAGCTGGCCTTCGGATAGTGCCGACAGGCCTATAGCACGCTAGGCGTGCTATAGTGCTATCCTGTGATCCGGACGTTCGCCGATGAGACGACCCGGGCCATCTGGAACGGCGTCAACAGTAAGGCGGCGCGGCGGATTCCTCGCGAACTCTGGCCAAACGTGCGCCGCAAACTCGATCAAATCGACGCGGTGACGAGGCTTGACGATTTGAGAGTGCCGCCCGGGAACAGATTGCACGCGCTCGGCGCTGATCTGCGAGGGTTCCACGCGCTGCGAGTCAACGACCAGTATCGGAGCGTGTTTCGCTTCGAAGGCGGAGATGCGTTCGACGTGCGGTGCACCGACTACCACTGAGGAATCTCCATGCTGCCGACCCATCGTCCGCCGACTCACCCTGGCGAAATGCTCCTAAAGGAGTTTCTCGAACCTCTTGGCGTGTCTCAGGCCGAGGCGGCCACTCGGATGAGTATTCCTTTCCAGCGGCTGAATGGGATCGTCAAGGGCCGCCGTGCCGTCAGCGCGGACACAGCGCTGCTACTCGACGCGCTGACGGGTTGGGACGCACAGATCTGGCTGACACTGCAGGCCAAATGGGACCTGTGGCACGCGCTGAAGGCGCGGGGCCGGCGACCGAAGGTCCGCCCACTGCGCAAGACAGCATAGTCACCGCTGCTGCTCACGTCGCACGGATCAGCCAAGGGTTGCGGAAATCGTCCCGAACAGCCAGTCAGCATCCGCACACCTGCCGCATGCGGCGACCTCTACAAACAATTCGGCATGTTCGCGGTTATCGCGAAGTCGGTGCGCGTTCGAGCTCCACACCT
>JBKPNQ010000324.1:0-10228 GCA_046732715.1 Acidobacteriota bacterium | reverse complement strand
CGATCACCTGCCTGAACGAAGCCCTGCATGTCATCGAGTGCCCTCCCCGTGTCTTGTCTTTTCGTCGCAACTATCTGGAATGCGGTGGCGAGCGAAACCGGTAAAGGTCCAGCAATTTCGGAGGGGTAGTGTATATCAGGTTGCCAGGATGTGAGGCCCGGTATCCGCCTGTCACCCTTGCAGTGCAGCCTGAGGATCGATGCGCGTGACCCGGCGCACTGGAACTCAGGCAGACAGCAGGGCGACGACCAGCATCAGCGCCGAGATACCTGCAATCACCACCGGCTTGACCCCGACGATCGACAGCGCATTTACGTCCACGGCATCTGCGACCCTCGGGTTGCCTCGGTTGTGGTCGAGAGCGTGACCGGCGCGCCGAATCCCCTGGATGAATCCAAACGACTCGAACGACTGCCCGCGCCCGAGCACCGCATGCACCATGTCCCAATTCGGCGGCGGCTGCCGGATACCTTTCTCGACATTGCCGGTCCAGAGGACGGCGACGATCACCATGCGCGGAGCTGTATGATTCGCTGAACTGGTATGACGCCCGAGCCGTACAACCTGACCCGTTTCGTCCAGGCGCAGGAGGCTGACTACGATCAGGCGCTCACCGAAATCCGCGCCGGCATGAAGCGCTCCCATTGGATGTGGTACGTCTTCCCGCAGTTCGTGGGCCTTGGAAGCAGTCCGACCTCCGTGCACTACGCGATCAAGAGTCGCGAAGAAGCAGAGGCCTACCTGGCGCATCCGCTCCTGGGACCTCGGCTGATTGAGTGTGCCGAAGCGGCGCTTCAGATCGAGGGGCGCTCTGCCCTGCAGATTTTCGGCTCCCCCGACGACATGAAATTGCGATCGTCGGCGACGCTCTTCGCCGCGGTCTCGAGCGGTGGCTCCGTGTTTCACCGCCTCATCGACAAGTACTTCGACGGCAAGCAGGACGTCCGCACTCTCGAGCTGATATCGCAAGCACGATGAGCGCGGACGCCCCAATCGATCAGCAATCAGCAATCAACAATCAGCAATTCGGATCCGCCTGCGTCAGTTGTCGTAGTAGAGATAGAACTCATGCGGATGCGGACGCAGCCGGATCGGATCGAGTTCCTTCTCGCGTTTCCACGCGACCCACGTGTCGATCAGGTCGTCGGTGAAGACGCCGCCACGTGTCAGGAACTGGCGATCGGCCTCGAGCGCGTTGATCGCTTCCTCGAGAGATCCCGGCGTTGTCCGGATCCCCTGATGCTTCATCTCGTCCCGTGTCATCTCGTAGATGTCGCGGTCGAGCGGTGCTCCTGGATCGATCTTGTTCTGGATGCCGTCCATCATGGCCATCAGCATGGCCGACCACGCCAGGTATCCATTCGAGCTCGGATCCGGGCAGCGGAACTCGAGTCGCTTGGCCTTTGCGCTCTTGGAGTACATCGGGATCCGGATGGATGCGGATCGGTTCCGCGCTGAGATCGCAAGGTTGACCGGGGCTTCGAAGCCGGGCACGAGACGGCGATAGGAATTGGTCGTAGGTGCGGCGAATGCGAGGATGGCCGGAGCATGCTTCAACAGTCCGCCGGCGGCGTACAACGCGGTCTGACTGAGGCCGGCATAGCCGTCACCCGCAAACAGCGGCTTGCCGTCTTTCCACAGCGAGGTGTGCGAGTGCATCCCGCTGCCGTTATCTTCAAAGATCGGCTTGGGCATGAACGTGACGGTCTTGCCATGACGCTTCGCCACGTTCTTGCAGATGTACTTGTACCACATGAACTGATCGCACATCGTCAGCAGCGGCTGGAACTTCATGTCGATTTCGCTCTGCCCTGCCGTGGCGACCTCGTGGTGATGCGCCTCGACCACGATCCCGATCTTGCGCATCTCGTACACCATCTCGCCGCGCAGATCGTGGAACGTATCGGTCGGGCTCACCGGGAAGTACCCGCCCTTGAAGCTTGGCTTGTAGCCGAGGTTCGGCTCCTCGAGCCGGCCCGTGTTCCAGGCGCCTTCAACCGAGTCGATCTGGTAATACCCGCGATGCTGGTTCTGCTCGTACCGGACTTCGTCGAAGATGAAGAACTCCGGCTCGGGACCGATGTAGCACGTATCGGCGATGCCGCTGTCCTTGAGATAGGCTTCGGCCTTGCGCGCGATGTGGCGTGGGTCGCGGCTGAATTCCTTTCGGCTGATCGGATCGACCACGTTGGCGATGACGCTGATCGTCGGCCGCGCGAAGAACGGATCGATGCGGGTCGTCGCGGCGTCGGGGACGGCCATCATGTCGGATTCATGAATGCCCATCCAGCCGCGGATCGACGATCCATCGAAGCCGAGCCCCTCGTCGAAGGTGTCCTTGTCGAGGTGCTCGATCGGAAACGAACAATGCTGCCAGCTGCCGAGCATGTCGACGAACTTCAAGTCGACCATCTCGGCGTCGTTCTTCTTCGCGTACGAGAAGAAGTCGTCGGGTGTTTTCGGGAAGTCAGCAGGCGCCATCAGCCCCCCTTTCATAAAGGGGGAACGCTACGCCAAAGCGAGCGGAGACGCAACACTCTTCAGTCTTGTCGCAGGGCTTCGATCGGATCGGCTTCAGTGGCGCGGCGGGCTGGGAGATAGCACGCAAGTGTGGCAACCAGTCCCAGGAGTCCAACGATGCCCGCAAATGTGATCGGATCGGTCGGCGTGACGCCGAACAGCAGGTTCTCAATCGTTCGGGTGAGCCCGATCGCTGCGACGATCCCGATTGCGACACCGATCGCGGTGGTCGTCAAACCCTGGCCGAGGATGATTCGGAACACCTGGCTGGGGCTCGCGCCGAGCGCGACGCGGACGCCGATCTCTTTGCGCCGCTGCGTGACGCTGTAGGACATGACGCCATAGATTCCGGCAAGTGCCAGCAGCAGCGCGGTTCCAGCAAACACCGCGACGAGCGTCAAATTGAAGTGGCGCGCGCCAAGCGACGCGGCGTAGATCTGCGCAAAGGTGCGGAACCGGGGCGGCACATCCGGCGCGACCTGTCTGAGAGTATCGCGTGCCGCGGACGTAATTCCCCGCGAGTCTGCATTCGTGCGGATGACGACCGTGGCCCACGCGCGCGGGCGCTGCATGAGATCGACGTACAACGTCGGGCGTGGCGGCTGCTCCAGGCCGTACTCCCGGGTGTCGCCGACGATGCCGACGATGGTGAGGGGTTGCAGGTAGCCGTCCATGTTGCCGAATTCAACCGTTGCCCCGATTGGATCGGAGTTCGGCCAACGTGCTCTCGCGAGCGACTCGCTGATGACGGCGACATGCGGAGCGTTCTGCCCGTCGCGATCCTCGAACAGCCGGCCGCGACGAAGCGGAATTCCGAGCGCGCGAAAATAGGCCGGCGACACGGCGCAGAAATCAGCGGTTCCGATTCTGCTCTTGTCCTGGAACAGCGCCTTCAGTTCGCCCGGCGCCGGTGTCTCATTCGAAGGAAGCAACGCGAACAGGCCATCAGGTAACCCGCCGTCCATTGGCACCGCGTTGGCCGCGGCAACTTCCTCGACGCCGGGAATGGCGTGCAGCCGGTCGAACAGGTCCGCAAAGAACAGCGACAGGCGAGCCTTCGCCTGCGGATCGTCGGAGCTCGGCATCGCGAGGTCCATCGTCACGATGCCGTCCGTTCGGAATCCGGGGTCCACTGACAACACCCGGAGCAGGCTTCGCCCGAGCAGTGCGGCGCCGATCAGCAGAACAACCGTGAGCGCCAATTGTGCCGCGACAACGATGCGGCCGACACGCTGGCTGGAAGCGCCGGCGGTTTGTCCTCTCGACCCATCGGCCAGCGCGTCGCGTGGATCCCGGCGCGTCGACCGCAGGGCGGTGAAGAGGCCGAGCACGACGGCCACCACCGCCGAGAGGCCCATCGCAAAGAGCAGCACCGCCCGGTTCATGGAGACATCTTCAAGCCGGGGCAAATCGGCAGGGGCGACCGATAGCAGGGCGGTGGTGCCGAGCCACGCGATCAACAATCCGCCAAGGCAGCTGATCGTCAACAACGCAAGCGCTTCGGTGACGAATTGACGCACCAGGCGGCTGCGGCCGGCTCCCAGCGCATGACGAATCGCCAGTTCACGCTGCCGCGCCGCCGCCTGCGCCAGGAGAAGATTCGTCACGTTGGCGCAGGCGATGAGAAGTAAAAAGAAGACGGCCCCGAGGAGCACGTAGAGCGTCGAGCCGACGCGGCGGGTCAGAGACGCCTGCAGCGGCACCGCAGTCGCGTCAGCCAGCAGATAGTCGCCCGTCTCGGGTGAGTCCCGAATGACGTCCTTGGCGATGGTGCTGATGTCCGTGGCGGCCTGGCCGACGGTTACGCCATCGCGCAGGCGGCCGATAGCCTGAAAGTTGTGCGACGTTCGGCTTCGATTCGGCGGGTCGAGCTCCGCTGGCACCCACAGCTCCGCTTTCGCCGGAAACTGAAAGCTTGCCGGCATCACGCCGACGACCGTGTAGGTGCGATCCTCGATGCGAAGGTGGAACGCCGACAACGTGCTGGTCGACCCTAACGACTGCATCCAGTAACGGTGACTGACGATCACGACCGGCGATGCGCCAACTCGCGCATCCTCGGCGGTGATCCCGCGGCCGAAAGACGGCTGAATGCCGAGCACCTGGAAGAAGTCTCTGGTCACGGTGGCCACGGTGGCGCGCACTGGCTCGGCCGTGCCCGAGACGGACGTGACCCACGCCGTGAACTTCGCCATCGCCGTGAACGTGTGGTTGCGATCGTGGAAGTCGTCGAAGTTTGGGTCGGCAATGCGCGAATAGGTGCCGCGGTGGTTCACTTCCCAGACCGCCACCAGGCGGTCGGGCTCCGGATACGGCAGCGGCCGAAGGAGGACGCCGTAGACGACGGTGAAGATGGCGGTTGTGGCACCGATGGCGAGCGCCAGGGTGAAGACGGCGACGGTTGTCGCGCCCAGATTCTTGACGAGCACGCGCACCGAGTGGCGCAGGTCGAGGAACACAGAGGTCATGAGCGCTCAGACGAAAAAAACCACCAAATCGTTGCCTGCCCAGCCGCAGACTGTCAAATCAGAGCCGCCGATCCGGCGCGAAGCCAGGGCGATGTCCATCGCCGGCGTAGCAAGGTTGACGGTCACATCTTGACAATCATGATGAGACGACCTATCGTGCTTGCCAGTTGCCAGTTGCCAGTTGCCAGTTGCCAGTTGCCAGTTGCCAGTTGCCAGTTGGCTACCTCACGATTCGAGGATTCGAGGATTGGATTCGAGGATGACGGATTCGAAGATTAGGGATTCGAGGATTAGGGATTCGAGGATTAAAGATTCGGGATCAGTGATTAGCGATAAGGGATTCAATCGATGTCGCTCTGGCGCCAGCTGACGCGCGGATTCCATAGTCTGACGCATCCCAGGAATGCGGATCGGGACGTCGCGGACGAACTGCGCAATTACTTCGACGAAGCGACGGACGAGTTGATCCAGCGGGGCGTCTCCCCCGACGACGCCAAACGCAGTGTGCGGATCGCGCTCGGCAGCCCTCATATCGCGTACGAACAGGTCCGGGCGAGTGGCTGGGAGAATTTGGTCAGCACCACGTTGGCCGACGCTCGACACGCACTGCGCCGCCTGCGCCAGGCGCCGGGCTTCGCGATCCTGAGCGTGCTGACGTTGGCGATCGGCATTGGCGCCAGCACCGCCATCTTCAGCGCGGTCAATCCGATTCTGTTCGAGCCGCTGCCCTATCGTCAGCCGGACCGCATCATCACGATCTGGGATCGCGGCGTTGACAACGGGCGTCTCGACGTCACGTTCGGCACCTATCGCGAAATTCTCGAACGCAATCGATCGCTCGACGCGATTGCTGTGATGAAACCCTGGCTGCCCACGGCGTTGGGTTCCGATCGGCCGGAGCGGCTGATCGGTCAGCGCGTGTCGTCCCGGTATTTTCGCGTTCTCGCGGTGTCTCCTGCCCTTGGTCGCGAGTTTCTCGCTGCCGAGGATCTCCCCAACGGCCCAAGAGTGGTGATCCTCAGTGACCGGTTGTGGCGGCGACGGTTCAACAGCGATCCAGGCATTCTGGGGCGGGCGATCACACTGGATGATGTGAACTACACCGTGGTTGGGATCATGCCCGCGACGTTCGAGAGCGTGCTAAGCCCGACGGCGGACGTGTGGGCGCCGCTGCAGTACAACCCGGCGTTGCCGCTGGACGGCCGGGAGTGGGGGCATCACCTGCAGATGGTGGCTCGCGTGCGAGACGATGTCGGCGTCGCGCAGGCGCAGCGGGAGCTCGACACGATTGCCAGCAGCCCACTCCCGGGTTTCGGGCGGGCGCCGTGGGCCGCGATCGGTGGCGGATTCATTGTCACGACGCTGAAGGAAGATGTGACCGCCGCGGCGAAACCGGCGCTCCTGGCAGTGCTCGGAGCGGTCGCGCTGATGCTGGCCATTGCCTGCGTCAACGTGACCAACCTGGTGTTGGCGCGCGGCGTCCAACGGCGCGGCGAGTTCGCCGTCCGCTCGGCCCTCGGCGCCAGCCGGGTGCGAATGATCCGGCAGCTGCTCACCGAGACCCTGCTGGTGACGGGCCTTGGTGGTGCGGTGGGGATGATCGTCGCGGCAGCGAGCGTCAGGACCGTTGTCGCCCTCAGTCCGGCCGCACTCCCCCGCGTTGACGCGATTCGCGTCGACACCACCGCGTTGTTATTTGGCGTTCTCATCACGACGCTGGTTGGCGTCGCGATCGGCTTGATCCCGGCGTTCCGTGCTGCTGCCACCAATCTTCGCGTCGGCGTGCAAGGCGGTTCGACGCGTGTCGCCGGCGACCATCACCGGATTCGCCGACTGCTTGTCGTCGCCGAGGTGGCCCTGGCGCTCGTGCTGCTGGTCAGCGCGGGTCTGCTCATGAGGAGCGTGCAGCGTCTCTTTTCCATTTCTCCCGGCTTCGATGCGTCGCATCTCTTGACCATGCAAGTCCAGACCGTCGGACGGCGGTTCGATAAACCGACGACCGATCGGTTCTTTGCTGAGGCAGCGGACGCGGTTCGACGCGTGCCCGGGGTCATAGCCGCAGCCTTCACGAGCCAGTTGCCGTTGAGCGGCGATTCCAGCGAATACGGGGTGCTGTTTGAGAAGACTCCCGACGCCAACGCGCAGGGAGGAGTCCCGGCATTTCGCTACTCGGTTTCTCCCGGATACATCGAAGCGATCGGCATTCCACTTCGGGCTGGACGCGTGTTCGAGTCCCGCGATGATGGCAATGCGCCGCGTGTCGCGGTGATCAGCGAATCGCTGGCGAAGAAGTTTGCCGGCGCGGATGTCATCGGCGCTCGCATCTGCGTCGGGTCAGCGGACATGCCCTGGTACACGATCGTTGGCATCGTCGGTGACGTGAAGCAGACGTCGCTTGCGGCGGACCGTGCCGACGCCGTCTATGTGACCTCCGAGCAATGGCGCTTCGCTGACAATCCGATGTCGCTGGTTGTTCGCGCCAACGGTCACGCCGGCGCGCTGGCCTCTGCCGTCCGGGATGCGATCTGGTCCGTGGACAGGACTCAGCTGATCACGCGGACGGCGACGATGGATGCTCTGGTCGCCCAGACCGCGTCCGCGCGCCGGTTTGCGTTGATTCTGTTCGAGGCATTCAGCGTCGTCGCGCTGCTGTTGTCTGCGATCGGCATTTACGGTGTGCTGGCCGGCAGCGTGACCGAGCGAAGACGCGAGATCGGCGTCCGCGCGGCGCTCGGCGCGACGCGAGCGTCGATTCTCGGCCTGGTGTTGCGGCAAGGACTGACGCTGACGGGGCTCGGTGCCGTCATCGGGCTGGCGGGCGGAGCGCTTGCCAGTCGGGGCCTCGTCACGTTGTTGTTCAACACCTCCAGGTTCGATCTCGCGACGTATGCCGGCGTCGCGACGCTTCTCGTCCTGGTGGCGCTGCTCGCCTGCTGGGTTCCCGCCTGGCGCGCCGCGCGCGTCGATCCAACGATTGCGCTCCGAGACGGGGTCTGACCCCTTTCCGACGATTGCGCTCCCGACACGGGGTCTGACCCCAATCGGCAGCAGGCGCGCGCGTCTGCTGAAATCCCACGCCAATTGGCATGAGTAGAACACACTCAGCCACCGTCCCCGATGAGTGAGAACCACTCAACCGGGGTCTGACCCCGTCTCGTGGGGGTCTGACCCCGGGCGGAGAGGGATCGGACGGCATCGCTTGACAAGTGTCAAACGCTTGTTTTATACAGGTGTTTGAAGGCGGGAAATGAAAAGAAGAGTTGTCGCGATCCTGGCAGTCGTGGTCGTCGTTGCCATCGGCTGGTCCGCGTACCTCCACTCGCACCCCTCCCCCCTCGTGCTCACCGGCATCGTCACGACCAACGACGTCATCGTCAGCCCGCAGATTGGCGGTCAGATCGCGGAGCTGACGGTGCAGGAAGGCGACACGGTCCGGAAGGATCAGCGCCTGGCGGTCATTCGCCCCGACGAACTGCAGGCCGACACCACCTACTACCGCAGCACCGCGGCGGGACTCGCGTCGCAGGTCCGCGAGTCCGAAGCGGCGCTGCGCTTCCAGGAACGCCAGACTGCCGATCAGATTCGCCAGGCGGAAGCGGCCGTCCGTTCACTCGAAGCGCAGGTCAAGGCTGCCGAAGCCGATGTCGAAGCGGCGCGGCTCACCTTTACACGAACGCAGGATCTGGCGGCGAAGCAGATCGCATCGACGCAGGAACTCGATCAGGCGCGCACAACCTACGCTGCGGCGCAGGCAAAGGTCGATGCGGTCAATCGACAAGCGGATGCGCAGCGAGCCAGCGTCGCGCTGGCGCGCTCGAATGCGGAGCAGGTGGCGGTGAAGCGCAGCCAGCTCCGGTCGAGCGAGCACATGGAGGCAGCCGCCGAGGCACAGGAAGCCAAAGCGGACGTGCGGCTCCGCTACACGGAGATCCACGCTCCGATTGACGGCCTCGTGGACGTGCGAGCGGTACGACCAGGCGAGGTCGTGACGGCGGGCCAGCCGATTGTGACGCTCATCAACCCCGACGATCTCTGGGTTCGCTGCGACGTCGAGGAAACCTACATCGATCGCGTGAAGATCGGCGACACGATCCGGATCCGGCTGCCTTCGGGCGAGGAACGCGACGGAACCGTGTTCTATCGCGGCGCGGATGCAGCGTTTGCGACCCAGCGCGACGTGAGTCGCACCAAGCGCGACATCAAGACGTTCGAGATCCGGCTGCGTGTGGACAACCACGATCGCCGGCTCGCGGTCGGCCAGACCGCGTACGTGTTGTTGCTGGTGTCATGACCGCAATCGACGTCCGCGCCATCGTCAAAAAGTTCGGCGACTTCACCGCCGTCAACGGCATCAGTTTCAGCGTCGAAAGGGGAGAGATCTTCGGGCTGCTCGGCCCGAACGGCGCGGGCAAGTCGACGCTGATTCGCATGATGGTCACGCTGCTGCCGCCAACCGAAGGCACCGCCGTGGTCAACGGCTTTGACGTGCGCACGCAGGCGGACGGCGTCCGGCGTTCGATCGGCGTCATCCCTCAAGCGATGACGACGGACCTCGAGTTGAGCGTCGAGGAGAACTTGATCATCTTTGCCAAGCTGTACGGCGTACCGCGTCAGAAACGCGATCGATTGATCGCCGAGCTTCTGGATGCCGTCGAGCTGAGCAAGTGGCGTGACGCGCCGGTCAAGAATCTGTCGGGCGGAATGCGTCGGCGCGTAGAGATTGCGCGCGGGCTGGTGCACGAACCGCGCGTGTTCTTCCTCGACGAGCCGACCACCGGCCTCGACCCGGTGTCGCGCGTCGCCGTGTGGGAGATGCTCCAGAGAATCAAGTCGCAGCGCGACCTCACCATTCTCATCACCACCCACTACATGGACGAGGCCGACAAGCTGTGCGATCGGATCGCGATTGTCGACCACGGGGAGTTGAAGGCCCTCGACTCGCCCCTGACACTGAAGCTGTCCATTCCGGGCAAGAACATCATCGAGGTGAGCTTTGGCAGCACGCCCACTGGCTGGGCCGAACGGCTGACGCACCTGCCGTTCGTCGACACCGCCACCGGCGAGAACCAGGTCTTCCGGATTTCGTCGCAGAACGGGCCGGCGACGATGCTGGCGCTGATGGACTCCGCGGCGCGCGAAGGAGTCGCGGTCCAGTCGCTCTCTATCCAGAGCACGACGCTTGACGACGTGTTCGTGCACTACACCGGCCGGGCGCTGCGGGATGCTCTGCAGGATGTGAA
>JBKPNQ010000323.1:0-13025 GCA_046732715.1 Acidobacteriota bacterium | reverse complement strand
CAAGTGCGCCAATAACGAGCCCAAGCCATCGCATGGCGACTCCTTTCAGCGTCCTGCCACCCGGTGAGTGTGATCCGGTGGACCCTTCATTCACGCGCCTTGAGTCATCGCGCATCGCTCGAAGGCGGCCGGACCGATCTGAACCAGGGTCGAGTGCCGACGCCGTTGGTTATACAATACTTCGATGTAATCGAACACTCCATCTTGGCCTCGCCGCAGCTGTCAAAGCGATCCCGCAGCTCGCTCTTCACGGTCGAAAAGAACTCTCCATCACCGCATTGTCGTAACAATTGCCCGCCGACTCATACTGCAGGTGACTCCGCGCGCAGCGCGCCGAGCCTGAGCGACTGAAAACGAAAAGGCGATGTCGCGTGGCGAAGGGACTATAATGGCACTGATGCTGAACCGATCGACCGCGGCCGTGGGGATGGCTTGCGTCATCGTCGCGGTGCTGCTGTTGCAGCAAGCGCCCTTTCTCATCCGCGGCGACTATTCGCGCCGAGTGGTATGGGAAAGCACGTCCCCGGACCAGCGATACCGCCTGGAGTTCAGAACACAGGCGACCTTCCCGGCATTCCACGAACCGTCCGGCGCGGCGTACTTCGCCGTCATCGACACCAGAACCGGTCGTCTGGGCGCAAGAACCACCGTGCCGGTTCATCGATTCCTTGATCTCAAACGTCCAACCGTGCAGTGGTCGAGCGAAGACGTTCAAGCTGCCGACTTCGACCAGAGTCAGCCAGCATCGGTTCGACTGCTGCTGGCACACTGAAGCGAGTTACGCAGCGAACGGCCTCCAAGTCCAAACCGCAGGTTCGAGACGGAGTAGGTGCCGCTCTCACCCGCGACGAGTGAACAATTCAAGAATGACGGCCACGGCCCACCGCGCGCCGTATCGCCGCGACATTGTCAAGCTCTCGCTCAACGGCCGGCATCGTGTCGGTGAGTTCGCCAGCGGGACTTCAACGAATTCGACGGACCGCCAAAGATCAACGACGACGAACGAGACGCGCGAATTCGCAGTCGATTTCTTCTTCTGTTGGCGGACTCGCGGACGGAGGCCCAGTCTCGCAACTTCCCACCAATCCAGAGTCGATCACGGCCGCACGGTTTGGGACTACGAAGAACGACGAGTCTGAATCAATAAGCACCACGATTGGGAGATCCGACCGATGGAACGATGGCGCGAAAAGGCAGGTGAGATGTTCCCAGAGCTTGCGCCGGTTCTGGAACGCGTCGATTCACCGTACAATCTATGGGTCGATCTGTGGCTGGCCTTCGAAGACGCCTACGAGAAGACGCCGCCGGACGAATCTTTGATCAGACGAATCTATGTCTACTCCGACTGGTGCTGTGAGCAGCCGCGCGGTACCACCGCCGCCGATGATCTGTTCACCTGTGTTTGTGTCAGCTTCTATGAAATGATCCCGCTCCGGCCCAACCCTCGACACGACATGCCGCGATGGTGGAAATCGGAAGACCTCGAAAACGGCCCGGCAGGCGAACCGAACGTCTTTGCTCACCGTCTCAGTGCCAAGCAGTTTGAAGAGCTGAAGAGGTTCCTCGACAGAGAAAAGAATCGATACGATCCTGATCTGCGGTGAGCAATGAGTCATGGGCACTCGATTGCCGCGTCGGGCTCGACTATCCTACAAGTCGTGAAGATCTGGATTCCCACTACTGGGTGGCTCGTCGCACTGACGCTCGGCGCAGCCGCGACCGGCGAAGTCGCGCCAGCTCCCACCGGCACCGACTACCTCGTCTACGTCGCGTCAGAGGCGGCCGACAAGATCAGCCTCGTCCGGTTCAACCGCGACAGCGGCCGGCTCGATCGGGATCTGACGACGGGCATCATGCCGACGGACATCGATGGCCCGCACGGTCTGGCCGTGTCGCCCGACCGCCAGTTCTATTACGTCTCCCTCGCGCACGGCCAGCCCAATGGAAGCATCTGGAAGTACTCGACGAAAGACGACACGGTCGTCGGCCGGACGACGGTCGGGATGTTTCCGGCGACAATGCAAACGAGCCCGGACGGCGAGCTCCTCTTCGTCGTCAACTTCAACCTGCACGGCGACCCGGTGCCGTCGTCGGTGTCGGTCGTCGCGACCGGGCCGATGCTCGAGATCGCGAGAATCCCGACCTGTACGATGCCGCACGGCTCACGGATCAATCCGCAGGGCACGAAGCACTACTCGGCCTGCATGATGGACGATATGCTCGTCGAGATCGACACGGCTACGTTGAAGGTTTCGCGGCACTTCGTGCTGACGAAAGGGGCCGAAGCCGGCCACACAGGGCCGCCAGCCTCGGCGCGCGATCACTCGATGGCCGGCCACGGCGCCGATGCGCCGGCCGCAGCAGCCAGCTGCTCGCCGACCTGGGCGCAGCCCTCCGCCGACGGCGCTGCGATCTACGTCGCGTGCAACGCCTCGAACGAAATCGTCGAGATCGCCACAGCGACGTGGACGATGACTCGCCGGACGAGCGCCGGGCCCGGCGTCTACAACATGGCGGTCACGAAGGATGGCCGGCTGCTCGCCACCAACAAGCGCGGACAATCGGTCTCGGTGTTTGACGTGCGCGACTTCCGCGAGCTTGCCAGGATTCCCACCAGACGCCGCATCGTCAGCGGCGTGGTCGTCTCGCCAGACGACCGCTATGCGTTCGTGTCCGTCGAGGGCGTCGGAACCGAGCCAGGCACCGTGGAGATGATTGACTTGCAGACACTGAAGGTCGTCGCGACCGTCGATGTCGCGCCTCAGGCAGGCGGGATCGATTTCTTCAAGATGCAGTGATCGTGGCCGAGCACATTCTATTGCTTGCCAGGCGTCTGCGGTTTCACCGCCGGCAAGCGCGTGATCCAGATGCCACTGTTGATGTCGTTGAAGTAGATCAGACCGTTCGCAGGCTGGGCGCCCCAGGTGAACGGGAGATTCGGACGCCAGCCTTTGGGATCTCCAGTCCAGAGCCGCGCGATTTCGCGGCCCTGCCGATACAGATCGCCGCGCAGTTCGCCTGAGACGTCGACGACACGGCCGCCCCCATTGTAGTAACCGAGGACCATCACATCGTCGGCGACCCACATGTTGTGCGACCCGGCCTCCGGAACCGCGTACTGTGCGACCGGTCGCGGGTGCTCGATGTCGGTGACGTCCACGACGTGCACGATGCCCTGGACGGGGATGCGATCGCGCGACTCGATGTCGAAGTGCGCGGGAAACACCTCGTCGCCGATGAAGACGTAGTTCTTGTAGCGGAAGACCGCGTGCGCGCCGGCGACCCACCCGGGTCCGTACAAATCGAGATAGTTGAAGCGCAGCTGGCTGACGAACTTGGGATTCGCCGGGCTGCCGCCCTTCATCCCGTTTCCGATGTCGAGCACGACGAGGCCGTCGCGCCAGTAGCCCATGTAGAGGAAGCCGTCCTTGGCGTAGACGTCGTGGAGGTAGCGGCCGGCCATGACGGTCTGGCCCTCGGGCAGCGTGATCGGCCTCGCCATCGGACTCTCGAGCTGCCAGCGGGCGATCTCCTTCGCGCTCCGCGGATCCTCGAAATCGATCACGCGCAGCGAGCCGGTCGCATCGTCGGTCAGGTAGACCCAGTGGCCGTCGATGAAGGCACTGTGGACACCGCCCGTGACGGTTGCCGTGTACTCGGAGAGCACTTTCGGATGTGCCGGCAGCGACGTGTCGAGGAATACGATGCCGTTCTTGCGGTTCGATGCGCCCTCACGCGTCACCACCGCGATCTTGCCGTCCGCCGTGGTGCTGACATCGTTGACGAGGCGCGCGTCGAATGCGATCGAATCCGTTTTCACCGGCGAGGCCGGGTTCGAGATGTCGTAGACCCAGACGCGTCCACCGAGCGATGCCACGTAGGCGTGGTTGCCGACAATCCATTCCTCGGTCGTCTGGAACTCCTCGAGCGGCGTGCGGCCGACGACCTCGAGCGGACGTTCGACACCGCGCGGTGAGACGACCACCGATGCCGCGGCACTCCGGTCGCCTGCCGACGCGGTCACTGTGTAAGTGCCAGGGCGTTCGGCGACGAATGCGCCATCAGGCTCGATCGCGGCGCCGGAGGCGGCCACCGACCATCGGATCGTCGGCAGGGACGGGGCCCCCGCAGCCACTCCCGACGTGGCCGCCGAGAAATGCACGACGTCGCCGGTGCGGGCTTGCGCCGATCGCGGCGATACCGACAGCACTCGGATGGGATTGTCGATGATGGTAGCGTCGAAGCTGGCGCGCGCCTTGCCGCTGGTCGCCGTGAACCGCGCCTTGCCGGGCGCGATCCCGGTGACAAGGCCAGCCGCGTCGACCGTCGCGGTCGACGGCGTGTCCGAGGTCCAGTCGATCCTGGCGTCGGCCCTGGGATCCCCGTTCGAGGTCCGAGCAACGGCACGAAGCATGATGGCGGCCCCCACCGCTATTGGCGCCTTGACCGCGTCGATGTCGAGCCGCGCCACCGCCTGTGGCTTGACCGTGACGCTGGCCAGCGCGGGCTTCCCACCAACGATCGCGCCAACCTTGATCTCTCCGGGAAGGAAGAACGTCACCGAACCGTTTTCGTCGGTGGCCGCCGCAGAGTCAAACGGCACCGCAAACCATGCGGTCGCTTTCACGTCCAGGCGCTTGCCGTTCTCGTCGAACGCCGCCGCTGTGAACGTCAGAGTCTGGCCCACCTCGGCGTCGATCTTCCCCGGCGCGAGCTCGACGCGGGCGACGGCTGCCGCGGGTGTCTGCGCCGTGGCTGTGGCAGAGAGCAGCAGGACGATCGTTGAAAGGACGGCGCCGCGCATCGAACCTCCGACCGCACCATACCTCATCAATTGCGGGATTGCCAGTTAAGCGTCTGGTCGGTCCTTTAGGTGGACGTGCGCCGGACGTTCTCGGCACGCGGGCCTTTTGGTCCTTGGCCAACGTCGAATTCGACGCTATCACCCTCACGCAAATCCTCGAGTCCCTCGCCATATACGGCACTCTTGTGGAAAAAGTATTCGTTTCCTCCATCGCCCTTAATGAACCCAAACCCCTTGTCGACTCGTAACGTTCGAATCTTTCCGGTCATCATCACACCTCGCCGAATCATAGATCTTCCCTGACATCTCCTACTGCTCGGTCCTAGACCGCGGGAGCGTTGGCGCCGGTTTTCGACCCCAGATTGCTGGTGGCGCACCGGCACGCCGCAGCAGGTCCGCCATCCGTTTGTCCTTCCGTCTGATGGCCACGTCCATGGCGTTGAACGGCCGCCCACTCGAGTTGTCCCAGACTTTCGATGACAACGACAGATCCGCGCCGTTCTTGATCATCAGCTCCATCATCCCGATGTTGCCGGTGACGACGAAGTGAAGCCACACGGGTCCGGGCGTGCCTTCGCAGCCATCCTGTTCAGGGCCGAGCAAGCCAAAGACGTCCTGGACGCTGCACGGTCCGTTCCCGACATTCGTCATCCTGTCGTTCGGCCGCAAATACTTCGGGACGAGATGGGGAGTGAGATCGTCGGTCAGAGCCCAGGACGGCACGCTCGAGGCGTCAATCGACACGCCGGCCGACGCGAGGAGATCGAGCATCGCTACGTTGTGGCTCTCGAGACCATCGCGGACGATCTCGTCGTTGTCGTGCGGCCTCAGTCCAAGCGCGAGCAGCGCGCGCGCCATGTCCACGCGTCCCTTGCGAACCGGAATGCCAAGCGACTCACGAGGCAGGGTGCGCGGATCGGCGCCCCTCTTCAGTAGGAGGTGGAAGATCTCCTGCTGGCCGTACCAGACGCTTCTCAGGAGCAGGGAAAGGCACACCTGCGGTGGCAGATCACGCCACGTCTCGTTGATATCCAGACCGTCATCGAGCGCGGAGCGAACGTGATCGGCATCTCCGCGACGGATTGCCGACGCCAGAGCCTCCAGGCGCGGAGTGCTGGCCTGACAGTTCTGCGTGAATTGTCCGGCGATGACACCTGGAACAGCGTCGGCGAGGACGGAGGTTCCGAGATATATGCCGGCGAGAAGCGACATCATGATGATCGGCATGGTGCTGGTATATGGTTTCAATGGGCGCGCCTGATGTTAGACACCGTGGCGGGAGCGTCGGGCGCTGTCATCCTGAGCCCCTGCTGGCTGATAGGTACCCACTCTTCAGCTTGTGGGATACTAGCGCGATCCTTCCCCGACGGCATACGCGGCAGCTCGAGAGCGCGCCATGAGCGATCCCCTCCTTTGGCATCGTCTGCAGTTCGCCTTCACTATCGTCTATCACTATCTGTTTCCTCAACTGACGATGGGGTTGGCGTTCCTCATCGTCGTGTTCAAAGTCCTTGCCGCGCGATCGGGCGACGACGGCTGGAATGATGCGGCACGATTCTGGATCCGAGTCTTCGGCATGAACTTCGCCGTTGGTGTCGTCACTGGCGTTCCCATGGAGTTTCAGTTCGGAACGAACTGGGCCGCATTTTCCAGGTATGCCGGCGGAGTCATCGGTCAGACGCTCGCGATGGAGGGGCTGTTTGCGTTCTTTCTGGAGTCGAGCTTTCTCGGTCTGCTCGTGTTCGGGGAAAAGCGACTTGGACGCCGCGCCCACTTCGCGGCGGCGCTGGCGTTGTTTGCCGGCAGCTGGCTGTCCGGCTATTTCATCATCTGCACGAACGCCTTCATGCAGTACCCGGCCGGGCACGCTGTTGGCGGCGACGGCACGCTTTATCTCGCTGACTTCTGGACCTTCCTGCTGAGTCCATGGGCGCTCGCGCAGTACGCGCACAACATGGTGGCGACCGTCGTCACCGGGTCGTTTGTGATGTCAGCGGTGGGCGCGTACTACGTTCTGCGCAACGTCCATCGCGATCAGGGCCGACGGTTCCTGCGAGTCGGCGTCATCGCCGGCCTTGTCTCGAGCTTCCTCGTCGCGTTTCCCACCGGCGATCGTCAGGCGAAACTCGTCGCCCGGTATCAACCGGTCAGCCTTGCCGCGATGGAAGGACACTTCCAGACCGGACACACTGTTGGGATCGTGATCATCGGTCAACCCAATGTCAGGGAAAAACGGCTCGACAACGCGATCGCCATCCCCGGCTTTCTGAGTTTTCTCGCGTACGGCACATTCCACGCGGAAGTGGCCGGCTTGGATAAGTTCCCCGAGGCGGCATGGCCCGACAACATCGAGCTGCTGTACTACGCGTTTCACGTGATGGCGGGGCTCGGCACCCTCTTCATCGTGTTGATGGGTATCGCAACGCTCCTGCAGTGGCACGACGTGCTCCTGCGTAGTCGTCCGATGTTATGGATATTGATGCTCGCCTTTCCATTCCCGTACATTGCGACCACGGCCGGATGGATGACCGCGGAGCTCGGACGGCAACCGTGGCTCGTGTACGGATTGCTGCGAACGTCACAAGGCGCAAGTCCCACGGTTCACTCGGGCACGGTGCTGTTTACCTTGATCGGATTTACCGGTCTGTATTTTGTTCTGGGCCTGCTGTTCCTGTTTCTGATTGGGCGCGAGATCGCGCACGGCCCGATGCCGCTCGACGGACACGGCGCAGAAGTGCTCGCGCACCGCGCCGGGGAGGTGCGAGTTGGTTGAGCTGTGGTTTGCCATCGCGGCGGTGATGATGACGGCGTACGTGGTTCTTGATGGGTACGATATGGGCGCCGGCGCCTTGCATTCGTATGTCGCGCGAACCGATCGAGAGCGGCGCCAGGTGCTCGCGGCGATTGGCCCTTACTGGGACGGCAACGAGGTGTGGTTGCTGGCCACCGGAGGGACTCTGTTCGTTGCGTTTCCGCCGGTTCTGGCGTCCGGGCTATCCGGATTCTACTTCGCCATCTTCCTCGTGCTCTGGTCGCTCATCGTCCGGGGCATCTCGATCGAATTCAGAAGCCATCTTGAAGATCCGTTGTGGCGGTCTGTGTGGGACTTCCTGTTTTGCGCAGCCAGCGCGGTATTGCCTGTGTTGTTCGGAGCAGCGCTCGGCAACTTGATACGCGGGCTTCCGATCGACCGCGATGGACACTTCGCGCTCCCCTTGTTCACCGACTTCACCGCGAGTCCGCCCGTCGGCATCCTCGATTGGTACACGATCCTTGCCGGCGTGTTTGGTCTGCTGGCAATTGCCGGCCACGGCGCGACGTTCCTGACGTGGAAAACCGACGGTGACGTTCACCGGCGAAGCCGAACGGCGGCGGTATGGCTCTACGGTGCGGTCGCCGTGATGTGGCCGCTTTTGACGGTGCTCACACCGCTGGTCAATGCGGATCTGTTTCCTGCGTTACGTGGTCGACCGCTGGCATGGTTGTCAGCACTCGTTGCACTCAGCGGGTTGATCACCGTCGGACTGGGGCTGCGCAATCGACGCGATCTGCAATCGTTTCTCGGATCGTGCGCGTTTCTCGCTGGAATGCTCGCGGCGACTGCGACAGCGATCTTTCCCGTCATGCTGCGCTCGGTTGGTGGTGATGGGCAATCGTTGACGGCGTACAACGCGAGCGTACCGATTGCGAGCTTGCGGGTCGCGTTCTCGTGGTGGATTATCGGTTTCCCTCTCGCTATCTTCTATTTCTTTACGCTGTTCCGAATTCATCGCGGCAAAGCCGTTGCGGCAAGCGGACGAGACGGCTACTGACCCGCCCAGCACAGACTCCACCTTGGGGTCGCAGAACCGGTTCCACAATCAGATAGCGGGTGGCCGTGGACCGGACGCGTCGTCAGGCGCGCAGGGCGCTCGATCCATATGTCTGGGAATATGTTCAGCGACCTGCAGTCACTTCGGTCCAAGGCGGAAGATGATTTCGCGACCGACATGGGTGCCGCCGAGCGTGGTATCTACCGCGAGGCGGTAGTTCCCTGCACGGTGCGACTGGGGAATACCGACGCGATAAACTCTGCCAGACGGTTTCGCGTAATCGGCCGCAACCGGATCCACTCGATCGATCTGAACAGGTGTGCCGTCCGGCGGCGTCAGCGTCGCGATGATTGTCAAGGTGTTCGATGCCGCCTTCGATGACACACGGATCGGCAGCTGGGCCTCAACCGCCAAGTTGGGCGGGAGATCGCCTGAAGCAAACGGTACCAGCGGCAGCACCCCGCGAAGGCGATCGGAGCTTCCCGACGTGGCGGACGTCGGCGCTCCCAGCGATAAGCCACCGACACCGAGGCCGCCATCGAACTTTGGAACGGTGAGCTCGGTGAACACGCTGCCCTGCGTGTTGTCCGCGCCGACCGCGGCCACGCGAATCTGATATCGCCCCGGCGGAATGTCGATGCGCGACCCGGTGTGGGTCCACGCGGGGGTCGCCGCGGTCGCCGGGGTGAAGGTAGTGTTGAACCGCAGCCGGGCACGCGCCTTCCCTTCCCCATCGATCGCCACCACCGTGAAGTCCACACGGCCGGCGCGGCCGGCCGCTGCGGACGGCAACTCGAGGGCGACGATGACGGCCGCTGACGGTTCATTGGCCAGCGGCGCAGGAATCGCGACCAGCCGCATCGTCAAACCCCGGGTTTGGAGCGGGCCGACGATCAGCGCGTCGAGCGGAGCCACGTCGGGCGCCGCCTTGGCGCTTTTGGCTGGCAACCAGTACCCGTCCCGGGCCCGCACCTGCAGACCCGGCCTTCGCGTGGTCACCTTGATGCGGTGATACTTGCCGTCGGCGCGCGGCGCCGGAGCGTTATAGGTCATGAAGTAGTAGGCACCGCTTTCCTCGAGCATGCGCTCGACCCCGAGTTCGGGCGAGTTGGTATTCACGAACGCAACACCACCCGTGTTCTCGGCGATCGTCCGCAGGTTCTGCCGGGAGTTGCTCGTGCACCCGGCGTCCGTCTCCAGGCCGCACGGATCGGCGGCATATATGGCGACGTTGCTTTGCTGAGCGGCCTGGAAGAATTCGCGAATCGATTCCCACGCATCGCCGACCCTGGGATCCTTGATGATCTCTTCCAGGCTGCCTGGAAAGCCCTGGCTGATGTACAACACTGACTTTCGCCGATGAGGGACGCTCGCGAGCCCTTTCACCGCGCTGGTCAGGCCGGCCATCGACGCTCGGATTCTGACTTCGCCAAGACGTTCACCTTGAGACTGGGCCGGCGCCACGGACGACAACGGCCCGGCGATACCGGCCGTGTCGTACTCCGATCGCGGCACGAAGTCATTGATGGCTGCAAGAAGTCGCGACTTGTCGGATGTGAATTCCGTCTGGCCCCCGCGTTTTCCGCTCGTAGTGATCACGGCCGCGAAATCCGACGGACCGAGCCGCGCAACCGCCCGGCGAGCGATGGACTTGACGGTGACAATGCGTCCGGCGCTCAGGTTCATTAGCCCATCGTCCAGGACGATGAGAATGACGCGCCCGTCCTGAGGTTGATCGTTCGAGGCGCGCGCCGAGCCCGAGCGATCAATCTCCGGAATCGGCGCCTCGGGTGGCGCGTCTGCCACGTCGACAGCTGAAAACGTCGTCACATCGACGGGCGTTCCGTCTTCGGTCAGGACGAAGTCCTCCTTGACCAATCCTCGCACCGGGCGGCCCGAATGGTCGGTGACCACGACGTCTACTTCTATGAGAGCGACAGCGGATTTGAAGGCAGGCGGCGTCTGTTGTGCCGCGAGCAGGAGTGAGATCGCCACCGTGAACGCTTTCATGGTCGTCCCCCGATTATAGTTGTGAGATAGGGACCTTTCCTGTTCCCCACGATGTCATCTCCGCTCAACACCGCGCCATGGAATAGCGACCTGTTGACGTAGAATCACCCTACCCCGGCGCATCGTCGAAACGTGCTGGAACCCTAGCCAGGAGGACTCTGATGAAGGTCGTGACTCTGTGTCTCATCGTTGTCGTTGCGGCCTTCGGCGCTGTCGGATTGGCCGCTCAAGGTAAGCCAGACTTCTCGGGCATATGGATCGGTGCCGGGCCCCAGCAGGAAACGTGGGAACTCACCGTCAAACAGGATGGCTCAACGCTGTCGCTGAAAAGCCAGCCAGACGCGACCGAGCACACCTTCAAACTCGACGGCTCCGAAACCAAGATGAGCGCTCCTGACGGGAAGCCTCTCCTTGCGAAGGCTGTGTGGGAAGGCAACAAGCTGGTAGTGACGATCAACTTCCCTGAAATAAAGCAAGACATCCGGCGACAGACTTGGGCGATGGACGCGGATGGACAACTCGTGATCGAAACCGAGTTCCTTGGCGGGAAGCCACAAGCACCGACCAAACAGGTCTTAAAACGCCGCCGCTAGCCGGCTACTGCCGTGCTCCACGATCTGCTCTTCGCCGTCGATCGGTGCGGCACGGCTTCGAACAACCCATCAGAATAGATACCGCACAATCCGCGAGCCGAATAGGTGTGTCCTGTTCGAGGCTGATTGACAGGTCGTTCATCACCCGCACTTTCACCTGGGTAAAGCCAGCGGGCGCGGCCAGCGAAAAGATCTCGTTGAGATCGATGTCGTTCTCGAGCACGCGGTGATTCCGCAAAAGACAGAAGCGAGCACACTCATCATACGGATTCGTACTCCGCTCTAAAACCTCTCTCTTGAACCTGCAAGATAAATAGCGCCGCGAGCGAGCCACGGGGATAAGAACTTGACGGCGGCCGCGTTCGAAGCGAAACATCTTGTCATGCTTCCAGCAACGCTGCGGCGAATGCGCCCGTTCTTGATTGTTGCCGCGGCCACTCTCGCGATTGTCGATCTGACCGCGATCATCCTGCTGGTTTCTGGCGCTCAGAGAATGGTTTGGGTCGGTGTCCGAGTGATTCGTCCGCGCGATGTCGTCGGCGCCGCTCAGGTGGCTGCCGTGTTATGTGGACTCGTCATGGTCTTGGGTTGGCAGCGTCGAGCGATCCGTTATGCCGCCCTTATCACTCTTGCGGGAGTGGCTCTCCTCGCGATGGCGAATGCCGCTGCAAGCTCGAGACGGGCGTTTCCGACCGGCGATTTCGCACTCATCGAAAGCTACACCCTGATGGCGACGCAGAGAACACTCGTCGTCGGTCCATACTCCCGTTATGGGTGGCATCACCCTGGGCCACTATATTTCTGGCTTGCGGCCCCCTTCTACGCGCTGGCGAAGTTCAAGACCTCCGGAATTCATATCGCCGTTCAGTGCATAAACGCCTCATCACTGCTGATCGCCGCCTGGATCGCTGCGCGCTTCGCATCGCCGGCACTGATCGCCGCAGTCTTCCTTGCCATCGTCGGGTATCTCTGGCGAGCGTGGCACATATTCGTGAGCTTGTGGAACCCGCATGTTCCTATTCTTCCGACGATGGCACTGACATTCGTCTGTGCAGCAATTGCATGCGGCGAAGTTGCGTTGATTCCGCTGGCGGCTTTTCTCGCGAGCTTCATCGCCCAGACCTCTATCGGGCTGGTGCCCTGTGCGGCCGGATTATGCTTGATCGCTCTCTTCTCTGCCGCAGTAAAGTCCCGTGTCGGCCGCGGTGTGTGGATCGATGCCGGCATCAAGAAGGCGGTCAGTCTGACCACCTGGCTGCTCCTCCTCCTATGGAGTGGCCCGATCGCCGAGCAAATGGTGAATACCCCCGGCAACCTGAGGCAGATTGTCCTTTTTTTTAGTGAGTCACAGGCGAGACCGCCGATGCGCGACGCGTTTGTCGCCTGGGCGGACAATGCGACCGCAACCTTCTTGCCCCTTTTTGAATTCAATGGCGGCGGGCCTTTCATCCCTAGTCAGGAATCCTGGCCACTCGTCGCAGCGGTGCTTCAACTCATGTTGCTCGTTCCGACCATTCTGTTGTTCAGAGCGAAGGGCCGCCATTTCGACGCGGCGTTTGCCGGAGTTGTCTTGGCCGCGCTGACAATTGGGTTCTGGTCGGTCACCAGGGTCGAGGGGCTGATCCCGGCGTATGGGATCGTCTGGATCACGGCGATTGGACTGCTTGCCACCGCAACGCTCGGTGCGGCCGGCATCGGCCTGTTCACCTCGCGTCTGACATGGCTCTCTCGTCCCGCGTGGGCGACAACACTGATTTGCAGCGTCTTTCTCCTGGCCTACGGCAGCATCATCTGGAGGATCCCGAC
>JBKPNQ010000322.1:0-29385 GCA_046732715.1 Acidobacteriota bacterium | reverse complement strand
GCCTCGTGGAACGCGATCAGCGTGTAGGTCTTCGCGCTGAGGGTCGCCGGATTCTGGAAGCCCAGGTCCGACTCGAGAAAGGTCTCCTCGCCATCTTTTTCGTTCCACTGCTTACAGGCCACCTGGCACGCGCGGCAGCCGATGCAGTTGGCGATGTCGATCAGCGTGGTCCTGATCGGACCCGCGGCGACAGGCTCGCTCATGCGCGTCCCCTCGGTGATTCCGATCTTCGCCTGGCCGGGCGGTCGCTCTTGACGATGTTGACGAGACAGGCCTTGGTCTCCTGCGTTCCGGCTCCAGGATCGGCGGCGTCGATCGTGAGGTGGTTGACGCTCGCGCCGGTCGACAACCCCTGGAACCCCCAGTTGTAGGGCATCCAGACGACGATGACTTCCTGATTACCGATTTTCAGCGCTTTCATGCGCGGTGTGATGAGCGCCTTGACCTCGATCTCACCGCGCGCTGACGAGACCTTCACCCAGTCTCCCGTCACGATGTCGAGCTTCTTCGCGAGCGAGATCGGCAGCTCCACCATCGGTTCGGGCATCAGCTCGTTGAGCCACGGAATATTCCGCGTTGTCGATCCGGCGCACCAGTGCTCGGCAACCGTGGACGTCATCAGCACGTAGGGGAACTTGTCGGCGGTCCCGATCGGCTGATGCGACTTGACGCGCGGATACTTGAGCGTCGGGTTGCTCTTCACCTGCGGATGGAGGAGGTTCTCCACCGGGCTCTCGACGGGCTCATACATTTCCGGCAGCGGCCCGTCCTTCGGCACGTAGGCGACGTCGCGCCAGTAGTCGGTGTACCTCGGGTCGGGGTCTTTGTAGACGGCCGCAAAGAGACGGCCGACTCCCTCGGCGCCGAGATGGAACGCACGCTGTCCATTCGGCGTCGCCGGTCCGTCGGTCGCCACAGGAACATCCGGCACGTCGTGCCCGGTCCAGCGCTTCGCCTGCTCGTCCCACCAGATAATCGGCTTCGAACCCGGATACGGCTTGCCGTGTTTGTCGCACGATGCGCGGTTGTAGAGGATGCGCATGTTGTTCGGCCACGTCCAGCCGAAACCTGGATAAAGACCGAGGTCTCCCGGATCCGTTGTCGAGTCGCGGCGCTTCGACAGGTTCTCGCCGCCTGCGAACACGCCGGCGTAGATCCAGGCACCCGATGATGTCGATCCGTCGCTGCGAAGATCGCTGACCTTGCGAATGAGATCGCCCTTTTTGAGGCCGGTTTCCGGGTTGTCGCGAAGCGCGTAGCCGTTGATCTCGCGCAGGACATCTTCGGCCGTCGTGTAGGTCCAGACTGCCTTCTTGATGATCTCGTCTTGCGGCTTCGTCGAGTCCTTGACCAGATCGCGGACCTTGCGGAAGACCAGGTCCACGATCTCGCCATCGGGCCTGGCCTCGCCCGGCGGCTTCACCGCGGCGTGCCGCCACTGGACCATGCCGCCCGAGTTGCTGATCGTGCCGCTCTTTTCCATGAAGAACGCAGCCGGCAGGAGGATGACTTCGGTGTTGATGGTCTTCGGGTCCACACCGGGCCGCTTCCAGAACGCCGCGGTCTCGGTTTCCCAGATCTCCTGGACCACCAGCGTTTCGAGCTTCGCCATCGCGTCGAACGTCAGCGTGAGATTCGGCAGCGTGACGCCGGGATTCTGGCCGACGACCCACAGCACCTTCAGCTGTCCGGCGAGGGCGTCCTCGAACATCGGCAGCGTGCCGTAATCCTTGGCGGCGTCGCGCTTCGGCAGCCACTCGTAGCCATAGTCGTTCTCGAAGGTGGCGGCGTCGCCGAAAAATGCCTTGAGCGTGTTCACGAGGTAGCGACTGTCGGCAACCCCGTTCTTGCGCACGTAGTGGTAGATCGTCGGTTCGGCATTGGTCGGAGAGTTGAGGTAGCCGGGGTAGTAGTTGTAGAGCACCGCCATGTCGCACGCCCCCTGAACGTTCGGCTCGCCGCGCAGCGCGTTGACGCCGCCGCCGGGCTTGCCGATGTTGCCGAGCAGGAGCTGCAGGATCGTGAACGACCGGATCCCCTGGACACCGGTCGTGTGCTGGGTCATCCCGAGCGCGTAGAGGATCGAGCCCGGCCGGTTCTTCGCCATCGTTTCCGCGATCAACTTGATGTGATCGCCCGGGATGCCGGTGATCTGTTCCCCCTTTTCCAGCGTGTAGCGCGAGACGAAGGTCTTCAGCCGCGAGAACACACAGTGCGGATCGTCGAGGCTCTTGGCAATCCGCGCGTATCCCTTCGCATCGAGCTGGTATCCCCAGGTCTTGGTGTCGTAGGCGTGAGTGGTCTCGTCGTAGCCGCTGAAGACGCCATCCTTGAAGTCGAAGGCTTCGTCGCCCAGGTAGAGCGCGTTCGTGTGCGTGACGACGTAGTCCTCGTCGTAGAGCTTGTTGACGATGATGTGGTTGATCATCGTGTTCTGCAACGCCGCGTCGGTGCCGGGGCGGATGCGCGCGTAAATGTCGGCCCCCGCCGACGTCCGCGTGTATCGCGGATCGACGTGAATCAGCTTGGCGCCGTTCTCCTGGGCCCTCCGGATCCACTTGAAGGCCATCGGGTGGTTTTCGGCGACGTTGCTGCCTTCGACAAGGATCGTCTTGCAGTTCTGGAGGTCGACCCAGTGATTGGTCATCGCTCCACGCCCGAAGGATGCCCCCAGACCGGGGACGGTGGGGCTATGTCAAAGCCGGGCCTGATGTTCGACGTAGGACATGCCCAGCAGCCGGGCCGCCTTTTGAAAGAGGTAACACTCCTCGTTCGTGTTCTGGGCGCCGCCCATGAAGCCGATCGCGTCGGTGCGATTGACCGGCACGTCTCTCTTGCCACCTTCGTGAGGGATGAACCGTGGGGCGCTCTGGAGCCGATCCCCCGACGCGCGATCGACCGACAGGTCAGGCGCATCCACCTTCTCAGTAGCAATCCACGTCTGGTCGCGTGTCTCGCGAATCTTCTTCGCGACCCGCGCGATCGCATCGTCCCAGGAGATCTCCTGCCAGTGATCGGTGCCCGGCGCCCGGTAGCGCGGCTTGGTGAGCCGCTGCGGTGAGGCGTGCGTCGCGAACATGGAAATGCCTTTGACGCACAAGGACCCGCGGTTGACGATGTGGTCGTAATCGCCTTCCATCTTGAGCAGCTTGCCGTCGCGGACGGAGGCGATCATGCCGCAGCCGCACGAGCAGAAGTTGCAGGAGGTGGTGAACTCACTGACGTTCGACAGCTTCAGGTCCGCTGTCGCGGCGCGCATGGCGCGAACGTCGAGCAGCCCGCCAAGCGCCAATCCGGTGCCGCCGCCGACAGTCAGCTTCAAGAGATCTCGGCGCGTGACTGTTCGTGTGTCTTGCGGCATGCTCATGGGTCCTCCGCCCGCGAGGTTACGGGCGTTGCTGCGGTTGCTGTATTTCCTTGTGGCAGTACTCGCAGTCGCCGTTGATTGCGGATCCGTCTTTCGCTTTGTGCTCGTCGTCGTGACACCGCGCACAGCCGGGCGACGCAATGTGGACCCGGTTCTCGGGATAGGAACCCCAGGTCACCTTCATGGAGGGAAACACGTTGCGGCGATACACATCCTGTAGGGCGACTGAAGCGCGGTTGACCGCCTCCGCATCGACGCCGCTCTGCTTCGCATAGAAATCGCGGATGCCACGATCGATGGCAGTCGCGGCATCTTCCTGGCTCGCATACGAGGCGCTGACAAGCCGAACGCCTTCGCGCCGCGCAAAGGGAAGCTTCTGACTTACTCCTCCAGTTGCGATCGCTCGGTCGACCATCCGTTCGGCGGTCGGCGAAATTGGATGCCCGGCGGTGTTGTGACAATCGACGCAGTCCATCGTCCGTCGGACACCGCTATTGATCGCTTGATCGGTGACATCCGCGGCGCGGTATTCCTTGACCTGGCCTTTGGAGTCTGTGGCTTTGACGTAAATGATCGTCTGGCGGCCGCTGTCGGTCGCCACATACTCGATTTTGTTTGCCGGATCCGCGTGCCAGTGAATCGAGTGCCCTCCCGACGTCGGGCCGCCCATGAACATCTGCAGCACCGTCACCGTTTCGGTATTGCCTTCGTCGTCGGCATACTCCCGGATTACGCGTACGCGATCGGCTCCTGTGCGCGCGGGACGATGGCATCCCTGGCAGATCTGGGCCTGCGCTCCCGGAGGCATGTGCGCTCCCGCCGGGATCGGCTTGGGCACGTTACCCGTGATGACATGCACGAGTTGCCTCGTCCCTGCGAGCTTCGCGTTGACGAATCCCTCTGCGCCTTCGGCGATGTGACACTTCGCACACGCGATGCGGCTGTGCGGTCCGTCACGCCAGGCGGTGAATTGGGGATGCATCGGCTCGTGACACACCTGCCCGCAAAACTGCGGCGAGTCCATCCAGTGAAGGCTGCCGTAGCCGGCAAGCAGGAGGATGATCACGTTCACTGCCGTCAGCGCGACAAACATGAGCGTGCGCCTGCGCACGACGGGTTTGCCAAAATCGATGACCGGCCAGCCAGTCGGCGCCTCGGGATGGTGTTGCAGCTTTCGTTGCTGCAGCCACATTCCCAGCGGGATCAGCAGAAGACCAAGAACAAAGATCGCGGGGAGGGCGATGAAGACGACGAGGCCGGCGTAGGGATTTTCGAAGAGCCCGGTGAATTCGGCAATCACCAGCGCGATGAACACGACTGCGGATGCGGTCGTGATCAGCGCGCCGGCGATGGCCAGCGGGTGACGACCCAGTGTTTCGAATCGGCTCACCGGGACCCGCTATTTGAGGCTTTGCATGTAGGCCACGAGAGCATCAACGTCTGCAGCCGGCAGGCTGTTGTACTTGGCGGCCATGGGCGGCTTCTTGGTGGACTTGGCCTTCGCGGCCATGCCCTTCGGATCGAGAATCCACTGTTTGAGGTCATCCGCACTCAACTTCGTGCCGACGCCGTCGAGCGGATTCGTCTTCTTGCCTTTGCCGGCGATGGAGTGGCAGGTCGCACATTTCTGCGCGGCATAGACCTGTTCGCCTTTCTTCACGAGCGCAGCGTCTTGCGCCGCTGCGGCGAAAGGCGCCGCCACGCCAACGGTGAGTACGAGCGTAGTAAGGGGCAGAATCCTTCGTGTCCTTGACGTCGTCAACATGAAGCCTCCAATGAGGTGGGAGCGCGCTGGCGCGAATTACCAGAAGTATCTCACACCAAACTGGAACGAGTTCGCAGTGTACGGACGATAGATATACCCCATGACCAGCGAACTCGGTTGCGAAATGCTGTTGACGACTGATTTATCGAAGGCAAAGTCGTACACGCGGAATGGCTCGTAGAGGTACGAGAATGTCGCAGCCAGCCGGCTCGAAAGCTTGTGCCTCACGTCGATATGGAGCTGCTGGAGCTTGTTATAGACGTCGGGAAGCTGCTCGGGGACAGCCAGGCCAACCGTGGTCCAGCCGGGATCGGTGGTGTAGAGGTAGGTCCCCAGCGCGTAACTGTAGTCGTACGAGAAGCGCGCTTCGGTGTTCTGGCCGATCTTGGGCGGCATCGCGTAAAGCGAAAAGTAGTTCACGCGTTCCTTCGAGTTCGCCATCCAGTCCCGTCTTGGATCGGTTTCCTGCGGCGGGGTCTGCCCGGGGCTCGCCGTTCTCGATCGCTGATCCCCCGAGTAGTGCTCGTAGTTGTAACTCCCGCCTCCAGTGAACCCGCTCGGAAGGTGGAAATCCGCTCCCAGTGAGAAGGTCTGAAAGTCCGATTTCTCCAGCCCGAAGTAGCTGTCGGGGAAGTCGTCCTTGCCAAAACCCGCCGACGCGCTGACCGTCCACACCTCCGTCGGTGTGAAGTCGACCTGGCCGGTGAACTTGTTGCGGTTCCTGTCGGCGATGTCGTAGTGACGCATGTCCGGCTGCTCGCCAATGTCAATGAGCAGCTCCTCGTCCAGGCCAGAACCAGACTTCGATCCGTGCTCGTACTGCGCGCGGAACGAGAAGAACTGGGATCCGACGGCATCGGCGGTCAGGCGAAACACGTCTTCGGCGGTGTTCTCGAAAATCCTGAAGTCGTGCCCGGTGTTGGCGCGGCTATATCCCACCGTGAGTGCCACCGGCTGCAGCTTCGTCCACGTCGCGTCGGCGTCGAAGTTCGTGCGATTATGCGCGTACAGTTCCGGACCGCCGGTCGGCGAGGTCGTGACGGACGTGTCGTAGTTGATGAACTGGGTAATCGAAAAATGCGGCGTGTTGTTCGAGTAGTCGTAGCGGCGGAAGCGGGCGCTGAACCGCCAGTCCATCTGCGGCCGCGACACCAGGTTCAGGTTGGTCGAGAAGATGCCGGCGTCGCCTTCCGTGTTGCTTCGAGGCATCGGCAGCACCGGCAGTAGCGTATTGATCGTGAACGGCTCCAGCGGCTCATCGTTCTTCCAGGTTCCAAATGAGATGAATCCGGTGAGCTGCGTGCGATGGGCAAACTTCGAGTAGCCACCAATGCTCACCGTCTGCGCCGAGTTCGAAGGCCAGAGCGTCGTTCGGCCACGGCCCGGTCCGGCGGTCGCCGAGTCATCCAGCCGCAGCGGACTGTCCCAGATCAACGGATTGTCGAGGTTGTCGAACCATGATCCCGTATACGCAACGTTGAGCATGTTGCGCATGTTCGTCCACTCGGCGCCTAACGTGAAGTCGTTAGCCCTCGAGTCGTACGGCAGCGGCACTTCGACGTCGTTTCCGAACCCAAAACTGGCGCCCCACGGCAATTCGCCGTTGTGACGCTGGGTGGTAAACGACGCCTTCACGTCGAACTGGGGGGTCGGCGTCGCGACGAAACTCACGCTGCCGATATCCCTTCGTTCCTGGAGCTTGAATTGCGGCGCCAGCGGTATCCAGGCGTTTAGCACAGGGGCCGGTACTTGTGCATTCTGGATCGCCCGCTGTGTCGCATCGTCGAGCACCAGATTGTCGTTGGTGTGGCTGTACGGTGTCGCGGTATCGACGCTGTAGAACTGAGGGATTGAATCCCACAGCCCGGAGACGTTGAAGCGCCCGGTGCGTTCGTAATTGGTGAAGTATCTCTGATCCCGCCACCCGACGTTGTCCGCGGCGGCATGGAAGCTCCAGTCGCCCTGCGGGGCCTCGCTCGCGTATTTCGCGTCGGTAAACAGCACGCCGTCGCGAACGTCCTGATACCGCTGGAAGCGTGCGGGATCGCCATCGATGCTGGTCGCGCGCCCGCCAAACTGAAACTGATGCCAGGTTTCATCAAAAAGGCTGTGCTCCTCTTCAGGCGCCGGAGCAGGAGTGGACTGCGCCGGCGCGGCGGGCTTGGCTTGCGAGCCGGGAGTCGACGACGACGGTGGCGGTGAGGGTTTCGTGGCCTGTGCCTGTACAATCGCCGGCAGGGCCAGTCCTAGTCCGCAAACGAGATGTAACAGTACGTGGCGGCGCATATGTGTCTCCAACCGCTACCGCATGTAGAACTGGCCGGACGGGTGGTTCGAGCCGTGAATGTTTGAATGGCAATTCACGCACGAACGTCCGAACATCCGGTTGCTCTTGTTGACCGTGATGTTTTTGTTGTCGTACAGCGTCGCCGGATGCCTGGTTGCGACGTGGCACCGCTGACACAGCATCGGCATCCTGACGACTAGCATCCGGTCGTTCGACGACCCATGCGGATCGTGGCAGGTGGCGCAGTTCTCCTTGACCGGCGCGTGCTCCCACAGCATCGGTCCACGCATCTCCGTGTGACAACTCATACAGAGTTCCGAGACCGAGGTTCCGGTTTTGAGGTTCTTGATGTTGTTGATCGACCCGTGCGGGTTATGACAGGAGGAGCAGGACAGCTTTCCTTCGCGAACCGGCATGTGAGCGACGGCGCGCTCGGTTTTGGCCACTTGCAATCGATGGCAGGTTGCGCACACTTCGGTCTGGGTCTTCTTGACCAGCTGATGCTCGAGCGACTTGGAGCTGTGCACGCTGTGGCAAGTGATGCACGAGAGGTTGCGCCGATCGTGGGCGCTTCCCTCCCACGCGGCGTGTGTACCGCGGTTATGGCAGGTCAGGCAGATCTCATTAACCGCCGCCGGCTTCAACTCCTTCATCTTGTCGATGTGCCCGCTCGCGTCGTCGGCCACATGGGCCTGACCTGGACCGTGGCACGACTCGCAGCCGTGCGCCGCCATCGGCGATCGGGGATTCTTTGCCTGCCAGTGAGGAGTCCGTTTGACCGATGTTTCTTCATCGGGATGACAGTCAACGCACTTGTCAGTGCCGGCGTAGCCGCCTTGCGGGACGGCCGGCTTCGCCTGGGAAGCAGGCGCGGGCGCCGGCGGTTTGGCCTGGGCACCTGAAGGCGCGGCAGGTGGCTTCGTTTGCGCGTCGGCGGACTGACGGTCCGCCAACGAGCTCGCACCCCCAGCTCGAAGCGTCACCGCGACTACCAAAACGCAGATTCCGATCAAGCACAGCGAGCGGTAGGCGGCGTTGGCCCCAAGGAAGCCAGACGGTCGGCGTCTTTCAAGATGCGTGTCAGACCCCACGATCTCTCCTCATCGAACCGGGCGTGGCGCAGTCAAAAAGAGCGTGCCGAGACCGCGAAGCACGCGCCGTGCCGAAGAGCACGCTTTGGAGCGTCAGCCATAAGTGACACACAGGACGCTGGTTAGTTCGGCTGGTAGGAGTGCCGATCGAACATCGCGCCACGATAATTCGTGGTTCTCGGAGTGGCTCCGAAATGCTGGAGCGTGGCACTCTCAGGTCGGCGTGTTCCAACCGCCGACTTCGGCGACGAGTCGATCCGCCTGCGGCGGGCCCCACGACCCCGGCTCGTACTCGAACACCGCGCCTGGATTCGCAAGCAGGGGATCCACAATCGCCCAGGCTGCTTCCACCACGTCCTGGCGCGCGAACAGGGTCGCGTCCCCCGCGATTGCGTCCCCGAGCAAGCGCTCGTAGTCGCCGATTGATCCGTCGGTCGGGTGCTCCACGACGCACAATTCAACGTCCCGACCCGACATGCCTTCTCCCGGCCGTTTCGCCCGTGCACCAACCGCGATCGCGACCTGCGGCCCAAGTCGCAGGCGCACGTAATTGCCAACCGACGGCGTCGGCTCGTTGAACACGACCTGCGGCGGATTCTTGAATTCGACCAGGACCTCAGTCACGGTCATCGCCAGGCTCTTCCCCGCGCGCACGTAAAAGGGCACGCCGGCCCAGCGCCACGAGTCGACGTTCAGGCGCAGCGCGGCGTAGGTGCCGATCTGAGAATCCTTCGCGACCCCCGGCTCGTCGCGATAGCCGCGAAATTGTCCGCGGACGAGGTCCGCTGGCTTCAGCGGTCGAATCGTGCGCAGCACCTTCGCCTGCTCGTCGCGAATCGCTTCGACGTAGGTGGACGACGGGGCTTCCATCGCCAGGTAGCTGACGACCTGAAACAGGTGATTCTGGATGACGTCGCGGACGACACCGGTCTCGTCGTAGAACCGCCCTCGCCCCTTGACGCCAAAGCTCTCCGCCATGGTGATCTGCACGTTCTCGATGTAGTTCCGGTTCCAGATCGGCTCCAGAAACGTGTTGGCGAAACGGAAGTACAGAATGTTCTGCACTGCTTCCTTGCCAAGATAGTGGTCGATGCGGAAGATAGCCTGTTCGGGAAAGACGTCGCGCAGTACGCGGTTCAGTTCGCGGGCCGACTCGAGGTCGCGGCCAAACGGTTTTTCGACGATGGCCCGCGCGTTGGTCGCGCAGTTGGCCTCTGCCAGCTTTGTGATGACCAGCGGAAACATGCTCGGCGGAATCGCCAGGTAGTGAGCGGGGCGAATGCTTCCGCCCAGCGCCGCGCGCAACTGACTGAACGTGCTCGAATCGTTGTAGTCTCCATCGACGTACTGCATGGAGGCGGCAAGCTTCGCAAACGCGTCCGTATCCTCAGTGCCGTGCTCTGAGACCGAGGCGCGCGCGCGCTCGATGAGCTGGTCGCGGGTCCACCCCGACTTCGCCACGCCGACGATGGGAAAGTCGAGTTTGCCGCGGCGAGCCATCGCCTGGAGGGCGGGAAAAATCTTCTTGTAGGCAAGGTCGCCGGTGGCGCCAAAGAAGACAAGTGCGTCGGAGCGTTCGGTCGTCATCTGTTTGTTACGTCCGGATTGTGGCACCGAATCGGTGGGCGGCCCTCCGGTATTCCGTGGTTCTGCAGCACAGAGCGCCCCGACGCCGGCAACCGGAGACGGGAATCCGTTGATTTGCGGGGGAACTTCCCCCTGCGCCGGGCCGTGATCGCTCGTCGCTCTGGAACGACTAGTGCTGTAAGCGAAAGACCGGCCATCTCGGGAGGCATCGAATAGTCATGCAAACTCCGACCACACCACGAACTCCGACCACACCACGAACCCCGACCTCCACGAGCATTCGCACCGGGCTGGGGACCGAGACCATCGCCCTCGCGCTGCTCGAGAACTTGCGGTGCCTTCAGGGCAAGCTGCCGCAGCAGGCGACGCGCAACGATTGGTACATGGCGCTTGCCTACACCGTCCGCGATCGCATGATCGACCGCTACATCAGCTCGCTGGAAACCATGATGGCCGCACGCGCCGGCAACAAGGTTGTGGCGTATCTGTCCGCCGAGTTTTTGGTAGGCCCGCACCTCGGCAACGGCCTGATCAACCTGGGCATCTGGAACGACGTCGAGCAGGCGCTCGCGCAATTCGAACAGGACCTGCCCGTCATCCTCGAACAGGAAGAAGAGCCCGGGCTGGGGAATGGCGGGCTCGGCCGGCTGGCCGCGTGTTACATGGACTCACTGGCGACGCTCAGCGTTCCCGCGATTGGCTACGGCCTCCGTTATGAATTCGGCATCTTCGATCAGGTCATTCGTGACGGCTGGCAGGTCGAAATCACGGACAAGTGGCTCCGGTTCGGCAACCCGTGGGAGATCGTGCGATCGGAAGTGACCTTTGACGTGCCGCTCGGGGGGCGGACCGAGCATTACCGCGACGAGCAGGGACAATTCAGGGTGCGTTGGATTCCCGACCGGGTGGTGAGAGGCATTGCCTACGATACGCCGATTCCCGGCTACGCGGGATCGATCACCAACCTGCTGCGACTGTGGAAAGCCGAAGCGGCCGAATCGTTCGACTTTGACGCGTTCAACGTCGGCGATTACTACCGCGCGGTGGATCAGAAGGTCGAGTCGGAGACCATTTCAAAGGTGCTCTATCCGAACGACGAGCCGGTGGCAGGAAAAAAACTGCGGCTGTCGCAGCAGTACTTCTTCGTCTCATGCTCGCTGCAGGACATGATCCGTCTGCACCTGATGCGGCAGAAGTCGCTGACGGACTTCGGTGAGCACTGGGCCATTCAATTGAACGACACGCATCCGTCCATCTCGATCGCCGAGTTGATGCGGCTGCTCGTGGACGAACACCAGATGGATTGGGATCAGGCCTGGGCGATCACCCAACAGGCCTGTGGCTATACGAATCACACGCTGCTGGCCGAGGCGCTGGAAAAATGGCCGGTGCCGCTCTTCGGCAAGTCGCTGCCCCGCCACCTCGAAATCATTTACGAGATCAACCGCCGGTTCATGGACGACCTCCGGAAGCGGTATCCGGACGACGATCAACTGCTTCGGCGTCTGTCGATAATTGATGAAACCGGCGACAAGTACGTCCGCATGGCACACCTGGCGAGCGTTGGCAGTCACGCGATCAACGGCGTGGCCATGCTCCACAGCGAACTGCTCAAGCAAACCGTCCTGCGCGACTTCTACCAGGTGATGCCTGGAAAATTCTTCAACGTCACCAACGGTGTGACGCCGCGGCGCTGGATGGTCTTGAGCAATCCGCAGCTCAGCGGGCTCATCAGCAGCCGGATCGGCGATGGGTGGATTTCCAGTTTGGAGGACGAACTTCAGCGCCTCGAACCTCTGGCGACCGACAGCGACTTTCAGAACGAGTGGCTCTCCGTCAAAGCCGACAACAAGGTTTCGCTCGCCGGTTTCCTCAAGGAGCGCACTGACATCACGGTCGACCCGTCGTCGCTCTTCGACATTCAGGTGAAACGCCTGCACGAGTACAAGCGCCAGCATTTGAACGTGCTCTACCTGATCACGATGTACAACCGGCTGAAACGCGCCGGGGTCACCAACGTCACGCCGCGGACTGTCATCTTTGGGGGCAAGGCCGCGCCTGGCTACCGGATGGCCAAACTGATCATCAAGCTGATCAACTCTGTAGCGTCGGTCATTAACGCGGACCCGACAGTCTCGCAGGTGCTCAAGGTCGTGTTCCTTCCCGACTTCAACGTGAAGAGTGGACAGCGCGTCTATCCGGCAGCCGATCTGTCCGAGCAGATCTCGACCGCCGGCAAGGAAGCGTCAGGGACCGGCAACATGAAGTTCGCGCTGAACGGGGCGTTGACGATCGGCACACTCGACGGCGCCAACGTCGAGATCCGCGACGCGGTGGGCGCCGAAAACTTCTTCCTGTTCGGATTGACCGCCGCCGAAGTCGAGCGCACCAAATCCGAGGGTTACAGGCCGAGCCGCCACTACGAATCGAATGCCGAGCTTCGCGAGGTTATCGACCTTCTCGATCGGGGCGTGTTCAGCAACGGCGATCGCGAGGTGTTCCGGCCGCTGATCGAATCGCTGCTGACACGCGATGATTACATGTTGCTGGCAGACTACCAGTCGTACGTGGAGTGCCAGCACCGCGTCGACGAGGCCTACCGTGATCAGACCAACTGGACGCGCATGTCAATCCTGAACACGGCGCGGGCCGGGAGGTTCTCGTCAGATCGATCGATTCGCGACTATTGCCGCGACATCTGGAACGTTCCGGTCAACGCCGCGAGCGGCACATGATTGGCGAGCGCGCCTCAACGGCTCGCGCACCGGTCATCGCAGCCGGCGCTCCAGCCCCTCTCGGTGCGACGGTGCAGCCCGGTGGCGTCAATTTCAGTGTGTTCTCAAAAGACGCGACGCTCGTCGAGCTGGTGTTGTTCGACGATCCCAACGCCACCGCGCCAGCGAGGATCATCCCGCTCGATCAAGACGCTCATCGCACCTATCACTACTGGCACGGGTTCGTGCCCGGGCTGGCCGCTGGACAGGTGTACGCCTACCGGGCGTACGGGCCGTTCGCGCCCGAGCGCGGACTGCGATTCGCTGCGGAAAAACTGCTTCTCGATCCGGACGGTTTGGCGATCGCGGTGCCGGATGCGTACGACCGCGGCGCCGCGCGGAGACCTGGCCCCAACACCGCCCTGGCGATGAGAAGCGTCGTCGCCGATCCTGGCCAGTACGACTGGGAAGGCGACGTCCCACTCCGGCGTCCATTCGCCGAGACCGTGATCTACGAGCTCCACGTTCGAGGGTTCACGCAGCACCCGTCGTCGGGAGTCAGCGCCGGGTCGCGAGGCACCTACGCGGGATTGATTGAGAAGATCCCGTACCTCACGGATCTCGGAATCAGCGCTGTGGAGCTGCTGCCGATCTTCCAGTTTGACTGGCTGGACGCACCGCCCGGCCGCGTCAACTACTGGGGCTATCAGCCGGTTTCGTTCTTCGCACCTCACCACGCCTACAGTTCGCAGCGCGAGCCGCTTGGCGTGCTCGACGAATGCCGCGACATGATCAAAGCGCTGCATCGGGCCGGAATCGAGGTCATCCTGGACGTGGTGTTCAATCACACGTCGGAAGGCGGCGCAGACGGCCCGACATTCTGTTACCGCGGGCTCGCCAATTCCTTCTATTACATGCTGCAGCACGACAAGTCGCGCTACGCGGACTACACCGGCTGCGGGAACACGCTCAACGCCAACCAGCCAATCGTTCGACGGTTGATCCAGGACAGCCTGCGGTATTGGGTCTCGGAGATGCACGTGGATGGTTTCCGCTTTGACCTTGCCTCGATCCTGTCGCGCGACGAAGCCGGCCGGCCCCTGCCCAACGCCCCGGTCCTGTGGGACATCGAGACGGATCCACAGCTCGCCGGCACCAAATTGATCGCCGAAGCATGGGACGCCGGCGGTCTTTATCAGGTCGGCAGCTTCATCGGCGACACCTGGCAGGAATGGAACGGCCACTTCCGTGATGACGTCCGCCGCTTTGTCAAAGGCGACGCGGGATCGGTCTCCACGATCGCCACACGGATTCTCGGAAGCCCTGACCTCTTCGGACATGAGGAACGGGAGGCCGAACAGAGCATCAACTTCGTGACCTGTCACGATGGCTTCACGCTCAACGATCTCGTCTCGTACAACGGGAAGCACAATGCGTCGAACGGTGAGGACAATCGCGACGGCAGCAACGACAACCTGAGCTGGAACTGCGGGGTCGAAGGCCCAACTGACGACGACGCAATCGAGATGCTGCGTAACCGGCAGGTGAAGAACTTCTTCGCGCTGGTATTCATGTCAGCCGGCACACCCATGCTGCTCATGGGTGACGAGGTGCGCCGGACGCAACGAGGCAACAACAACGCCTACGCTCAGGATAACGAGATCAGCTGGTTCGATTGGCGGCTGCTTGAACGGCACGCCGACATCCACCGGTTCGTGAAGGCGCTCTGCGCGTTTCGGCAGCAGCGTGATGTGGTCGTCGAGGGTCGCGAGCTCACGCTCAACCAACTGTTGCAGCGAGCACAGGTCGAGTGGCACGGGATCGCGCTCAACCGTCCGGACTGGGGAGAATCGTCGCGCTCGCTCGCGTTCACCCTGCGGAGTCTTGGCTGGCGATTCCTTCTGCACGCCATGCTCAACGCGTACTGGGAGCCATTGACGTTTGAGCTGCCGCCCGTGCCCGAGGGCTCCACGGAATCCTGGCGTCGTTGCATTGATACCGCACGTCCGTCACCACACGACATCAACCGCTGGGACGAGGGCCCGACGGTGACGACGTCGACGTACCGCGTGGGACCACGATCGATTGCCGTTCTCGCGCTAGCGCTTGGAGGGGGGAAGACTGTCGACGCCAGGGTGCCCATCTTCGCCAAGGCTCCGGTGGGTCCGCCGTAGCACGCCAACGCGAGCGCGCGGGAGGCGGAGCGCCCCAGCGCAAGAAGGATGACTAAGCAGCACGATGCTGCGAGCCAGCGGCCCGAGCGAGTGAGCGAGGGCTGGCAGGCGCTGGGGGTGGGGCCCCAGCGCAAGAAGGATGACTAAGCAGCACGATGCTGCGAGTCAGCGGCCCGAGCGAGTGAGCGAGGGCTGGCAGGCGCTGGGGGTGGGGCCCCAGCGCAAAGTAAGAGAAGACTGCGAGGAATTATGGATACACAAGTCGCGCCCGCGGAGACTGCAGTGCTGAACGATACAGAGCTCAACCGAATGCACGCCTACTGGCGTGCGTGCAACTACCTCTCGGTGGGAATGATCTATCTGCAAGACAATCCGTTGCTCACCGAACCGCTCAAGGCGGACGACGTGAAGCGCCGGCTGCTGGGTCATTGGGGGGCGAGCCCCGCCCTGTCGTTCGTATGGGTCCATTTGAACCGTCTGATCGTCCGCGACGACCTCGACATGATCTTTGTCGCTGGTCCCGGCCACGGCGCCCCCGGGGTTCTCGGACCGGCCTATCTCGAGGGCACGTATTCCGAGATTTATCCCGACAAGAGTCAGGATGCGGAAGGACTACAGAAATTCTTCAAGCAGTTTTCGTTTCCCGGTCACATCGGCAGCCATGTGACCCCGGAAACGCCAGGCTCGATACACGAAGGCGGAGAGCTCGGGTACAGCCTGTCGCACGCCTATGGGATGGCGCTCGACAATCCAGATCTCATCGTCGCCTGCGTCGTCGGTGACGGCGAGGCCGAGACTGGACCGCTTGCAACGGCGTGGCATTCCAACAAGTTTCTCAATCCTATCCGCGATGGCGCGGTCCTGCCGATTCTGAATCTCAATGGCTACAAGATCGCCAACCCGACTATACTCGCGCGCATCAGCCATGAGGAGCTGGAGTCGCTGTTCATCGGTTATGGCTACACGCCGTACTTCGTCGAAGGAACCGATCCAATTCTGATGCACCAGAAAATGGCCGCGACGCTGGATCGAGCGGTTGGTGACATTCGCGCCATACAGAAGACCGCCCGAGATACCAGGAATCCAACCCGCCCGCGCTGGCCCGTCATCGTGTTGCGCTCACCTAAAGGATGGACCGGACCGAAGGAGATCAAGGGCCACAAAGTCGAGGGGTCGTGGCGCTCGCATCAGGTGCCGTTCTCCGACGTCCGCGAGAATCCCGCGAACCTGAAGCTGCTCGAGAACTGGATGCGGAGTTACAAGCCGGAGGAGTTGTTTACGCCTGGCGGCACGTTCGTCCCGGAGCTTCGAGCGCTCGCTCCGCGCGGCAATCGCCGGATGAGCGCAAATCAGCATGCCAACGGCGGATTGCTGCGGAAGGATCTCAAGCTGCCAGATTTCCGCAAGTACGCGGTTGAAGTATCGTCCCGCGGCACCGCCGCGTACGAGAACACCAAGCCGCTCGGCGAATACCTGCGGGACGTGCTGGCGAACAACCCGACGAGCTTCCGCCTTCTCGGGCCAGACGAAACCGCGTCAAACCGGCTGCAGGCCGTCTACGGTGCGACGAAGAAAGCGTGGATGGCCGACATGCTGCCGGAGGATGACGACGGCGGCGAGCTGGCACGCGATGGCCGGGTCATGGAGATGCTGTCCGAGCATACGCTCGTCGGATGGCTCGAAGGCTATCTCCTCACCGGACGTCACGGGTTCTTCCACACCTATGAAGCGTTCGCGCACGTGTTCGGTTCGATGTTCAATCAGCACGCCAAGTGGCTGGACATCTCCAAGAATCACGTGCCCTGGCGCGCATCGGTGGCGTCGGAAAACATCCTGCTGTCCTCGACGGTCTGGCGCCAGGACCACAACGGGTTCTCGCATCAGGATCCTGGTTTCATCGATCTCGTGACGAACAAGGGCCCCTCGGTCGTCCGCATCTACCTGCCGCCCGACGCGAATACGCTACTATCTGTCGCGGATCATTGCCTCCGCACCCTCGATTGCATCAACGTCATCGTCGCCGACAAGCAGAAGCACCTGCAGTTCACGACGATCGATGAAGCGATCACACATTGCGCCAAGGGCGTGGGGATCTGGCCTCGTGCCAGCACGGATGCCGGAGAGGAGCCTGACGTCGTCCTGGCGTCGTGCGGCGATGTGTCGACGATGGAAGCCCTCGCCGCGGCGGCGATACTCCGCGACAGAGTGCCTGATTTGAAGCTGCGGTTCGTCAACGTCGTCGATCTCTTCAAGCTGCAACCGGACACCGAGCACCCGCACGGCCTGAGCACCCGTGAGTTCGACAGCTTGTTCACCACCGACAAGCCCATCATCTTCAACTTCCACGGATACCCCTGGCTGATTCACCGGTTGGCGTATAAATTCAAGGGCCACGACCAGCTCCACGTGCGGGGCTACAAGGAAAAGGGCAACATCAACACGCCGCTCGAGCTGGCGATGCTGAACGAGACCTCGCGATTCAATCTGGTCATCGATGTGATCGATCGCGTGCCGAAACTGCGCACCAAGGGGTCGCACCTGAAGGAAGAGATGAAGAACGCGATCATCGAAAACATGGCCTACGCGCACCAGCACGGCGCCGACAAGCCCGAGCTCGCCAACTGGACGTGGCCGTACTAGGAAGTCAAAAGTAAAAAGTGAAAAGGTAAAAGGTAAAAGATAAAGGCGAGAAAGGCGATCGGCAGGAGCGCGTATGAACTGGACGAGTCTGCTTTGTTGAGTCTGAGCACTGGCCGCTCGACGGCGCGTCTGATTGTGGTACGGGCCGCTTCACTGACGCTCCTCATGTCGGCGAGTGCGCAGCTGAACGCTCAGACGCTTCCCGGCTCGAAGAGCGATACCGCCTGTACGACGCTGTCACGATCCGCATTCGACGATCTGCCGTCGAGCGGAACGGTGGGTGGTCTCCTCGAGACCATGATTCCCGAGATCATCTCGGACCGAATCGAAGGCGGCGGCCTCAGCGTCGGCAGTCCCAGCCGCCTGGGTGCGCGGGGAAGTTCGTGGACGCAGAATGCGTTTCAACTCGGCGGTCTTGATTTCACGGATGCTGGCCGGTTCGGAGGGTCGCTGCTGTTTCTCGATCCGGCCATGCTGGACGGGGTCGAAATCGCGACCGCGATGATGCCGGTCGAGCAGTCCGCACCCGGGGTCAGCGTGCGCATGATTCCGAGGCGCCCGTTGGACAAATGGGGCGGTCGGGTAGAGTTTTTCTCCACGCTGTCCCACCCGTCGGCGCCGACCGACCCGGTGCCACCAATCTCCACGCTGCACACGTGGAATCGCGTGACGGCCACCGCGAGCGGACCGATTCTTGGCAAACGCGCAAAGGCGATGTTCGGAGTGGCCGCGAATAACGCCACTCGATTCGATCGCGCCGATCCGACCCTGCTCCACTCGCGTGATGTCAGCGGCATGACGCACATCGTGTTCACGCCGTCACCGGCGGATGAAGTGTCTGTCGTGGGGGCCGCGCGGTCGGCACGCGTTCCACTCGACAGCCGGCTCTGGATCGGCCAACCAGACGCGACCCAGCGGGTGTCCGATCTGCTGATGGAAGTCGGATGGACCCGTCGAACCCGGCTCGTGTCGCTCACGGCCGCCGGCGGCTTCTGGGATTTCGCCGCGAAGCCTGAGATGGCGTCCTCGTCCCTCGCGTACATCGACTCGATTCAGGACCGACAGATCCTGGACGCAGTGTCCGGTTCGCAATCTCACCAACGGTGGTCGACGATCCTGCGCGCTGCCGGATTACCTGACAACGAGAATCGATGGCTGCGCGGCGCGCGCGCCGGCGTCGAGCTCGGGCACGCAACCGCCTCCGATGGAGCGCTTCCTGTGCCCGCGGTCGCCGAATCGGTTGAAGGATTGCCGGCCCGCCTCTGGCGTCTCCAGGGGACAACGACCGCGCACAGCGGAACGACGTTCACCGCATATGCCGCCGAGATGGTTCCGTTGTTGGCTCGCCTCACGATCGATGCAGGCCTGAGGGCGGAGGTGATGACCGCCACCCCCGAGACCGGTCCGCCGATCCAGTGGAACGATTTGTTCCCGCGGCTTTCGCTGCGTTGGAACGTCGATTCGAATCAACGCGTGACCGGCATCCTTGGTCTCGGGCGATACGGACATCGCCTGCCGCTCGAGCTGTTGGATTACGGCGATCCGTCTGCCGCCAGCGCCGACGTGTTTCGCTGGACCGACCGCAACGGTGACCAGCGATTCCAGCCGGCCGAGCAAGGACCGCTCGTGGCCCGGGTCGGTGCAGGGCCTGCCGCCGTCTCCGTCATTGACCCTCAGTTGCAGCGGCCCACCCTCACCGAGCTGTTGCTTGGCGTCGAAGTGCGCGCTTCACCGAGGTGGGCGATTGGCTTCAGCGCGCTGGCCCGGCAGGAGGAGCGGGTGATGGCGCTCGTGAATGACGGCGCACCGCTCGAGGCCTATACCCTCACCATGGTTCCCGATCCGGGTGGCGATCTCCTCGATCCGAGTGACGACCAACACCTGCCGGTGTACAACCGGCGGCCCGAGACGTTCGGCGCGGACCACTACCTCCTGACCAATCCGGATACGTTGAAGACGACGCACCACGGCGTCGAGCTGAACGTGCGCTACAATGGCGATCGACTGTGGATCATCGCGGGCGCCACGGCTGGTCGAATGGAAGGGGCGGCCGCGGCCCGCGGCTTCCATGTGTTTCAGAACGACGCCGCGATACCGACCGATGCGTTCTCGAACCCGAACGCCGCGACCTTCACGCACGGGACAGCCTTTTCCGACCGCGGCTACACCATCAAGACAGCAGGAACGTATCGATTCGCGCACGATGTGCGCCTGGGCATGGTCGCGCGATACCAGGACGGCCAGCCGTTCTCACGCCTCCTGCTGGTACCGGACTTGAACCAGGGTCCCGAAGCGATCCGCGCCTACCGAGCGGCGCGCACCAGATTCACCTACACCCTCACCGCCGATGCTCGAGTGCAAATCCCGGTCACGATCGGTAAGCAGCGTTTCGATGTCGTGTGGGATCTCTTCAACTTTGTGAACAGGGACAACGAGGTCGAAGAGTTGGTCGTCACCGGGCCAGCCTTTCGATCGCCCACGGCGTGGCAGCCGCGACCGGTGATGCATCTGGGCGTCCGCGTCGCGTTCTAGAGTTTCCTCGGACCGTCGAGGTCAAGTCCTCTAGTACGCCTTCAACCCGGCGTTGCGGAAGATTCCCAGCGTCCGTTCCACGATTGCATCGCTCGGCGGCTCTGTGTTCTGCAGCTTGTATTCAAGCCCGAGCTTCTCCCACTTGTAGCGACCCATCTGGTGGAACGGCAACACGTCGACCCGAGAAACATTGCCAAGTCCGGCCGCGAACGCGGCGGTCTTGCCGACATCGTCCGGATCGTCCGTCAGATCGGGAACCAGGACGTAGCGAAGCCAGATCGGCAGCTTGCGTGCCGCGAGCCGGCGGGCAAATTCGATCGTCGGCGCGTTGTCCATGCCGGTGAGCACGCGGTGACGCTCGGCATCCCACGTCTTGAAGTCCAGCATCACGAGATCGATTGCGTCGAGATCGGCGTCAGTGAGCCGGTCCCCGTAGTAGCCGTTGCTATCGAGCGCGGTATGCACGCCGATCTTCTTCGCCGCCGCAAACAGCTTCACCACGAACTTGTGCTGCATGAGCGGCTCTCCACCGCTGACGGTCAAGCCTCCGGACATCACCTTTAGGCCACGGCTGTACTTGCGCAGCTGTTCGGTCGCTTTCGCGATGGTAACGGGGATCCCATTGCTCATCGTCCAGGTGTCCGGGTTGTGGCAGTAGAGGCACCGCCACATGCAGCCGGCGGTCCACGCGACGACGCGGACACCGGGGCCGTCGACCGTCGCCCCGGTCGTGAACGAATGAAGAAAGCCCATGTCGCCACTGGCGAGGGCAGACCGCACGTCAGATTCGGGAACACCCTTGCCGAGATTGACTCGCAGTTCGTACGGGCTCTTCGCTTCAAGCGCAGGCTGCGGAGTGGTCGTTGACATACATGCCTACAGATATTTGAGGACCGACGCCGGATGAGCCGCCTTGAAGCGGCGATACCAGCGGCAGGCCGGGTACAGCGCCACGATGGCAACGATGGATACCGCGTATGTCGTCGACAGGTCCCCCGCGCCTCGAAGACCGAAGTACGTCGCTGGAATCTCGAACGCGAGCCGGTGCGCAAGATAGAAGAACATCGCGGTCTGACCGAATACGAGCAGGATGCCGTTCGGCCTGAACCCAATGCGCCGTTCGAACGTCATGAGCGCGGCAAGAATCACGCACAGCAGGCCAAGCTCCAATCCCGTGTAGGTGATCGACGGTGGGTACTTGCTGACGTGAAGCCACTGCTGCCAGGAGTTGTCGGCGCGATGCAGGAACATATCCCCATAACCGGCCGCGTATCGTACGAGTGCAAACGCGAGTAGGGCGCCGAATCCGGCAACCAGCAGCACGGCTGCGGGAGGATGACGGGACTGCCCGAGTCCAAAGCGAATCAGGTAGCGTCCGAACGCCCAGCCAAACATCATCATCGCCAGCCATGGCAGCAACGGGTATTTGATCACCAGGCTGCTGGTCCCGTAGGTGGCAACCAGAAACGCCGCAGGAATCGAGGACGCGCCCGGTGGATGCCAGACCCAGCCGGTGACGATCTCGCCGACCGCAAACCAGGCAAGACCGAATGCAAGCATCATCGGGCTCGACAAGCGGCGCAGCGCCGCCATGCACATCATCGAGAGGCCGATCGCCAGAAGCACCTGGAACGTCCAGCGTCCGGAACCAAGCGACACGATGGTGGGATCGAGCAGCGCGATGATTGCGCCGCGGGTGAGGATCTGTTTGTCGATCTCCCAGGGATTCGCCCGCTTCGCGACTTTCCGCTCGACGCTCAAGGCGAGAGCCGTGCCGGCGAGAAAGACGAACGTCGGGGCACACAGATGCGTGATCCAGCGGGTGAAGAACTCGGCGGCGGGAAGCGCCATCGTGGCGGCCTCCGGATACATGGCGGAGTCCTCGGACAGATGGCTGGCATCGAACGCCATCGACGCGTGATCGATGACCATCAGGAGCATCACCAGCCCCCGCATCCAGTCGATCGTGGCGATCCGTGCAATCCCACGCTGTTGGGCGATCGATGTGGCCGACGGCGCCTGCCTCAGCTGCGTGACCGCGCCGAAATCAAGGCGCTCCCGGAGGGCCGTCACCATGATTAGCTCGTCACGTGGGCTCTGAACTGTGAACCCAACGTTATGCGCTTCCGTGGAAGGTTCGGTTGATGACGTCCATCTGCTGGTCGCGAGTGAGCCGCACGAAGTTGACGGCATAACCGGACACGCGAATTGTCAGACTCGGATACTTTTCCGGATGCTCCATCGCGTCGAGAAGCGTGTCGCGGTTCAGGACGTTCACGTTCATGTGATAGCCGGTGCTGCTGAAGAAGGCGTCCAGGATCGCCGTGAGGTTGGTCGTGCGATCCTCGGCCACTCTTCCGAGACCGGTCGGCACCAGCGACGACGTCAGCGAGATCCCGTCAGCCGCATCACGGTACGGAATCTTGGCAACCGACGCGGCTGATGCATGAATGCCGTGGCTGTCGCGGCCGTGCATCGGGTTCGCCCCGGGCGCAAACGGCTCGCCCTGACGTCTGCCGTCAGGCGTGTTGCCGGTCGCCTTCCCGTAAACCACGTTCGACGTGATCGTCAGCACGGATTGCGTGTGGAGCGCATGGCGATAGGTCGGATACTTCCTCAGCTTGCCCATGAAGGTGCTGACCAGCCACACCGCGAGCTGATCCACCTTGTTGTCGTTATTGCCGAAGAATGGAAATGTGCCTTCGGTCTGGTAGTCTGTGATCAGCCCGGTTTCGTTGCGAACGACGCGGACCTTGGCGTACTTGATCGCCGACAGGCTGTCGGCCACGACCGACAGTCCGGCAATGCCGAACGCCATGGTTCGCAGCGGCGCGTAATCGTGCAGCGCCATCTCCACGCGCTCGTACGCGTACTTATCGTGCATGTAGTGGATGACGTTCATCGCGTTGACATACACACCGGCAAGCCAGTCCATCGTCTTGTCGAACTTGCCAAGCACGTCGTCGAAGTCGAGATAATCTCCCTTGACCGGCTCGACAGCTGGCGCAACCTGATCGCCCGAGATTTCGTCGCGTCCGCCGTTGATGGCGTAGAGCAGGCACTTGGCCAGGTTCGCCCGGGCGCCGAAGAACTGCATCTGCTTGCCCAGGAGCATGGGCGAGACGCAGCAGGCAATGGCGCCGTCGTCGCCCCAGGCCCGGCGCATGATCTCGTCGCTCTCGAACTGCAACGAGCTGGTGTCGATCGCCACCTTCGCGGCAAACCGACGGAATCCATCGGGCATCCGCGCTGAGTACCAGATCGTGAGATTGGGCTCGGGCGCCGGGCCGAGGTTGTAGAGCGTCTGCAGAATGCGAAAACTCGACTTCGTGACGAGCGATCGACCATCATCGCCCATCCCACCGATCGATTCGGTGACCCACGTCGGATCACCGGCGAACAGGTTGTCGTATTCCGGCGTCCGCAGGAAGCGGACGATGCGGAGCTTGATGACGAAGTCGTCGATGATTTCCTGAGCCTGTTCCTCGGTGAGGGTTCCGGCGGCGAAATCCCGCTCGAAATAGACGTCGAGGAACGTGGTCGTCCGCCCCAGTGACATCGCGGCGCCGTTCTGTTCCTTCACGCCGGCCAGGTAGCCGAAGTAGAGCCACTGGACGGCCTCTTTCGCGGTGCGTGCCGGGCCGGAGATGTCGAACCCGTAGCTCGCGGCCATCTGCTGCAGTTCCTTCAGCGCGCGAATCTGTTCACTCAGCTCCTCGCGGTCGCGAATGATTTCGTCGGTCGACTGGAACGTGTCGAGATCGCTCTTCTCCTCCTGCTTTCGTTCGATGAGGCGCGCGACGCCATACAGCGCGACGCGACGGTAGTCGCCGATAATCCGGCCGCGGCCGTAGGCGTCCGGAAGCCCGGTCAGGATGTGCGAGCTGCGGCAGCGCCTGATGTCGTCGGTGTAAGCGTCGAACACCGCGGCGTTGTGAGTCTTCCGGTACTTCGTGAACGCCTCGACGACGTGCGGGTCCGGCTCAAATCCATATGTTTTCAGCGCCGTCGCCACCATGCGCCAGCCGCCGTTCGGCATGATCGCGCGTTTGAGCGGCGCCTCGGTCTGAAGGCCGACGATGACTTCGTTGTCCTTGTCGATGTACCCGGGCGCATGCGCCGTAATCGAGCTCGGGATCTGGGAGACGTCGAGCACGCCCTTCTTTCGCTCTTCGATGAACAGTGCCTGAAGTTGGTTCCAGATGCCGAGCGTCCGCGGCGTCGCCGGCGCAAGGAAGGACTCGTCTCCGTCGTAGGGCTCGTAGTTCTGCTGGATGAAGTCGCGAACGTTGATCTCTTTCTGCCAGAGACCCGTGTTGAACCCGTGCCACGGCGATGGCGCGGCGCCGGTCTTCGTGTCGTGCGATGTGATGACGTCCATGACGTGCCCTCTTTCCATGATCGACAGACGCTAGGCGCGGGCCTCGATAAGTCCCAGCAACGCACCAGTGTGGCGGGCGATGACCAGCTCCTCGTTCGTCGGAATGACCCAGACCGAAACCCGACTCGAGGCGCGAGAGATCCGTTGTTGCTTCGTGCTGTTCGCGTTGGTGTCCAGCTCGATGCCAATCCAGGCGGAGGCGTCACAGAGCCGGCTTCTGATTTCCGGAGAGTTCTCGCCGATGCCGGCAGTGAAGACCAGGGCGTCGACGCCGCCGAGCGACGCGGCGAGCGCACCGATCTCTTTGGCGGCTCGGTAGACGAAATAGTCAACCGCCAGACGGGCGGCAGGCTCGGCGCTGCCCAAGAGATCGCGCATGTCGTTGCTCTTGCCCGATATGCCGATCAGCCCCGACTTCTTGTAAAGAATCGTTTCGACTTCCTTCGGCGAGAGCTCGAGATTCTGAAAGAGATACAAGATCACGCCGGGGTCCACGGCGCCCGGCCGCGTGCCCATGCAGAGGCCGTCGAGCGCGGTGAACCCAAGCGTACTGTCGATGCTCTTGCGATCGCGCATCGCACAGAGGCTGGCACCGCTGCCGAGATGCGCGACGATCACCCGCCCGCGCGCGATGTCGGGGGCGACGTCGGGCAGAACCGACGCGATGTATTCGTAGGACAACCCGTGGAAACCGTAGCGCTGAACACCGCGCTCGCGGATTTCGCGCGGTAGCGGCACCAGCTCCGCGACCTCGGGCTGACCACGATGGAAGCTGGTGTCGAAGCAGGCCACTTGCGGCACACCCGGAAGCTGCTCGGAGACGGCATCGATTGCCGCGAGGTTGTGCGGCTGATGTAACGGGGCGAGAGGTATTAGCTTTCTCAGCTCACTCAAGACCTCAGGCGTCACTACTGTGGGACCGGCGAAACGGGCGCCGCCATGGACGACACGGTGACCAACGCCCAGGACGCGGGCTCCGCCGTAGGTCGCGCGCAGCCAGTTCGCCAGCGCATCGAGCGCACCCCGGCCGTCGCGCACCACCGACTTGTCCAGCGCCTCGTCGACTAGCGGACCGCCGGATCCGTCTTTGGCCGAGAATTTTGGCGACGTGCCGATTCCTTCGATCTGACCCCGGGCGCCGACTTCCCAGGCTTTCGATTCGGGCCGCCCGTACAGACTGAACTTGAGACTCGAGGAGCCGGCGTTGAGGACAATGACGTAGTCGTCCATTTGAATCCCTAATCCCTCATCACTGATCCTGAATCGCTCATCCTCGAATCGCTAATCCCTGAATCCCTGAATCCTTGAATCGGAATCGTCGAATCGAATCCTTGAATCGAAGTGTCGAGTCGCCGAATCAAGAACTGGGCATGTCGCGGTCAAAGTAGGTTGGCGCCGCTAAGGAGCCGGTAGACCGCGAGTCGCCAACCGCGAGCCGCGAGCCGCGAATTACGTCGCAACCTGCAGCGTCTTTCGCCGCGCGTGTGCGACAAGCATCGCGACGGCGCAGCTCGCGATCCGCGAGCGGACGCTGTCGGCGCGGCTCGTCAGGATGATCGGCACTCGCGCACCGAGGACCAGCCCGGCGCTATCCGCATTGGCCAGGAAGCTGAGCTGCTTGGCGAGCATGTTGCCGGCTTCGAGATCGGGAACGAGCAGAATGTCTGGATCGCCCGCGACTTCAGAACGAATGCCCTTCGTCGCCGCCGCTTCCTTGCTGATCGCATTGTCGAAGGCCAACGGGCCGTCGAGCAGACCGCCGGTAATCTGACCGCGATCGGCCATCTTGCACAGTGCGGCCGCGTCGATCGTGGCTGGCATTTTCGAGGTGACGGTCTCAACCGCGGCGAGAATTGCGACTTTCGGCTTGCTCAGGCCAAGAGCTAGCGCGAGTTCGATGGCGTTCTGACAGATGTGCATCTTGTCCTCGAGCACCGGCGCGATATTGATCGCCGCGTCGGTCACGACGAGGACCTTGTGGTAGGTCGGCACATCCATGATGAACACATGGCTGATGCGGCGGCCAGTGCGCAAGCCGGTTTCCCGTGCGACGACCGCGGCCAGGAGCTCGTCGGTGTGCAGGCTTCCCTTCATCAGAAGCTCTGCCTGTCCGTTGCGAACGAGTTCGACCGCCTTTGCCGCCGAGGCGTCGCTGTGAGGGACGTCGACGATCTTCGATTTTCCGAGATCGATTCCGTTCTTAATCGCAATCTCCTCGATCTTCGCTCTCGGGCCGACGAGGATCGGAACGATCAGCCCTTTCGCGCCGGCTTCAATCGCACCGGCCAGCGCGGAGGCTTCGCACGGGTGTGCCACGGCCGTCGGCACAGGTTCCAGCGTCAGACATCTGTCGAGCAGCTGCTCGTACTTTCCGGTTCCGGTGGTTGTAGTCATAGTTCCTCGTACGCGGGCGCTGTCGCGGTGCGGCGAGCCGCGGGGCCCGTTTCCTTCAACAGAAGCGTGAGAACGATCGCCAGTCCGACGCCGTACAGCAGCGGCTGGAACGCCGTCTGGTAGTGCTCGATGGTCATCCCGGATGCCCCGCCGCTGACCCTCATCAGCAATCTCGCGAACACAGGTCCGAGCAGGGCGCTGAACGTGAAGTTGAGGAAGTTGACCACGCCAGTCGCGGTGCCGCTCATCTTTGGCGGATTCGCTTCCTTGATGACGGTGTAGGGCAGCATCGCCGCGCCCGAGGCGACGCCGGCCACAAGACCCAGAACGTACGGCGGGAATACGTCCGCAGGTCCGAACAGGATCCAGGCAAGGCAGACGAACAGCACGAGCCCGGCGACAACAATCACCGGTTTCCGGCGGCCGATCCGATCCGAGATGAACCCCAACAGCGGACAACCGATGATCCATCCGAGGGGCACCGATGCCGAACGCAACACCGCGGTCGCGTAGTCGAGGCCACGGCCTTCCTGCAGGTAGCGGACGCCCCAGGTCATGTCGAAGATCGTTGTTGGAATGAACAACAGGCCGGCGATGACTCCACAGAGAATCGATTGCGGATTCCGAAACACGACACCGAATGCGCTTCCGGCACTTTTCATCCAATCGTCGCGCTGCTCGCTCGGCTTCGCTGGCGGCAGGAGGAAGAACAGGAGAACACTGATCGCGAGCCCGATGACGCCCATTCCGGTCCAGAACGTGGTCCACGTGACCCCGCCACCGATCATCGGTCCGACGACGAATTGGCCGGCGGATCCGCCGGCCATGCCGAACATCTGAGTCGCACCAATCAACGTCGCCGCTCGCGAGGCAGGAAAATTCGTGGTCGCGATATACGCTGCGCCGACCAGCGCAAAAACGCCGCCGGCACCTTGCAGAAATCGACCGATGCTGGCGATCGTGCTGTCGCCGGTGGCAAAGAGGAGTGAGCCGACGCCAACGGCGGCCGCACCGAGCGGAACGACTTTGCGTGGGCCGAGACCATCCATTGCCGCGCCCGCCACGAGGCTGAACGGCGAGTAGCCGTAATAGAAGAGCCCGACCATCGACGCGACCGCCGTCGCGCTCATGCCGAATGCGTCTGACAGCTGCGGCATCATGACGGCCGGGGCCGATCGCAGCGTGTACTGATAGAAGTAGTACACCGCCGTGATCAGCCATGCGACGGTCGCCGTCCTGAGCTGCTGATTCACACTATTCCCTTCTGAACGCAACTCGCGAGTCCCGCAATCGATGTACCCGCAGCACGAGTGCCTGGAATGAGGGTCAAGTCGCACCGTTCAAAGGCTTTGCGCAAGGTCTAGGGGAGCGGGCAAGAGCCTGCGGGGTGATTTCCTCCGCATCGCCGGAGATCCCGCCCCGAATATCGGAGGGCGGCTGCGAACACGTCCGACTATTTCACGGCGATGGGCGCGAAGTCGTCTTTGATCTGCTGGATGACGTTCGGCTCGACCACTCGGCTGTCTCCCTTCGCCGGCTCCTTCTCCGAATAGAGCACCAGCTTGACGCTGCCGCATCCCGGGTTGAACGCGAAGGGTTCGAACACGTACAGACCCTCTTCAATCGCGACGGTCTCCGACAACCGGCGTTCGAGCTTGAACCGGTGAATGGGGGCGACTTCCCGGTCGCCGCAGTACGCCTGCATCCGATCGAAGACAGCCGAGAATCGTTTGATTGGCGGGATGGCGACGCCCTGGGTCGAGGCAGCGCCGCGCGCGACTTTCGTCCAGAAACCCTCCTCGAACTTCGGCGTCACGCGAACCAGCAACACCGACGGAAAGTCGGAGATATACTCGGACCAGTTGGCGAAGTCCATGAACGGACTCACCATTGGTGGTTCCGCGAGCTTGGCGCCTTTCTCGCGTTCGCGCCGAGAGGCCAGCTCCGCCTGATACTCGACACCGTAGGTCATCACCGGCGTGATGAAGTTGATGTCAAACTCGGTCGAGGAGATCTGATAGGGATTCAGGCTGCCCACGCGGCGCTGAACGACACTCTTCAGCGCGTCCAGCGGAAATGGCTTCGCCGGTTCCACCGGCAGCTGCGAGCCGCTCGGCGGAGTCGCTCCGCTCAGCTTCTTTTCGGCTGCCGCCACAACTTCGCACGCGCCGTCGAGCGGCACGACCCGTGAGTCCCCGCGAGCCGCGTCATCGCTCTCGTCAACAACGTCACTGATCCCGAGCACCTTTCCGTCGCCGGAAAACACCGGCCCGCCGGCACTGCCGGTCGGCAGCCTGGCATCGAACACGATCCGGTTTGAAGTGGTGTCCCTCACCGCCCCCGACGTGATCGCCTTCAGTTCTCGAAGGGGCGATCCGATCGTAAAGATCTCCTGACCGTCAACGACGGTGGGTTTCGATGCCTGACCACAGCCAAGCGGCAGTGGACGGACG
>JBKPNQ010000321.1:0-7547 GCA_046732715.1 Acidobacteriota bacterium | reverse complement strand
GAAGTTTCGTCACGGTTTCACCCTTCCGATCGGGTTCTACAAGGTTCTACGAGGTTCGACTGGGTTCTGCAAGGTTCGTTCTTCGGGTTCTGCTTCTGCGTGGTTCCTGGTTCGAACCACGCGACTATCAGGAGTGCGCGCGGAACCTGGCCGAACCGAGAACGAACCTTGTGGAACCTGGCGGAACCCTGTAGAACCTAGCAGAACCTAGATTTTAGAGATAGAGTTTGTATCATTTCCGGAGTGCACATGCCACTGCGACGACTTGCGGCTGCGGCCTTCATTGCTCTTTCGATAACTCTCCCTGCTGCGGCTCAGCAGCGCGATCCGGCGCCGAACACGCTGACCGACGCGGAGAAGAAAGCCGGCTGGATCCTGCTCTTCGACGGCCATTCCCTCGACGGATGGCGAGGTTACAAGAAGCCCGACGCGACCGATTCTCGTTGGAAAGCGCAGGATGGCTCACTGACGCTGCCGCCTGACAACGGGAAGGATACGCACGGCGAGCGCGACATCATCACGAAGGATACCTTCGAGCAGTTCGAGCTGGTGGTGGACTGGAAAATTGCCGAGGGCGGCAACAGCGGCATCAAGTATTTCGTCCTGGAGGACCGCGATTCCGCCGTCGGCCACGAATACCAGGTCATCGACGATGAGCGGCATCCGGATGCGAAGGTCGGGCCGCATCGTCAAACCGCCGCGTTCTACGATGTCCTTCACGCCAACGATCGCCCGATCAAGCCGGCAGGCGAGTGGAACACCACTCGCATCGTCGTCCGCGGACAGACGGTCGAGCACTGGTTGAACGGCAAGAAAGTTCTGCAGTACGAGCTGAACAGTCCGGCGCTGAACGCGGCGATCGACAAAAGCAAGTTCAAGGGGATGGAACGCTTCGGCAAGCGGCAAAACGGCTACATCCTGCTGCAGGATCATGGCAACCAGGTTTGGTTCCGCAATATCAAGATTCGGCGCCTGTCGTGAAGGTCGGAATCCTCGGCGCAGGCAACATCAGCGATACGCACGCGCGCGCGGCGCTTGGCGTCCCCGGCGTCGAGATCGCGGCGGTGTGCGGCACGAACCGCGAGAAGGCTGAACGCATGGCCGCCAAGTACGGCGGCACAGCCTACGATGATCTCAGCCGCTTTCTCGAACATCGTCCGCTCGACATCGTGGCGATCGGCACGCCGTCAGGTGTGCACGCCGAACAGGCGATCGCAGCCATCAGCAAGGGCATCCACGTTCTCTCGGAAAAACCGCTCGATGTGACGACGGCCAAGGTCGACAGCGTCGTCAACGCAGCCGAGCGCGCCGGCGTCAAGGTCGGAGTGTTTTTTCAGGATCGACTGAAGCCTGACATCGCCGCGATGAAGCAGATGATTGTCTCGGGGAAGCTCGGCAAGCCGATCTTCATTGCTGGCCACGTCCGCTGGTATCGCCCGCCCGAGTACTACGCGACCTCGAAGTGGCGCGGCTCATGGGCGCTCGACGGCGGCGGCGCGTTGATGAACCAGGCGATTCACACCGTCGACGTGCTGCAGTGGCTGTTCGGCCCGGTCGCGCGCGTCGCCGGGCGCACGGGCACGCTGCTTCACGCGATCAAGACTGAAGACACGGCCGGAGCCGTCCTCGAGTTCGAGAACGGCGCGCTCGGAATCATCGAAGCGACGACGTCGTCCTATCCGGGCTACGCGCGACGCGTCGAGGTCAGCGGGGCGGAAGGCACGCTGATCCTCGATAGCGACAGGCTCGCGGCTGTGGATCTCCGCGGCGCCGGGCCGTCGAAGGCTGCCGCGGCTGAACCGCCGCCCGAGAATGCGGCCTCCGCCACCGTCAGCGACAGCGTCCCGCACCAGCGGATTTTTGAAGATTTCATTCGCGCCATTCGCTCGAACGGCACGCCGGTGTGCGACGCCCGCGAAGCCCGTCCGAGCGTGGCGATTATCGAAGCGATCTACCGATCGGCGAAGAGCGGGCAGTTCGAACGGCCCTAGAACCCGCGCTGAAATCAGCGACGGTCAATTCCAGGCTACATTCTTTGCCCAAGAGACACACAGGAGAAAGGAGAAGAGAGAAACTGTAAGTTCTCCTTTCTCTTTTCTCTGGTTGTCTCGAGGCTGCGTCAGTTTCGCCCAGTGAAGGATGCGATAGGGCGACGACCACCGGTTATGGCAGAACTTTCTTCAGGACTTCGACCACCGGACGCTCGATTGTGGGTTCGCCGTGAAGATAGCCAAGCGATGCGAGGAACAGATCCGATTGATGGACCACCGCCTCATGCCAATGACCTACCGGCCTCAGTTGCTGAAAGAAACCATGGCCCTGTCCTTCTGCCGTGTACAACTCGGCTCGATTGCCGACCGCGATCATCTGTTCGGCGAAGGCGCGCCCCCGCTCGATCAAGTTGTCTTCCGTCCCGAAGAACACGATCGCTGGCGGTCCGTGGCTGGTCACCTTCCAATTCGAGATTACCGGCTCGAGCGCCTTCACCACTTCTGGAGGAACCTCTCCGCCGTGACTTCCGAAGCCCAGTGCGGGGTTGTACAGCAGGAGCGCGTTCGGACGGTCGGATATCGTCTGATCGTCGCCTTCGGGTTGGTAAGCGGAACTGTAGGCGGCGAGCACGACACCGGTTCCACCAGAGGAAGCGCCGCCCGCAATGATCCGCTGGGGGTCGATGCCCAGCCGTGCGGCATTCATTCGAATCCAACGAATGGCGCTTCTCATATCCTCGATGCTCTTCTCGGGTCCGGTCTGTTGCCGGCCGCGCACACGATAATCGGGCGTTGCGGCCACCAGACCGCGTGACGCGAAGTACTTGGCGGTACCGCCGAACTGGTTCGTTGTGCCGCTGTCGAACCCCCCGCCGAAGAAGAGAATGACCGCGGGTCGGTGGTCCATCGCTCTCCACGCATCGGGAAAGTAGAGATCGACGCTCAAGTTTCCCTCGGCGGCGGTCTTGTAGACGAGCGACGATTTGCTGTCGATCGGATGAACGTCTGATTGGATGGGTTTCAGCTGGGTAGAAGCCGCAATCAACGTCGAGGTAAGCGCGACACTCGCAACGGTCGGTAGGACACGTCTCATATGGCCTCTGGAGATACCGGCGCGACGAGACGGATCGATTACACCACGCCCCCTACGTGAAGACATCATTTTATTCACCACGAAGGGTAGGCCATGAACCTTGAGGCGACTGCAAGGAGAAAGGAGAAGGGAGACACTCTAAGTTCTCCTTTCTCTTCTCTGGTTGTCTCGAGGCGCGTCAGTTTCGCCCAGTGAAGGATGCGGATTCGGGACTACCTCACGAACAACATCTCTCGGTAAGTCGGCAGCGGCCACAGATCGTGCGGTACGACCGATTCGAGGCCGTCGCCGATCTCGCGCAGCGCGACCATGTTGGGAATGACCTTGTCGCGGAAGTACTTCGCGTGCTTCTCGGCGTCGCCGTTGGCCTCGTGTTCCAGCAGGTGCTGCAGCTTGTCGACCGTCGCCTTGCAGCTTTCGGCCAGCGAGACGATCCTGTCGAGGGACTTCTTGGCCTCCTTCGCTGAGCCGCCGGCCGCCTTGACCGCCGACACGCTCTGCGCGACCTGGGTCTGATAGCGTAACGCCGCCGGCAGGATATAGCGGTTGGCCATCAGCACCATCAGCTGGGCCTCGATGTTGACCGTCTTGTTGTACTGCTCGAGCGCCACATCGTAGCGCGCGCGGAGCTCACGTTCGTTGAGTACCTTGTACTTCTCGAACGTCTTCACCACGTCTGACTTCATCAGCTCGGAGTAGGCATCGACCGACGTCCGGTGATTCAGCAGGCCTCGCTTGGCCGCCTCCTTCTCCCACTCGGCCGAGTAGTTGTTGCCGTTGAAGATGATCCGCTTGTTCTCCTTGATCGTCTTGGTCAGCAGAGACTTGACGGCGGCGTCGAGCTTCTTGCCATCCTTCTGGGCCTTTTCGAGCTCGGTCGCCATGTAATCGAGTGCTTCGGTGACGGCGACGTTGAGCGCGATGTTCGGGAACGCGATGCTCTGGCCGGCCGACACCGCCCGGAACTCGAACTTGTTGCCGGTGAACGCAAACGGGCTCGTGCGGTTTCGATCGCCGGCATCACGCGGCAGCTTGGGCAGAACCGAGACGCCGGTATCGAGGATGCCGCCCGACTTGGTCGACTTCGCGCCACCGTTTTCAATCTGGCCGAAGATGTCGGTCAGCATGTCGCCGAGGAAGATCGACAGGATTGCCGGCGGAGCTTCGTTCGCGCCCAGACGGTGATCGTTTCCGGCGCTCGCGATCGCGTAGCGGAGCAGCCCCTGGTACTTGTTGACCGCGCGCAGGACCGCCGCGCAGAACACCAGGAACTGGATGTTGTCGTGCGGCGTGTCGCCCGGGCTCAGGAGGTTGTTGCCCAGGTCGTCGCTCATGCTCCAGTTGAGATGCTTGCCGGAACCGTTGACGCCGGCGAACGGCTTCTCGTGCAGCAGGCAGGCGAGGCCGTACTTGGGCGCCACGCGCCGCATCATCTCCATCGTCATCATCTGATGATCGGTGGCGACGTTGGCGTTCTCGAACACCGGCGCGATTTCGTACTGGCTCGGCGCCACCTCGTTGTGCCGCGTCTTCACCGGCACGCCCACGCGATACAGCTCGTGCTCGAGCTCATGCATGAACGCCAGGACGCGGTCGGGGATCGAGCCGAAGTACTGATCCTCCATTTCCTGTCCCTTGGGCGGCTTCGCGCCGAAGAGCGTCCGCCCGGCATTGATGAGGTCCGGACGATTGAAATAAAACTGCTGATCGATCAGGAAGTACTCCTGCTCCGGGCCGCAGGTGGTGAAGACGCGCTGCGCGCGCGAGCCGAACAGCTTCAGGATGCGAACCGCCTGGTGCGACAAGGCTTCCATCGATCGCAGGAGCGGCGTCTTCTTGTCGAGCGCTTCGCCGGTCCAGCTGACAAACGCCGTCGGAATGACGAGCGTCGTGCCGTTCGGGGTGACGAGGAGCCACGGCGGACTGGTCGGATCCCAGGCGGTGTACCCGCGAGCCTCGAAGGTTGACCGCATGCCGCCCGACGGGAAGCTCGAGGCATCCGGCTCGCCCTTGATCAACTCTTTGCCGGCGAATTCCGCAACCGCGCGGCCGTCGCTGGTCGGCGACAGAAATGAATCGTGTTTCTCGGCGGTGATCCCGGTCATCGGCTGGAACCAGTGGGTGTAATGCGTCGCGCCGTGCTCGACCGCCCAGTCCTTCAGCGCGCTCGCGATCGTGTCGGCGACTGCCGGGTCGATCGCCTGGCCGTGCGCGATGGCGCTTCGCAGGGCGCGATACACGTCCTTCGGCAGGCGCGCCCGCTGCGCTTCATCGTTGAAGGTCAGAGAGCCAAATTCGTCGGTCATCTTTTTCGTCGCGGCGGATGCCGGGCGCTGGCCGAGCGTGTTCCCCCAGTGACTGATGTTGCGAATGGCATCGCCGGTTGAAGCGGAACCCATGTGATTAATGTCCTTTCTAGTCGAGACTACAGAAAAATGATGACGACGACTCACGCCGCTATTATCTGCACGCGTGCGACGCGCTTCAACAGCGGAATGCGTTTCTGACGAACTTCGCCAAAAGCAGTTGAACGGACGACAAAATTGTCTGGAGCGCAAAGCCGGCGTTTTTGTCGTGCTTCGACCGGCCGCTTGACGCGGGTGGCCGTTCGATGTATCCATAGAACATCTATGGGAAGGAAGAAAGCCGATCGACAGGAGCTGTTACCTGGCACGCTCGACATGTTGATCCTCAAGACCCTCACGCGCGACGTCATGCACGGCTACGGCATCGCCGAGCACATCCGGCAGATGTCCGACGAAGTGCTCACGGTCGAGGAGGGGTCGCTCTATCCGGCGTTGCAGCGCCTGCAATTGCAGGGACTGATCGCGTCGGAGTGGGGACATTCGATCAACAACCGCCGGGCCCGTTATTACCGTCTCACCCGTGCCGGCCGGCGGCAGCTCGGCGAGTCGGAAACGAGCTTCGCCCGCCTCGTCGACGCCATCACGCGGGTCATGAAGCCGGCCTGATATCCCCATGGCGCGTCTATGGGTCGCAGGTCGGGTGTTCGTGGGCCGCCTCCGGCTCATGGCGCGCAGGGACCGGCTGGACGACGAGCTGCGCGACGAAGTTCGTCTGCACTTGGATCTGCGGCGACAAGCGCTGATCGACGCCGGCATGGATCCGCGTCAGGCTGACGTCGAAGCGCGGCGCATATTCGGCAACGCGATGGCAATCCGCGAGGAGACACGCGACATGTGGGGGTTCCCGTCACTCGACACGCTCGTCCAGGACATTCGCTACGGCGTCCGGCTGCTGCGCCGATCGCCAACGGTGACCATCGCCGCTATCGTGTCGCTGGCCATCGGCATTGGCGCCAGCGCGGGCGTGTTCAGCCTGATCGACGCGATGCTGCTGAGGTCGCTCCCGGTTCGCGCACCGGAAGAACTGCTGGTGTTTCAATGGCACTCGGGACCCACCTATCCGTATTCCTCCTTGAGCGGATACTCCTGGGGAGACGACACCGGTGAGCGCAGCACGTCGTTCTCGCTTCGGATAATCGAGCAGTCGCGGCTGCGCGCGCAGGACGTCGTTGACGTATTCGGGTTTGCCGACCTGTATCAGGCCAGCCTATCGGTGGGCGGAGTGGCGGAAGTTGGCGAAGCGACGGCCGTCACGGGCAACTACTTTGGCGTGCTTGGAATCTCGGCCACCCACGGCCGACTGCTCGTCGAGTCCGATGATCGCGCCGGCGCGTCCCCGGCGGCGGTCATCAGTGACGCGCTGTGGAAGAGAAGATTCGATGGGGCGCCAGGCGCAGTCGGACGGACGCTCGTCATCAACGCCGTCCCGTTCACAGTCGTCGGTGTCGCACCCGCATCCTTCGCGGGGACCGGGCAGCTCGGCAGCTCGCCCGAGGTATTCGTCCCGCTAGCCGCCAAGGAACAGCTTCAACGAAACGCGGGGGACTCACACGATCCGAATAACTGGTGGGTCCTGATGATGGGGCGGCTGAAAGCAGGAGTCACTGCCGAAGCCGCGCGCGGACGGCTCGATCTCATCCTCAAGCAGGCAGTGCACGCCGCCCGACCGGACATTCCGGATAAGGATCTGCCCCGAATCGAGGCGCTCGCCGGAGCGCAGGGACAAATCCAGGTTCGGGACGGCACGCGCGAGCCGTTGAAGATGATGTCGATCGTTGTCGTCACCCTGCTGCTCGTGGCGTGCGCAAACGTAGCAAATCTGCTGCTCGCGAGGGGCCGGGCGCGGGTCCGCGAGTTGAGCGTCCGGATCGCGCTCGGAGCGCCACGGCATCGTGTGGTGCGTCAGTTGCTCACGGAGGGCGTCATCCTCGCCGGATGCGGCAGCGTCGTCGGGTTGCTGGCGGCACAGTGGGTCGCCGGAACGCTGATGCCGGCCCTCGACGATGGATCGGATCCGGTGAGAGTGATGGCCGGCTTGAGTTTTCGCCTCGTCGGCTTCATCGCCGGACTGGCGAGCGTGTGTGTGGTGCTCTTCGC
>JBKPNQ010000320.1:0-15464 GCA_046732715.1 Acidobacteriota bacterium | reverse complement strand
GTTCCCGGAGGCGTGGTGACGGTATAGGCGACCGACACATTCATGTTGCGCCGGTTGTTGCGGCGCATCTCGTCCTCGTGCGGGTAAACCACTTTGACCTCAGCGCGGCCGGCTCGTTCGACGACGTTCACGGTGACGAGGCCGAGCAACTCTTTCGCTTCGTCGGCGGTGCGCGCACGGGCGGTCTTGACGATGTCGATGGTCGCGTCGCCGCCGCCTCCGCGCGTGACGGTGATGTCGCCCGAGATGTTCGCCAGCGACAGCTCGCCCTCGGCGCCAATCTTGACGGTCTTGGTCTGCCGCTCGGTCTGCTCTTCGCGCCCCTGCTGGTAGTGCGCGGTCCGAGCCAGTTCCATGCGTTCGCCAACGACCGCTCGGATTCGTTCGGGAAGCGCCTGCGCTCGCGCCGGTGATACCGGGGCGGCAAGGGCGGCCAGCGTAAGGCACGTGAGAAGAGTCTGTCTCATGGTATCTGTGTAGCGTCCGCCTCAGGCGGACGCAGCTGCTATGACTTGTTCAGTCCGTCTACTATCTGGGCTGCGCCGGCGGAATTGCCTTTGCGCATTTCGTTCATCAACGCAATCGTGTCCTGCAGGAGCGCCACCTTCCGGCGCAACGCGTCAAACAGGCTGTCGCGCGCGGCCGCGCTCAACGGCTCCGATCGGACGGCCTCCCGGCTCTCGGCAATCGCCTGATCGATGACCTGCAGATTCTTTTGCAGCATCGCCGCCGTCTGTGCGTCGAGGGTGTTCGCGTCGCGGCCGGCCTGATCGAGCCGCGCGGCCTGTTCGAGCTTCGCAATCGCGTTCTGATAGTGCTGCTCCGCCAGCCGGAATTCGGCTTCGACGCTTTCGACCGCGAGGTCAGCGTTGGTGCCCGTGGGTTCTGCCGCCGTGGCGGCCGCAGTCGGCGGCGTCGCTGGCGTCGCTCGGTACTGGCTCACCAGCGCGACGATCGACGCGCCGACAGCGAGCACGAGCGCTGCGGCAATCGCCAGCAGCGCATAACGCGGGGATCGGGCCGGACGTGGTTGCGGTAACTGAACCCGTCCTTCCTGCCGCAGCCTGCCGGCGATCTGAAGCCAGACCCGGTCCGGCGGCTCGAGCCGATCGAGTGAATCGGCGGTCTGGCGAATCGTTTCCATGTCGGCGAGAAACGACCTGCACTCCGCGCACTCGGCGAGATGACGCTCGAGCTCGGCGCGGCGGATCCCACCGATCGTGCCGTCGATCAGCTCCTGAATCGATTCGCGATATGCGGTATGCATCGTGACCGCCGTCTACCCGTTCTTCTCCCTCGACAAGAGGGATCGCAGCCGGAGCCGCGCCTTGTGCACCTGCGATTTTGATGTGCCTTCAGCGATGCCGAGCGCCTGCGCTACTTCCTTGTGCTCGAGACCCTGCACGTCGTGAAGCAGGAACGCTGCGCGGCAACCCTCTGGCAGTTGGGCCAGCGCGCGTTCCAGATCCATCTTCGTGACCGCCTGCTCGGCAAGACCTGCTCGGCCTGGTTCGTAGCGGCCGGGCTCGTCGTCGAGCTCGTCGGTCAACTGATTGGTTCGTGCCGCGCGGCTGCGCAGGTAGTCCAGGCAGTGATTCGTCGCGAGCCGATACAACCAGGTTCCCAATGCTGATTCGCCGCGAAACCCATCGAGCTTCCGGTGCGCCGACAGGAAGATTTCCTGCAGAAGGTCCTCAGCGTCAGTGGGATTCCCCACCATACGACACGCCACGCTGAACAGCTTCCCGGCATGAGCCCGGTACAGCTCCTCGAACGCTGTCAGGTCACCTCCGCGGCACCGGTCGACGAGAGCCATCTCCTCTGTCCGCACGGGGTTAGAGGCGGCCTCTTTCGTCGACGGATGCTCTACTACCTTAGACGTAGCCATGCACTGTCCGCGTTGCCGTTCGACGCCCTTGAATTATGCGGTCGCTCACGGCAAGCCCTTGTCCCTAGTCGTCTTTCCACGAATCGAACGGTCCTGATCGAGCGAATGGTCGCGCGAGTCGAAGGGACCGGCGTCGCCGATTGATCAGTTCGACACCTGATGGACTATCAGGGGGCACCCCAGACTTAACGGAGTTTACGCCCCTTATGTTTCGTTAGACGCGCGCGAGGGCGCCGCGTCGCGTGCGACCTCGAGGAAAGACGAGCGCGGTGCGCGCCGAAATTGCGGATGGAGGATCTGCCGACCAGGATTCCTTCGGCCCGCAGCAGGCCGCGCTTGAGTTCGAGGTTCCCGCCGTAGCCACCGAGTTTGCCGGCCGCTGCGATGACGCGATGACATGGAACGTCGCGCTGCCGGCAGTCGCGCATGATGTTTCCCACCGCGCGCGCCGCTCCGGGTCGTCCGGCCGCCTCGGCGACGTCGCCGTACGTGGCAACCTGGCCGACGGGGATCCTGCGGACTACGGCGATCACCCTCGTCGTGAATTGGGACATAGGTGTTGGTCCTCAGTTCCCAGTTCCCAGTTCCCGGTTTCCGGTTTCCGGTTTTTAGTCTCTCTTAGCGAACCGCGAACCGCGAACCGCGAGGGGCGACTCAGAAAACGAATCGAATCCCGCCGGCTCCTTGCACACCACCAACCCTCATCGCGAGTGTGCGCCCTGAAGCGGGTTCGAGGTCGACATCAGCGCGCGTGTAGCGGACCATGCCGCCAACGCCGATCGAACGCGCGAACATCCACGTCACGTCAACGCCCGCGTTGAAGCCGCTGGCTGACGCCTTCGTCGTCTTTGTGACCGCGCCGCCGAATTCAGCGGTGTCGAACGGATAGGATTCGGTCACGGTCACGTCAGTCGCGATCTCGTGTTCGACGGTGATCCACGATGGTCCCGCACCGAGGATCACGTGCACGGAGTCGGACGCCGGGATCACATACTGAACCTGAAGGTGAACGCCGTTTTCGGCGTGTTGGATGCCATTCTCGGTGCCCGTAATTGTCCGCGGCTGGTTGAAGAAGAACGGATGCGGAACGCTGGCGCTGACGTCCGCGTCGCCGCTGCCGCTCGTGCGCGAGAAGGCCGCGCCGAATGCGAGCCCTTTCCATACGCGAAAGCTGGCGCCGGCATCGAACAGGCCCCACGGCCTCATCGGGTACTTGACGTCGATCGTTTCGGTCTCGAGGTTCTTGCTGAAGCTGAAATGATCCGAGACATCGCTCGCCGCCTGTTGCACCCCGCCGCTGACGCTGACGAAGACGCTGCTCGGTCGTCGCGCCGTGCCGCGAGTCTGGGCCATCGCCGGCGCGGCAACTACGAGCGAGAGGGTGGTGGCCAGGATCGCTGCTCGCAGAGAAACCCGCATCAGTTGACCCCCACGGCCGTCCAAGCCTGTGTGACCGCGCGTTCCGCGGCGCTGTTGCTTCCGTAGAGATCGCGGGACGCCTGAATCGTCGCGGCGCGTGCTACCGAGAACGTCGAGTTCGCCGGCATGAGTTGCGTGAACGCGCGATAGAACACTTTTTCGATCTGCTCGCGATTGGCCCCGCCGACGCCCTGAACGCTCAGCCCGGACGTGCGGTTGGTGCCCCCTTCGATGGCCAGGTAGTACGCGTGATTGGAAATCCCGGAGTTGGTATGAACGCCGCCGTTATCGGCCGAACCGAGGAACCGCTTCGAGTAGTGATCGGGATCGCCGAAGGACCCGGGATCCGACATCGAACGAAGCCCGCCCGGCCGTACGACATCCTCGCCGAGCAGATAGTCGGCTTTGAGCGGGCCGTTCCCGGCCGGTTGAAAAAAGAACTCGGCGCTCGTACCGATGATGTCCGAGAACGACTCGTTCAGCGCTCCGGATTCGTTTCTGTAGATAAGGGCCGAGCTGTAGTCGGTGACCCCGTGCGTCAGCTCGTGCGCGACGACATCGAGGGAGCCCGCCAGGAAATCCCACGTCTGGCCGCCGAGCGTGAGATTTGGCGGCAGCCCCTCGCCGTAGACCATGACCCCGTCTCCGTTATAAAACGCGTTGATGAAGTAGTCCGGAAACTGGTCGCCGTAAATGTCGACGTCGGAACGGCGCACCGGGTGCACGAGGTTCTGCATCCGGATATCGGCGTTGTTCAGTCCCTTCCGGCCGAACCGTTTGAAATAGTAGTCGTAGGTGTAGCCCGCGTAGATGTGCGCGTCGCCGATCGCACCGTCCGTCCAGTCGTTGTCCGAATCGGATCCGAGGTCATTCGCCGACAGATTGATGCGGCCGATCACGAAGTTATCGGTGCGAAAAGGATCCCCTTTCATATCGTACGTCTCGATGTCGGGCGGGCGGAGATCGTCTCTGGCCTGGAACTGTCCCGAGCTGGCGCGCACGCTGATCTTTTTCGTGTCGCCGAGGACGCCGAGCGCGCGGCCGACCGCCGTCTGGGTCTTGCGATCGTTGTAATCAAACAGCGTCGCTCCGGTCTGGGCACTGACGAAGTATTGGCGCGTGTCGCGACGGGTGACGACTCGAATCCGCCAGCTGAGCGCGTAGCCGCCCGCATCGAGCGGCAGGACGACGAGTTCAGCGGGCGTGCCGGTGTCGATCGTGAACCCGAGTCGCCCGCCAAGCAGTTCGCGGGCGCGGTCGGCGTCAATCGCCGGGTTCGGATCGATGTTGATGCCTTCGTAGATCGTTCCGAAGATCGACTCGGTCGCGCCGTCGCGCAGTTGTCGCGCGACGTCGGCGCCGAAGACTCGAACGCCACGATAGTACTGATCCGATCGTTCGTGCGTCCGGCCCGGGACCAGCGGATCCTCGCGCGTTTGCCGGACCCGAAGCTCACCGTTTCGAAGCATGCCGTCGACGCGGGACGTCCACGCGCGTCGCTCGTTGGTTGATTCCGTCCTGATGGTCAGTCGCCCGCGCGACACGTCCGCGATCTGACCGTAGGTCGATTGCCCGTGCGGCCAGACCGCGAGCAGACACACCGTGAGAATGGCCGCACACAGCGCCCGATAGCGAAAACGCATGGTGACTCCTGAGACGATCGTGGGTTCGGATGTGAAGGCAGCGTGGCGACGTCATTCTACCGTGTGGACACCGCTGTCGTGAACGCTTCCGATCGCGCGCGCCCGTCGGACGTCCGGAACGAAATACCCGCGAGCGCTGCCAGCGACGGCGCAATGTCGGCAGGTGTGGCAGGGTTCTCGACGCGCTGTTGTCGTACCCCTGGTCCGAAGAAAATCACGGGGACGTGCTGATCGTACGGGTACAGCGTTCCATGGGTCGTGGCGCTGGTTGAGAGGATCCAATTCTCCTTCGGAACGACGATCACGTCGCCGCTGCGGCCTGGATAGTAGTTCAGCGCTGCCGCCCGCTTGAGCGGATCGGTCGAGGACCGCGCTCCCGGCGCCATGATCTCTGCCGCGGTGTAAGCTTGTGCGATCCCCGTCATCGCGCGTAGCGCGTTGAGCACGGCGTTGGTGACAGCGGGGTCTTTTTTCATTCGCTTCAACGCCGCTTTCTCCAGGTAGATATCCGTGTACGCCGCATTGGCGACGTACTTTCCCGGCCCGAGCAACGGCTCCAGCGCCTTATTGATCGCCGCGGTCGTTTCTGCGTTTGTCTCGCGGCCGCCCACTCCGCTTTCCTCTGGAATCTGCCCCACGCCATGATCGGCGCTGAACGCCACCACGTAATTGCCCACGCCGACAGTTCGGTCGAGTTGATCGAGCAGTTCACCGATGGTCACGTCCAGTCTGGCGACCACGTCCTGGACCTCGTGGCTGCGTGGGCCATAGGCGTGGCCGACCAGATCGAGCGCTGAGAAGCTCACACCCAGGAAATCGATCTGCGGACCCTTGCCGAGATTCAGGGCCTCGACCGCCATCGCCGCCATCTGGCCCAGGTACGCGTCCGAACGCGGCGACCGCATCCAGTGTCCGTAGAACTCCTCGTCTGGCTTTCCCGATTTCGACCCGAGCACGTGCGGAAACGTTCTCGTCCAGCCCGTCGGCGCGCGTTCGGCCGGATTGTCGTCCTGGTTCTGGTACTTCGCCGGATCGTAGAGACGTTGCCACGAGGAGCCGTAGTCGGCGGTGACGGGATGCTGTGCAATGTATTGCTGGATGATTGGCGTCGGCCTTACCGTGAAGGCCGACGACGTCTGCCATCCGCCGCGCGTGTCGAACCACAACACGATGTCGCCGCCGTGGCCCGCCAGCCCGATCGCCGACCGCGCTTTCATCGACATCGTCACGACCCGACCGTGGTGCGCGCGGATCGCGTCGGCGAGCGTCGGCGTGCGGATCCGGCGGCCGCTATCCCCGGGTCCGGTCAGACCTTCGTAGTTGATCTCGCGCTCCTTCTTGTCGTCCGTGCACTCGGTGGTTTTTCCGGTCTTGCGATCGAACCACGTGTTCAGAATCATTCCGTGCTGATATGGGAACGTCCCTGTTCCAATCGTCGAGTGGCCGGCACAGGTGATCGTGTTGAGATATGGATAGGCCGCATTCTGGAACCATGCGCCCTTGTCCATCAGGCGGCGCAGCCCTCCGGTGAAGTTGCCGGAATACAGCTCGAGGTAATCCGCCCGCATCTGATCGGCGACCAGGATCACCACGAGTCTTGCTTCGCTGCTATCGCGCGACTGCGGCGCGCGATAGTCCGGATACACAAGCGTGGTTGCCAGGACGCACGCCAGTGCCGATGCGAAGACCAAACGGAGCCGTGGGACCATCGTCAACGTCTCAAGATGGGGAAGTAACAGAGCGCACCGATATACACATCGTACACGGCACATCCAATGGAATACCATCGCGGCGCGATCCCGTCGGGTAATGGCCAGCCCGGCCGGTGGGCGACGTCAAGAACCGCGTGAGCCGCAAAGGCAAGCGCGAGGATCGTCAGCGCCTGTCTCGGATCGCGAACGAGGGTCGCGGCGCCAACCACGAAGAAGCCAGCGGCCAGCGCGACGTCGAACCCCACTCCCGGATGTGCTTCGTGGGCAACCGCGAGGCCGATGTACGCACCCGCTGACAGCACCAGCAGCAGTCCGGCGAGCTGTGCGAGCCGCAGCTCACTGACAAGCCGATCCGGGGAATTGATCGGCACACGCGCCGTCCGGAACGTCTGCCAGGTCACGCCAATGCCGATGAGCGTGAACGCCACGAAGATCGTCTGAGACGCCTCAGTCACGGGTGGAGTATATGGATCAATTGGTGAATTGGTGAATTGGTGAATTCGTGAATTAGATGACCGTGCGTCGACTCAACGACTCGGCAAATTCACCAATCCACCAATTCACCGATTCACCGATTCAGTTTTGCAGATAGATCAATGGATCGATGCCGTAATCGGCCGGTTCGACCGGCGCGGCGATGGAGGCCTGTCCGCCGTCTGGCCCCGGTTCCCACAGATTGCGATCGTACGGAAGCTCGAGGCGCGCGCCGTCTTTGTTGATCAGCACTCGCACCCGTGGACGATATGGATCGGGCGCGTGAATCCCGGTCACCACGGCAATCTCTCCCGAGCTTAAGCGCACGAGATTGCCGGGGGGATACACGCCGAGCAGCTGGACGAAGCGCCGAACGAGATTCTGGTCGAATTGGGTGCCATCGTTGCGTTTGAGCACCGCCAGAACGCGGTCGGTCGGAAACGCCTGCTGATACGACCGTTGCGACCGCATGGCATCGTAGACGTCCGCGATCCCGCACATCATGGTCCCCAGATTCAGCTGGGCACGCTTCGCGCCGACCGGATACCCGGTGCCATCCATTCGCAGGTGATGCTCGAAGGCGACCACCGGTGCGAGGATCGGCATTTCCGGTGTCCGGCGCAGAATCTCCGCGCCGTCGACCGTATGCCGCCGCATGATCTCGAATTCCGCGTCGGTAAGTTTGTCAGGCTTGTTGAGGACTTCCTTCGGCGTCCGCACTTTGCCGATATCGTGCATCAACGCCGACAACCCGAACTCCCGAAGCAGGCGCCCTTCGATGCCGAGGGCGCGGGCCTGTCCCATTGTCAGGATCGAGACGTTCACCATGTGCGTGAACGTGTAATTGTCGTAGTTGCGCATCGCCGTCAGCGCGACCAGGGCGGTGCGATTCTGGGTGACGGCATCTGCGAGACCCTCGACCGCCTGCAGCGCGCCCGGGAGATCGGGTTGACCCTCGGTCGCGACGCTTTCCCACGCGGCCTCGGCCGCTGTCACCGCCTTCGAGTAGAGCTGGCGGATCGCGGCGATATCACCGCTGATCCCGTCTGACGGGTGGTCCTCGGCGACGATTCGGCCAACACGGATGTGCGGGAACGACCACGCCGCGTCCGCCGCCGCGTTCTTCCCGAGCATCGCTACGGCGTGGATGAACGCGGCGATCTCCTCCCCCGCGATGCCGCGTTCGAAGGAGATGCGTTCGATCTTGTTATCGCGCAGCCGCTTGATCAGCTCCGACATCCCGAGACTCGCCTTCGACATCGGCGTATCCGACACCACGAAATGGCTTCCGACGATGCCGACGGCGATCGATGCCTGCAGCGTATGCAACGGCTTGAGCACCGCCAGGAGGCCTTCGACATTCCGCCCGATCAACGGATGGTCCGCGGCATAGAGCTGCGCGGCTCGAACGCCGGACGCGAAGCGACGCAACAACTCGTCGTACTGCGCCACACGGCTATGAACATCTGACATCTCAGAATCCCTAATCGCTGATCACTGATCCCGAATCGCTCATCCTTGACTCCCTAATCGCTCATCCTTGACTCCCTAATCCTCGAATCCGCGCCAGCAGCCAGGCGCCAGGAGCCGGCAGCCAAGAGCCAGCAGCCAGGCGCCACCAGCGAGCAGCCGGCCGGCTCCCGCACCCGGATCCTGGCACTTCATTCCACATGCTCCAGCTCCGCGCGTGCGGCGGAACGGGCGCCATGTGGACCCCGGGTTGCCGTCGATTTCAGGGCCTCGATCGCCTCGGGCGTTCCGATGGCGCGAAGAGACGTCGCCGCGGCAGCGCGGAAGCGACGCGTCCGCCAGGGCGACCACAATTCACCCTGGTGCAGCGCAAATGTCAGCGCGTCGACGGCACCGGGGACCTTCGACGATCCAAGCGCCTCAATCGCCGCCGCATAGATCCGTGGGAACGCGCTCCGCTTCAGGTGTTTCAGGAGATAACAGAACAACGGCGCCGCGCGATCGTCTTTCGTCGCCAGCATCTCGGTGGCGAGCGTCTCGCGCGTTCGGCCGGTCGCGGTCGTGAGCGCGCGCAGGAGGATCGCGGACGCCTCGTCGCTGCCGTTCATGATCAGGCCCTGGACCGCCTCTCGCTGAACCAGCGGCTCGGCGTCGGTCAAGAGCGGCACCAGTTCCTTCAACCCTTCGGTGCCGCCGAACTCGCGCAGCAGAAATGCGGCGGTCCGACGCACCTCCCAGTTCGGCGCGTTCATCAGTTTCTGGACCGATTCGCGTCCCTGCGCACCGAACCCGAGAAGGATGTCGCGCAGCCGGCGCCTGGCCCGCGCGTCCTGTTCGCTCGATAACGCTTCGGCAAGCGGCGCGACAATCGCCGTTCCGGCGGCATGGCAGATTCGCTTGAACCGCTCGTACGCCTCGTCACTGGTTCCGCGCAACTGCGCCGCCGCATGCTTCAACATCGATCCGCGGGCGAACTGTTCCAGCGCGGCCCTCGCATGCGCCTGCCGATCGGGACGCGCCGCCGACCGATCAGCGATCGCTTCGGCCAGGGCCCAGGCCTGGTCGAAGTATCCGACGCGCACCAGATCGTCGGCATGGGTCACCACCGTCTGCGCGATGTCGCGCCATCGATGGGGATCCTCCTCGATCGCGAGGAGGTCCATCAGCAGCTGTTGATCGAGTCCGCGGAGCGCGCCGTCGCTCACGGTGGTGAGCCACGCCGCGACGCGCTCTGGCGGGTCGTCGCTCGCCCGCTCGACCTCGACGGCCCGCGTGCGCGCGTGCGTCAGCTCACGGCCGTACTGCGACGAGACGTAGGCCTCGTCGGAGTACGACGTCAGCATCACCTCGACGTTCTGCCACAGTTCGTCGAACGACGCTTCGCGACCAATCTCCGAGGCTGACACCTCCTGCTCGGCGAGCGCGAGCAATTGCCGTTGCCGGTCGTGTTCAGGCGCGAGTGCCTGGAAGGCGTGCGCGAGCCGCCCGGTCGCGCCTCGTTGGGCCATGACCGTTCCGGCCACGAAGTGAGCCACCGCCGGGTCGCTCATGCGCTCGGTCATGGCACTGACCACGTCGATTGAGCCGCTGACCGCCTGCGGCTTTTCCCGCTCGGCGAGGAGCGAGACCATGGCGTCGAGCGAGAAGTCACCCGCGGCCTCGCCCAGCTGCTTGAGGACCGCGTCGAGTTGGTCGGGGTTCGACTTCGAGAGATGCTCGGTCAGGTTGCGAAGCAGATTGAGAAACGCGGCGGTCTTGGCGTCGACACCGCCAGGAGCGGTAGCCTGGTCGAGTTGCGCCATGAGCTGCTTGAGCTTCTCCGGTTCGCCAATGATCGAGAGAAGCTTCTCGATGATTGACTCGTCCAGCTGCACCTGCGGGCCGGCGATCGCTGCCTCGATGATCTCATCGATCGTTGCGGCGTCTCCCTCCTTCTCCCGCAGGACTTCGGCGTAGTCGATCTCGACGATGTCCAGGCTGGGTCCGCCGGCGGTGGCCCAGAGTCGAGCGATGCCGCCGTCATTGCGGACTTCTTCGGGGCCTCGAGCCAGCAGGAGGAGCAGGGTACGCCACGAGTCGGCATCAGCTGCGGAATTGATTGTCAGCGCCCCAATCATGTGGCGATAGAGCACCTCGGCCAATTCGGCGATGGCGGGGTCGGGACGTTGCGCCAGGGAGCCGTTGAAGAGAAGTGAATTCGTACGGACCTGCAGGGTGAATGGGCCGCTCTCCGCCAGCCGGATCGTGGCCTCGCTCAGGCGCGAGAGCGACGCCCCTATCGCAGGATGGCTGCCGGGATACAACGCCACGGCGCGGGCTGCGGCCTTGCATGCGCGCGCAAATTCCGCGAACTTCGCGGAAGTCTCCGGCGCGAGCAATGGAGGTGTGGCGGATTCAGCCATCGTTTACATGTACGCCAGTGGTTCGATTGGCCTCGGATCCGAATCGACGGCCCCGACTTCCGCAACCTCGTCGTCGAGGCCCACTAGTGTACCAACTGACGAAAGTCCCATCAGATTCACGAACGGCTGCGCGCGGGCGCGCTTCGGCGCGCTCCCGGACCCTTCGAGCGAAAGCGCCTCACGCTGGACCTTGCAGGGATGCAACCGATGAATCGTGCTCATTCTAATCTATAGTAGAGTCCGGCTTTAGCCACTTCTTCCTCAAATCCTTGATGCGCGCGGTCGACCTGATACGACACAAGCGGGATGGGGGTGCGCTCGATCGCGCCGCCATCGACTTTTTTATTGCCGGCGTAACCGACGGCAGTCTGCCCGACTATCAGTCGGCCGCGCTACTGATGGCGATCTTGCTGCGCGGAATGTCGGCAGAGGAGACCACCGCGCTCACTGATGCCATGGTCCGTTCCGGCGTTCGCGTGGAATATCCCGGAATCGACGGCATCCCGGTGGACAAGCACAGTACCGGTGGTGTTGGGGACAAGACCTCGCTCATCCTTGCACCGCTCGTGGCTGCGTCAGGCGGCCACGTTCCGATGATGTCGGGCCGCGGCCTTGGTCACACCGGAGGGACGCTCGACAAGCTGGAAGCCATTCCCGGGTTCCGCACGGGGCTCTCGCTGTCGGAACTGCGGCGGGCCCTGTCCACCGTGGGCTGCGCGTTGATCGGACAAACGGCCGAAATCGCGCCGGCGGACAAAAAGCTTTATGCGTTGCGAGACGTCACCGGCACGGTCGAGAGCATCCCGCTCATCTGTGCCTCGATTATGAGCAAGAAAATCGCCGAAGGAATCGGCGGACTCGTGCTTGACGTGAAAACTGGCGGCGGCGCGTTCATGAAAACGCTCGATGATTCACGGCGGCTCGCCGAATCCCTCGTCGCGATCGGCGAAGGATCTGGCGTCCGGACCGAGGCACTGATCACGGACATGGGCGCACCGCTCGGCCGCATGGTCGGCAATTCCCTCGAGGTCGTCGAGTGCCTCGAGACGCTGAAGGGCAGAGGTCCGCACGACCTCGAACAGTTGTCCGTGCTGCTCGCTGCCCGAATGCTGATCGTCGCTGGGCTGGAGCGCGACGAAGCCGCTGCTCAACAGCGCGTCAGGCGCGCGCTCGAATCCGGCGCCGGACTGGAAAAGTTTGGCGCCATCGTTGAGTTTCAAGGCGGCGATCGCCGCGTCATCGACCAGTACGACCGACTGCCATCAGCGCCCGATCGGCACGACGTGAAAGCGACTCGGGATGGGTCTGTCTCGGCGCTTCGTGCCGAGCCGATCGGACGCGCGGCCGTCGGGCTCGGCGCCGGCCGCGGAAAGCTGGACGACGTGATTGATCCGGGTGTGGGCATCGAAGTCGTCGCCCATGTCGGCAGTGCGGTGCGCGCCGGCGATGCCATACTTCGGGTGCATCATCGCGATGGACGCGGCCTGTCCGATGCCTTGCCGCTGCTCGTGGCGGCGATCAGCATCGCCGACGAACCGCCCACGTCGCATCCCCTCGTCGTCGAGCGGGTGTCGACGGCCCAACGGGGGGACGGATGACAGAAACCGCAAAGGGAGACTCGCTTCACGCGCCTCCACTGCGAGCGCCTTACGACACGCGCGACCTGGTGGTGATCGCTGGCGCGCTCGCGGTCGCCGCGGTCGTCGCACTGCTGGCTCGTTTCGCGCTGCCGCGGCTGCAGCCGCTCTGCGGCCTCATCGTCATCATGACGATCGCGTACGCCATTTCGACGAATCGACGCGCGATCGATCGCCGAACGGTGGTATGGGGGCTGAGCTTGCAAATCCTCTTCGCGTTGCTGGTCCTGAAGACGACGACAGGTCAGCGCGTATTCCAGACGCTCGGGGGATTGATCAATCGACTGCTCGATTTCTCGGCGATCGGTTCGGGGATGGTGTTCGGTCCGCTCGGCGACAAGACGGTGTGGCCTCGCATCATGACGAACGTGCTCGGCCCGGAAGGGGCGCAATACAGCGTGCTGTTTGCGTTCCAGGTGCTCCCCACCATCATCTTCATCGCCGCGCTGTTTGCCGTCCTGTACTACTTCGGCGTCATGCAGGTGGTTGTCCGAGCGTTTGCCATCATAATGCGTCGCGCCATGCGAGCGTCGGGTGCGGAGTCGCTGAATGTCGCGGCGAGCATTTTCATGGGGCAAACGGAGGCGCCGCTCACGATTCGGCCCTATCTGCCGCGGATGACCGAATCCGAGCTGATGACGGTGATGACCTCCGGGATGGCGCACATCTCCGGCGGCATCATGGCCGCCTATATCCTGTTCGGGATCGAGGCGCAGCACCTGCTGACCGCCGTGATCATGACCGCCCCCGGCACATTGATGATGTCGAAGATTTTCGTGCCCGAAACCGAGGTGCCCGAGACGACGGGAAGCGTCAGGCTGGACGTCGAGAGAACGGACGTGAACGTCATCGACGCGGCGGGACGCGGAACGGGAGAGGGTCTCCAGTTGGCCCTGAACGTCGGCGCGATGTTGATTTCATTTCTGGCGCTGGTCGCGCTGGTCAACGCGTTACTCGGCCTCGTCGGTCTGAGCCTTCAGCAAATTTTCGGGTGGCTATTTGCGCCGGTCGCCTGGAGCATGGGCGTGCCGTGGCGGGATGCCCCGACCATTGGCAACCTGCTCGGGACGCGCATGGCGGTGAATGAATTCGTCGCCTACTCGCAGCTCGGACCGATGAAGGCGACGCTCGATCCTCGGTCGTTCACCATCGCGACGTTCGCACTGTGCGGCTTTGCCAACTTCAGCTCGATCGGTATCCAGATTGGCGGCATCGGCGCACTGGCGCCAACAAGGCGGCACGACCTGGCCCGATTGGGTCTTCGCGCCATGCTGGCCGGGACGCTCGCGAACTTCATCACCGCGACCATCGCCGGCTTCCTGCTATGACCGATCAGTACGCGCTCGTTCAACGCGCCGCGGACTTTTTGCGCGGACGCGTGGCAGACCTGCCGTCGGTGGCAGTCGTGCTGGGGTCTGGGCTCGGGGACTTCGCTGACGCGCTTCAGAATGCGGTGACGATTCCGTACGCGGAGATACCTCACTGGCCCGCTGCTGCCGTGGTTGGCCACGCCGGAACGCTCGTCGTCGGTTCGATTGCGGGAAAACGAGTGGCCGCGTTGTCGGGACGCGCACACTTTTACGAGGGGCACTCGATGACGGTCGCGACGTTCGCGACACGCGTGATGCGAGCGCTCGACGTTCGCACGCTGGTGCTGACGAATGCCGCCGGAGGCATCAATCTGAATTTCCAGCCCGGCACGCTGATGGTGATCGACGATCACATCAACCTCATGGGCACCAATCCTCTGGTCGGTGCCAACGACGATCGGTTTGGTCCGCGGTTCCCGGACATGACCGAGGCGTACTCAAAGCGGCTGAGGCAAGTGGCGGACGAGGCGGCACGATCGCGCCACGTGTCCGTCGCCCACGGGGTTTACGTCGCCGTACACGGGCCGAGCTACGAGACGCCGGCCGAGATTCGTTACTTGCGGACGATTGGCGCCGACGCGGTCGGCATGTCGACCGTCCCCGAAGCCATCGTCGCCAATCACATGGGGATGGAAGTGCTCGGGATCTCCTGCATCACCAACCCCGCGGCGGGAGTGTTGCCACAACCCTTGGTGCACGACGAGGTGATGGCGGTGGCGCGCCGTGTCCGCGGAGAATTCTCCGCGCTGCTGGAGGCCATTCTTGAGCGGCTCTGAGAAGCGAACCAACAGGCTGCCCGAAGGCAAAGGCGATCGTCGAAAAGGCAACGACCGACGCGGTGTGGCGACTGGCCGAGCTGCCGCTGGTGCCGGCGAGCGCCGGAGCGGGTCGGATCGTCGCGATGAGGCGTCATGGCAACCGGTCTCGATCGAGATCGGCCCCTCCGCATCGGATACCGACGTCGTGTTGGTCGCGGCGGCAACGGATGCGCGCAGCCGCGCACAGGCGCACTATTCGCATTTCAAGGTCGGCGCCGCGCTGGAGACGGCGGACGGCCAGGTCATCAGCGGCTGCAACATCGAAAACGCCACGTATGGCTTGACGTTGTGTGCCGAGCGCGTGGCGTTGGTCAAGGCGCTGTCGGATGGCCACTCGATCTTCACGCGTATTGCCATCGTTGCCGATACCGAGACGCCAACTCCGCCGTGTGGGCCCTGCCGTCAGTTACTCTGGGAGTATTGCGGCGACATCGATATCATTCTAGGGAACCTGGATGGGCCGACCGGCCGGCTGAGGCTGTCAGCACTTCTGCCGATGCCGTTCGATCGGCGACTCTTGGACTAGGCGCGCCACGGGCGCGCCTGCCGGGAAGGCGCGGGGCGCGAGGGGCCCCCGCGAGCGAGGGCGTTGGGGAGTCCGGCGGGGCGAAGCCCCCCGGCGAAGGTGGAC
>JBKPNQ010000319.1:0-12041 GCA_046732715.1 Acidobacteriota bacterium | reverse complement strand
GGTGCGGATGACCGATCCCTGGCCATCGAGAATATCGATCGTCAGCTTGTCCGCTGCCGACTTGAGGAAATAGTCGATGGACAAGCCGCGCGAAACGGAGCGCATCGCTCCGGCAGGTTTGAACAGCACGACCGCTTCAGTGCTCGTGGTCCGGGTGACCTGACGCAGCACCGAGATGTTATCCATGATGTAGAAGGATCGCCCATGCGTGGCGATCACGACATCGTCGCCCTTGACCTCGATTCCGTGGACTGGAGTCACCGGCAGGTCCAGTCGCAGCGATTGCCATGCTGCGCCCTCATCGAACGACACGTAGATGCCGTTCTCGGTGCCGAGGAATAGAAGGCCTTTGCGCTTCTTGTCCTCGCGGATCGCCCGAGCGAAGTCCGACGACGGAAGACCGGTGACGATCTTCGTCCAGGTTTTTCCGTAGTCGGCGGTCTTGTAGACATACGGCGCCCGATCCGCCACCTGGTAGCGGTTTCCGGCGAGATACGCCGTGCCGGGATCATGTGGGGATGCTTCGATCAGGCTGATGCGAGTGAAGTCGGGCAAATCCGGGGGCGTCACCTTCTGCCAGTTCGTCCCGCCGTCACGCGTCACGTGCACATACCCATCGTCCGATCCGGCCCAGATGACGCGGCCGTCGACCGGACTCGGCGCGAGCGCGAATACGACGGCGTAGGTTTCTACGCCGGTTTGATCCAGCGTGATCGGTCCACCGGAGGGCCCCATCGTTGACGGATCGTGCCGCGTCAGATCCGGGCTGATACGCTGCCAGGATTGCCCTTCGTTGGTCGACTTCCAGACGTGCTGTGACGTCGCGTAGAGCGTGTTCGGATCGGTTGGGGCGATCACGATGGGATACGTCCATTGAAATCGCTCGGTGATGTCGATGGACGAGAATCCCATCGGATTGTCCGGCCACACGTTGATGGCGCGCACTTCACCCGTGCGGCGGTTGACTCGCGTCAGCAAACCACCATAGCTTCCGGCGTAGAACACGTCGGTGTCTTCCGGATCGGGAGCGATGTAACCGCTCTCGCCGCCGCCGACGTCGTAGAGCGTGCCATCGCCTGTACTCGACACGCAGGCCGTGCTGTTGTCCTGCTGGGCACCGCAGACGTGATAGGGCACGTGCGCGGTCGTGAACACGCTGTAGAACTGCGCCGTCGGATAGGCCTGGCCGGTCCAGCTCTCGCCGGCGTTGACCGAGACGTTGGCGCCGCCGTCGTTGCTGTTGATCATCCGCTTCGGATCGTTTGGCGCGATCCAGAGATCGTGGTTGTCGCCGTGCGGCACGCGAATCGCGCGGATCGTCTTGCCCGCGTCGGTCGATCGATAGATGCCGGTGTTCAGGATGTAGACCGTGTCCTTGACCTGGGGATCGGCGTAGATCCGGGTGTAATAGAACGCCCGCTGCCGGAGCCGTCGATCCTCGTTGATACGCTTCCAGGTCTGGCCGGCATCATCTGACAGAAACACTCCCCCTTCCGCGGCCTCGATGATCGCGTAGACGCGGTTGGCGTCCGCGCCGGACACCGACACGCCGACTTTTCCCCACAGCGGTTTGGGCAGTCCCGGTTTGCTCGTGAGCTCCGTCCACGTCGCACCACCATCGCTCGTCTTGAACAGGCCGCCGCCAGCGCCGCCGCTGGATAGTGAATGAGGAGTTCGCGAGACCTGCCACAGTCCGGCATACAGCACGTCAGGATGTGCGGCGTCGAGAAAGAGATCGACGGCGCCGGTCTGATCGTTTCTGAACAGGCACTTGCTCCACGACTTTCCACCGTCAAGAGACTTGAAGACGCCACGCTCGGGGTTCGATCCGTACGGGTCGCCTAACGCCGCGACGTACACGATGTCGGGGTTGGCCGGGTGGATTCGTATCCGCGAAATCGCCAGCGTCTTCTCGAGGCCGACATGGGTGAACGTTTTGCCGCCGTCGGTCGACTTGTAGAGGCCGTCACCCTGGATGATGTTTCCACGCAGTTCGGTTTCGCCCATCCCGACATACACGACGTCGGGATTGGATTCAGCCACGGCGACCGCGCCAACCGAAGACGACGAGAAAAACTTGTCGGAGACTGGACGCCAGGTGACGCCGCCGTCTGTCGTCTTCCACAGGCCGCCGCCGGTTGCGCCGAAGTAGTACTCGAGCGGCCGAGTGGCGCTGCCGGCCACGGCCTGCGATCGTCCTCCACGCGCCGGTCCAATCGACCGCCACTTCAAACCCATGAGGAGCGCCGGATCAATCGCATCCGTTCCGGGCGATGTCGCCGGTGCCTGCGCGTGGGTGATTGGTGTGAAATCGGCGGCGGCGTTGCTCAGCAGCAGAGTCGCGGCTAGCGCGAGCGCAAATGATGATGTCGTTGTCCGCATAGCGGAGTGATGCTAGCAGAGCTGCGCCTCAATGGTGGAACCTCACGCCACACATCAGGCAGCAACGTGACGTGTTTGTGCGACGGCTCAGTCGGTTTGACGCGGCACGTCTTGTGCTCAAGCCGTGAGCAGGAGGGAACGATGCTCTTTACGATTGCGGTGATCCTGCTGGTCCTGTGGCTCCTCGGTCTGGTCAGCGGATACACACTGGGCAATTTCATCTATGTGCTGTTGGTAATCGCGCTGGTGCTGTTCGTCGTCGGGCTAGTGAGCGGCCGACGGACTGTCTGACGGCTGTTCAGGCGATTTTCGAACCGGGTAGATCCCGCTCGGGCGGCCAAACGATTGGCCGGTGGTCAACCGATTGGCCGTCCGAACACTCTGTTCGAAAGCGGAATTAGGAAAAATTCCTAAGGAATCTGCGCATTCAGCGGTCCTCAGGTTGGGCATGGGTGTTGCTCGAATATTCGAGACTCCCCATGCCCCGATCGTCCCTTTCCACCACCACGAGCGCGGTCGATACCGTTGCGTTCAATCTGCAATCGAATTTTCACGGGAAGCGCGACTTTGCGTGCGCGCAGTGTCAAGCGCCGCTGGAATGCGTCGAGCAGAGCCGCCGCTCGGGATCCTGGCTGGGTTCGCTCATCTGTCTGAACTGCCGGAGCGAATACTTGTATGCCTATCGGTGGGGACGATTGATGCGCAGGAGTTGATGCCGTCTCGATCGCGGCAGGCAGTAGACAGCAGGCGCGAGGGTGAGATTCCGGTCTCCTCCGGACCGGGTTGCCGTTTCAGCTTGCAGCGCTGATTTGGTTCCAGCCGCCGTCCTGCTGTCTACTGGCTGGCGCGATCCCTCGCAATCTCCCGCCTACTTTTCGACTTCATCATCATTGACCAGGTCATCATCACCCCAAGGGCTTGGCTGAGGTCCGGGTATGATTCCGGCGATGTCGGGATCTTCGTCGCCCGCTTGCCGCGGCTCGTTGGCCTTCCGAACCTTGGCCTCTTCACGACGTCGCGTCTTCTCCATCTGGCGTTCCTGCTTCGCGCGTTCGCGCGCGCGCTTTTGTTGAGTGACTTTGGTCCGGTTCGCCATGGAGAATCTCCCTGTATGTATGACCGCGTGCGCGGGTACGGAAAAAGGGCCGGTCAGCGACCGGCCCCGGGGAAATCAAACGGACAGCGCATTCCCGAATCGGTCATCCGATATAGATTCTAGCTGATCCGGAGGACGTGGTGTCGAAAAACGGCAAGTCGGCGGCGGTGAGCACGGCCATTACCGTGCTCAAAGAACGCTTGGGCTCACGTGTCAGCGACGCGTCCTCCGTCCTCGATCATCATAGTCACGGCGAGTCGTATCACCCACCGGCACCGCCCGACGTGGTGTGCTTTCCTGTGTCGGTTGAGGAAGTCGTCCAGATTGTCCGGATCAGTGCGGAGTACGACCTCCCCATCGTCCCGTTTGGCGCCGGCACGTCGCTCGAAGGACATGTGCAGGCGTTGAGGGGCGGCATCACGATCGATCTGCGCGATCTCAATCGCGTGGTGCGCGTGAGCGTCGAGGATTTGGATGCGACCGTTGAAGCCGGCGTGACCCGGCTTCAGCTGCATAAAGCGCTGCGCAACACCGGCCTCATGTTTCCCGTCGATCCCGGCGCCGACGCGACGATCGGAGGCATGACCGCGACGCGCGCCTCCGGGACGACCGCGGTACGGTACGGGACGATGAGGGAGAACGTGCTGGCGCTGACGGCGGTGCTCGCTGACGGGCGCGTCATTCACACCGGTACCCGGGCGCGGAAGTCCTCGGCTGGCTACGACCTCACGAGGTTGTTCGTGGGATCCGAGGGAACGCTCGGCGTGATCACCGACGTTACCGTCCGGCTCCACCCGATCCCCGAGGCCGTGGCTGCCGCGGTGTGCGCATTTGATTCAATCAAGGGTGCGGTCGACACCGTGATTGCGACGATTCAGCTTGGGGTGCCGGTCGCCCGCATCGAGCTGCTCGACGAGGCGCAGGTGGACGCGGTCAATCGCTATTCAAAGACGGCTTACCGTGTGGCGCCGACGCTTTTTTTCGAGTTTCACGGTGACAACGATCGCGCCGTCTCGGACCAGGCTTCTGCCGTCGACGCGCTGGCATCGGAACGGGGCGGTCATGGGTTCGAGTGGGCCACTCGGCTCGAAGACCGCGAGCGGCTCTGGCAGGCACGCCACAACGTCCACTTCGCTGCGCTCGCGCTCCGCCCAGGTTGTCGTTCGTGGGCGACCGACGTCTGTGTTCCAATCTCGCGTTTGGCGGAGTGCGTGGTTGAGACGAAAGCCGATCACGTGTCGGTGCCGTTTCCCGTCTGTCTTGTCGGCCACGCCGGAGACGGCAATTTTCACGTGATCTATCTGCTCGATCCGGCCAGTGACGCGGAGTTGGCCGAGGCACGCCGCCTGAACGAGCGCATGGTTGCGCGGGCGCTGGCGATGGGTGGGACGTGCACCGGCGAGCACGGCGTCGGCTACGGAAAAATGAAGTTTCTCGAGGCCGAGCATGGCGAGAGCCTCGAAGTGATGCGTTCGATCAAGCGCGCGCTTGATCCGCACAACCGGATGAATCCAGGAAAGATTGTAGAGATCTGATTGTCACGCTCTGTCATCTTTCCTCACTGCTCGCGGGGCCCCACCGCCGCTCGCCCTCGCTCGGCGGCCGGTCGCGCCTCGCTCGGCCCGCAGGCGCTTCCCTGCGTCGATCACCCGCAGTATCGCGTCCACGTCGTAAACCGAACCGCCCCAGGCGCCGCCGCTGACGTCCTGCAGCGCGGCCCAGATGCGTGTGTCGTCCGGCAGGTTCGCATCCGGCGCGAGATCCGCGCGCGGCGCCCGCCGCTCGAGAATCCGCGTGCCCTCGTCGGCGCCCACATCCGTCCCTCTTTCACCCACAAGGTTCAACGATCCTTCTAACGTGCGGGTATCAATGACGATTTCAATCACGTCATCGTCGTGCACCCGCCCGATCGGGCCGCCGGCCAGCGCTTCGGGAGAAACGTGTCCGATGCAGGCGCCCGTCGAGACGCCGCTGAATCGCGCGTCGGTCACAACCGCGACGTATTTCCCGAACGGCAGATATCGCAGCGCGCCGGTGAGCTGATACGTTTCTTCCATCCCGGCGCCCATCGGTCCGCGACAGATCAGGACGAGCACGTCCCCGCCCTTGATGCGACCGGCCTTGATGGCTGCAATCGCCGCAGGTTCGGTGAGGAAGACCCTCGCCGGTCCTTTCAATCGATAGACACCATCGGCTCCCACGACCGATCGATCGATGGCCGTGCTTTTGATCACGGACCCCTCCGGCGCGAGGTTCCCATGAGGAAAGCAGACGGTTGGCGTCAGGCCGCGCGCCAGCGCCGTTTCCGGCGACATGATCACGTCGTCGGGATCGATCCCGTCGCGGTCGCGAAGCAGCTGGCGGAGCGTGACGCGTCGCTCGGATGATTCCCACGCGTTCAGCTGCTCGTCGAGCGTGATGCCCTCGACGGTGTGAACCCGCGTATCGAGCGCGCCCATTCGACGCAGGTGGAGCATCACCTCGGGAACCCCGCCGGCCAGGAACACCTGTACGGTCGCGAAATGGCGAGGGCCGTTGGGCAGCGCGTCAACCAGCCGCGGGATGTGTCGGCTCACGCGTGCCCAATCGGCGGCCGCAGGCCTTCGAAGGCCGGCTGCGTGCGCGATCGCCGGCAGGTGCAAGATCAAGTTCATGGATCCGCCGAATGCCGCGTGTACTGCGAGCGCGTTCTGCACCGAGGCATCCGTCAGGATGTCAGCGATTCGGGCTCCACGCGCGTCGAGGGACATCAGTCGACGAGCCGATCGCCGCGCCATGTCCAGCCAGATCGGATGGCCTGATGGCGCCAGTGCGGAGTGACCGAGTGACATCCCGAGCGCTTCGCCGACGACCTGGGCGGTCGCCGCCGTGCCGAGAAACTGACATCCGCCTCCGGGAGAGGCGCACGTGTGGCAGCCGACGTCAGCGGCGTGCTCGAGCGTGATGTCGCCGTGTGTGAACCTGGCGCCGATCGTCTGAACCCGCGCGGTGTCTTCGCCACGTTCCGGCAGCAGCGTCACCCCTCCGGGAACGAGGACGCACGGGAGATCGTGGCTCGATGCCAGGGCCATCATCATCGCGGGCAGGCCCTTGTCGCACGTCGCCACGCCGAGCACGCCGCGCCGCGTGGGCAGCGACCGAATCAGCCGGCGGAACACCGTGGCCGCGTCGTTTCGATACGGCAGGCTGTCGAACATCGCGGTCGTTCCCTGCGACCGGCCGTCGCAGGGGTCGGTGCAGGAGGCTGCGAATGGCACTGAGCCCGCAGCCTTGAACACACCAGCCGCTGCTTCCATCAGCAACCCAACTTCCCAGTGCCCGGTGTGATAGCCGAGGGCTATGGGTGTGCCGTCCGATGCACGGATCCCGCCGTGGGTCGACAGAATCAGAAACTCACGCCCGCCGATGGCTGAAGGTTCCCACCCCATGCCGGCGTTCTGCGACCATCCGAAGAGATCGCCGGACGGCCGCTCGCGCAGCATCTCCGGCGTGAATGGCAGAGAACCTGCCGGGCCAGGCACGCGCGTTCGAATGTCGGTCAGCGTGGGATCGTCAGAGTCGAAAGGATTGGTGGCCACAACGAGATGGTATCCCGCGAATGTCGAACTGCGAACTGCGAACTGCGAGAGCGGTCACCGGCGGTTGAGATCTCTCGACAGAATCAACTTCAGCGTGACCTTGTCGGACGCGTCGGTGAGCCCGAATCCGATCCCCGCCTCGAAGTCCATGTACTTCGTCGACTTGTCGATGACGCCGTACAGTTGGTGGGCCTGTTCGCTCGGCGAATGAAATCCCTTGAAGGGGCCGAAGTCGGCGTACTCCTCGGCGGCAATCGCCCAACCGGACTTGTAGTTGTACGCGACGCGCATGGAGGGCGCGAAGATGAGATTACCCGGGCCATCGTAGGACGTGTCGACAATTGGATTGATGATGATGTCAACCGGCCTCAAGTGCCAGCCGATGATCGGGCGTATCTCCGAGGTGTAGCGATTCTCATCCCACCGTTTCGCGTTGATGCTGAACTCGAAGTTCGCTCCATAGATGAAGGTGCGTGTGTCGGCGTCGGGGACGGCGAACAGCGTGCGCAGCTTGAATCCGTCCAGCCCCCAACCGCTGCTCTCGTCGTAGCTGTAGAGAGGCATGTACAAGCCTGCCTCGAACCACCTCGTCACGCCGAGCGCCCATTCGGGAACGCCGTTCAGCGATTTATTTGAAACGACGGCGCCGGGGAATGCTGGGACGTTGATGCCGTTGGGCGTGTAGTTGTTGTGCCACGTCAGATTGAACGTTCCCACTGGAGCCAGACCTCCGTCGTAGACCTGGATCTCGTCAGCTTGCGCAGACGCGACGCGCGGAACGGCCAGACACGCGATCGCAACAGCGAAGCCGACCGGCAGGTCGCGCCACAATCGACCGATTGTGACGTTTGACTGTCTGTGGTGCCCTCTCACCGAGCGCATCAGTGCATAGCCTCCGCGCGGCCTTTCAGCGTTGCGGCCAACGCGCGAAGGCGGCTCGCGTCGGCGCCGGTCGCGGAATCGGCGTCCGACTGAAGCTGAGACGCGGCGCCGAGGAGCCCTTCCGCGGCGGCCGGCGCACCCTTGTCGGACTTGTTGTGGATTCGGTCGGCCTTCTCCATCACGTTTTTCACCGACGTCGCCAGCGCCAGCGTGATGCCGTGCGTTCGACCCAGCTGATCAAGGTAGGCTTTCGCGACAACGGTCGTCGCGGGGAACTTGATGCGCTGTTGATGCTGCGCGTTGAATTCGGTGGAGTGCACCTGGCTCGCGGCCTCGATCTCGTTCTGGGTCAGGAACTCGCTTGGCGTCAATTTGAAGATATCGAGACCGCGGGCGATCTCCGTTCCGTAAATGTTCCCGTTGTACCAGTAGGTCGACCAGAACCCGCCGGTGATCAGCTTCGTCGCATCCAGCGGCCCGCGATCGAAGAACGCAATCTCGACGGGATGGGCCGAGTCGGTAAAGTCAAACACCGAGACGCCTCCCTGATACCAGGCCTGCGCCATGATGTCCCGCCCGGGAACCGGAATGATCGATCCGTTGTGCGCGACGCAATTCTCGGTTTCGGTCTGAGCCGCGGGCATCTTGAAATAGCCGGCAAAGCGCAGTTTCTTGTCGACGATGTCGAAGATGGCGTCGGCGCCCCAGTTGAGCTGATCGGAGGCCCGGCAGCGCGGACGTGTACCGCCTCCCCACTCGTCCGTGAAGATCACTTTCGTTCCGTCGTTGTTGAAGGTCGCCGAATGCCAGAACGCAAAGTTCGGATCCGCAACTTCGTCGAGCCGGACGGGATGAACCGGATCTGAGATGTCAAGCAGGATGCCGTTGCCCGAGCAGGCGCCGGCCGCCAGACCGATCTCAGGGAAGACGGTGACGTCATGACACTTGTCGGTCAGCGACGTCCGCTGAGTGCCCGGACCATGATCGCCGCCTTGCCACAGGCCCGAGAGGGCACCGGTGCGAGGATCCGAGAAGATGCGCGGCCGATTGACGATGCGAGCCTTTTCAGGGGTGGCGAGCGGGACCTGGATGACGTCGATGCTGAACAGGGCGGTATCGGGATCGACCTTGGGATCGGCGCCCGAGCAACCCGTCAGTTCCTCCGCCGAACGGACCGTGCTGGTGCCGGATCCATAGATGTAGACATTTGCCGAGTCCGTCGGATCAACCACGAGCGTGTGCGTGTGGGATCCCCGGCATGTCTGTACCGCCGCGATCTGCCTCGGCTTCTTCACGTCGCTGATGTCGAAGATGCGAACGCCGCGGAAGCGGTCTTTGCTGACGACGTCAGCCACTCCCTGAGTCCCGCAGTCGACACGTCCTCGAGTCTGCTCGACGGACATGAAAAGCAGATGTCCGTACACCGACACATCGCCCTGCCCGCCCGGACACACGACCGACGCGAACAGCTGCGGTTTCTTGGGGGTCTCGATATCGTAGGTATTGAATCCGTTGAAATTGCCGATGAACACGAGGCTGCCGCTGAAGGCCAGGTCAGAGTTCGAGAAGTTCAGTGCCGCCCCGCGTGTGGGCGACGTCGCGCCGGTGACGACTTGATCGGCCGGCAACGGGGTCGTCGCCGCGGTGCCGGCTGGTGTGGCTGGCGTTTCCGGGCCGGTAGGTTCTCCCACAGGTTTCGTTGGATCGAAGAAGCCCTGGGGCTTGGGAAGGCTGGCCACGAGTTCCATATTTCGCGCCGCCTGGCCGGCATCCCGAAATCCGGCCTTGAGGCCGACACGCGGGTCCGGCTGCTGCGCACCGCCCTCGATGGTGAGCACCAGAACCGCCGCCGATCCGCACAGCAATCTGATAGCACCGGACTTCATTTCTCAAACTCCTTCAACATCAGGCTCATGCGATCGATCTCCATGCGCTGATCGGCGTCCACATCGGACGCGAACGCAAAAATCTCCGAGTCCTGCCCGGCCCCACGCGTCCCGAACAAATCCTTGACCATCGTCAGCGCTCCCTCGTGATGCTTGATCATGCCTTCGAGGAAAAGGCGGTCGAACTCCGGCCCTTTGGCCTGTGCCAACCGATCCATTTCGGCCTGGGTGAGCATACCGGGCATCAGAGTTGCGCCCATCATGTGCTGCGCGTGCGGGCCGGGCGCCTGCTCGCCGCGCGTCTCCAGCCATCGCTGCATCATCTTGATCTCGTCGGTCTGCGAAACCTGGATCCGTTGTCCGAGTTTTCGCATGGCGTCGCTGGATGTTCGCGTCGACAACAGTTCGGTCATTTCGACCGCCTGCGCGTGGTGGCTGATCATCCCCTGCATGAACCGCACGTCGGCAGCCGTGTGACTGATCTGCGAGAGATCGACGGCTTTGTCAGGAGCGATGACGCGGCTGGCCTCCCCCGGGGCCCCGGGTTGTACGATTGGTGGTTTCGTCTGACTCGTCGCGGCGCCGCAGGAGGCGGCACCCACAGTGAGGAGTATCACGGCGAACCGGTTCGTCGGTCGAGTCAAGCCCTCAAAGGATACACATAGAACGCCGATCTCGTCATACTGTCCCCGTGCAAGTCATTCTTATCGCTGCCGGCGGTGCCCTCGGCTCTGTGTGCCGCTACCTGTTGGCAACCGCGGTCCAACGATATTCGTCTCCGTTTTTCCCGTATGGCACCTTTGTCGTAAACGTCCTTGGCTGCCTGTTATTCGGCGTCATCATCGGGGCGGCGCGCCAGCGCTTCGTCCTGGGGCCGTCGGAGCGTGCATTTCTGCTCATCGGGATCCTCGGTGGCTTTACGACGTTCTCGACCTTCACGTATGAGACATTCGCGCTGCTCCAGGACGGCGAGTTTGTGCGAGCATTTGCCAACGCGGCCGGTCAGCTGGTCTGCGGACTGGTCGCACTCTGGGCGGGCTATGCGGCGGTCGCGGCGCTCTAAACAACTCCGAACGGCTTCGCCCCTCGGACTACCGCAATCCGCGCTCCGCCCTTCGACGATGCTCAGGGCGTCCCGAGCGAAGTCGAGGGACGCTCGCGTGGGCTCACTCGCGCGCTCGTTCGCCGCTTTCGTACCTGGTTTGACAGCCCTTCTAGGGAGTGATGTATGAAGATTCCAGCGGAGGGGACGCTCCTCAGGGTGTTCATCGGTGAAAGCGATCGCCATAATGGCCTGCCGCTCTATGAAGTCATCGTCAACGAGGCCCGTCGCCGGGGACTCGCAGGCGCGACGGCGTGGAAAGGATGTATGGGCTTCGGTGCCCACAGCCGGATGCACACCGCCAAGATCCTCGAGCTGTCACAGGATCTGCCGATCGTGATCGAAATCGTCGACGCGAAGGACAAGATTGAGGAGTTCTTACCGGTCCTTGATGGACTGGTCGCCGAAGGGCTCGTCACGGTCGAACCGTCGCGGATCATTCTGTACCGCGCTCCGGAACAGTCGCGCCGCTGACGGTTGATGCTGGCGCTCGTCGGCCTCGCCACCGTCATCGTCCTGCTCGTGGTCATCGCGACCCGACTGATGTCGCCGCTTGTGGCGCTCATTGTCGTGCCCGTGACGGCGGCCCTGGTCTCCGGGTTTGGCGTCAGGACCGCTCAGTTCATGCTCGGCGGTCTTCAGCAGACGGCGTCAGTGGCGGCCATGTTCGTGTTCGCGATCCTGTATTTCGGGATCATGACCGACGCCGGCATGCTCGATCCCGTCGTCGATCGCATTCTGCGCGCGGTTGGAACCAATCCCACTCGCATTGTCATCGGTACCGCTCTCCTGGCACTGCTCGTGCATCTCGATGGATCCGGTGCGGTGACATTTCTTGTGACGGTTCCGGCCATGTTGCCGCTCTACGATCGGCTCGGGATGTCGACAGGTGCAGTGCGGCTGCCGCTCGCAACGTGGGACCGCCGGCCGCCATGGATGCCACGCACGCGAGAATCCGCTTGTCATGATCGCGGGTGTGGTCGATCCCGCGGTGATGTTCATGCTGGGCACGGCGATCGGCTTGATCGTCAACTACCCTTCCGCGGACATGCAGCGAGCGCGCATTGACGCCCACGCCCAGGCGGCCGTCATGATGGGAGCGATCCTCCTGGCCG
>JBKPNQ010000318.1:0-15842 GCA_046732715.1 Acidobacteriota bacterium | reverse complement strand
GGAGTCACCGGCGAGGTCGCACGCCTCGAAGACGATGAGCGTCGTCGAGTGCTCGAGGTCGTGATCGATCAGGTCAAGGGCCGGATCGGCGTCGTCGCTGGCACCACGGCGGAAGGGACGCGCACGTGTATTGCGCACAGCCGGCACGCGAGAGATGCCGGCGCGACCGCGGCGATGGTCAGCCCGCCGCGAATGCCAAAGCTGAACTCGGAGGCGGTCGTGCGGCACTACACCGCGCTCGCGGATGCCGTCGACATCGAAATCGTCGTCCAGGATTACCCGCCGATTTCTGGCTTCGCGATGGAGCCCGCGCTGCTGGCACGGATTGCCAGGGAGATCCCTCGCGCGCGGACCATCAAGCTCGAAGATCCGCCGACGCCGTTCAAGACCTCGCGCATCCTCGAGGCGGCCGGCGACACTCCCGTTCGGATTTTTGGTGGACTTGGCGGTGTGTTTCTGCTCGAAGAGTTGCTCGCCGGTGCCACCGGTGCGATGACCGGCTTTGCGTTTCCGGAGGTACTTGTCGGCGTCGTGTCGCGATTCCGAGCCGGCAAGATCGATGAGGCCGCCGATCTCTTCTATCGATCCGTGCCCCTCATGCGGTTCGAGTTTCAGGACGGCATCGGGATGGCGATTCGCAAGGAAGTGCTTCACCGCCGTGGCGTTCTCGCCAGTCCCGCAACCAGGGCACCGGGCGCAGCGCTGGATCGGACCACCAGGGAGGCGCTCGACCGCGTCATGGAGTGGGTGGAGGCGACGGCGGCGAAGTAATATCTCTTCGCAGTTCGCAGTTCGCAGTTCGCAGTTCGCAGTTCGCAGTTCGCAGTTCGCAGTTCGCGGTTCGCAATTCGCGCTGGAAGCGGGAAGCTGACACACATGGACCTGAATCTCAAAAACAAAGTTGCCCTGATCGCGGGCGCAAGCAAAGGCCTCGGATACGCTGTCGCACATGCGTTGGCACAGGACGGGGCGACGGTGTCGATTTCATCACGCGACGAGGCGTCTATTGCCGCGGCTGCCGCCCGAATCGAGCGCGAGACGGGGTCGAAGGTTCTGGCGATGGCGGTAGACGTCCGGTCCGCCGACGCTATCCAGAGATGGGTGACGGCAGCGGCGGACAAGTTTGGCGGCATCGACGCGATGATGACCAACTCTGGTGGTCCGCCAGCGGGCCTGGCGATTTCGTTTGACGATCAGGCGTGGCAGGAGGCTGCCGATCTACTGCTCTTCAGCACCATAAGGATGGTCCGGTCAGTGGTGCCAATCATGAAGGCTCGCGGCGGCGGCTCCATTCTCGTCTCGACCTCATCGTCGGTGAAGGAGCCGGTGCAGAACCTCGGCCTATCCACGGTGTTGCGCTCGTCGGTCTCGGCGCTCGCGAAGACGCTCGCAATCGAGCTGGCGCCATCGAAGATCCGGGTGAATCAGATCATTCCCGGACGCATCGACACTGATCGCGTTCGTCATCTGGACGAGGTCAACGCCAAGAAGCAGGGCGTATCCGTCGAGGAGGCCAAGGCGAAAGCGGTTGCGGCGATTCCGATGGGACGCTACGGTGAAGGCATGGAGTTCGGGCGCGTCGGGGCGTTCCTCCTGTCGGACGCGGCATCGTACATGACCGGCGCAACGGTCCAGGTCGATGGCGGCATGATCAAGGGCGTGCTCTAGCCGTGATGCGAAAACTGTTGCTCGCGGGCTCGACCAATCCCTGGCTCCGTGAAAAGGCGACGAAGACGGCCTTTGTGCGAAGGTCGGTGTCGCGCTTCATGCCGGGGGAGCAGATCGACGATGCCCTGCGAGCGGCGACCGAATTGAAGCCGCAGGGTATCACGACGATCCTGACGAAGCTCGGGGAGAATCTCACCGGCGTCGAGGAGGCCGAGGAGGTCACGCAGCACTATCTGGATGTGTTGGATCGGGTTGGCAATTCTGGGCTCGATGCGCATATCTCGATCAAGCCGACACAGCTCGGCCTCGATCTGGATCGCGCATTGTGCGAGCGCAATCTCGATCGACTGATCGAACGGGCCGAAGCGCGCCACAACTTCGTCTGGATCGACATGGAGGGCTCTCCGTACGTCGATCCGACGCTGGACCTCTATCGTCGCGCGCGGAGTCGCACCGCTCGTGTTGGCATTGCGCTGCAGGCGTACCTCTATCGCACTGAAAAAGACGTCGAGTCGCTGATTCCGCTCGGCGCCGCGATTCGGATCGTCAAGGGGGCGTATCTCGAGCCGCCCGACGTGGCATTTCCAAGCAAGTCGGATGTCGACGCCAATTACTTCAAGCTGTGCACCCGTCTCCTGTCGGCGGACGCCCGGAAACCTGGATCCCTGTTGCACATTGCCACGCACGACATCCCCTTGGCGGATCGATTGGCTGCCCACATCGCCCAGCACGGCGTGCCGTCGTCTGCCTACGAGTTCGCGATGCTGTACGGCATTCAGCGAGGACAGCAGGCTCGGCTGGCGCGCGAAGGCCGCCGCTTGCGTGTTCTCATCAGCTACGGCGAATATTGGTTCCCGTGGTATATGCGTCGTCTGGCGGAGCGTCCCGCCAACATGTGGTTCGTCGTCCGCACGATGTTCGGTTGATTTTCGCCGTAAGCTGTTGCGGCGATTAGCGATAGTCGTCAAACCACCGCTCAAAGGTGGCTGGCACCTTTGCGGGAAAGGTGCCAGCCACCTTTTTCGAACCAGAGAGGCACTATGAAGACCACGCGAATGATGCAGGCGGTCCTCGTGGCCGCGGTTTGCGCGCTGACGATTGGCGCGGTGAGCGCCCGACAACAGGCGCCCGCCGCTACGGTTGCGGTCGATGCTGACGACATCGGCGGCGTCGTGACCGGACCCAAGGGGCCCGAGGCGGGAGTGTGGGTCATCGCCGAAACGACCGAGCTCCCAACGAGGTTCGTCCGTATCGTCGTCACTGACGATCGCGGACGTTATTTGCTGCCCGATCTGCCGAAGGCGAACTACACCGTGTGGGTCCGAGGCTACGGTCTCGTGGATTCGCCGAAGACCAAGTCACTGCCAGGCAAGAACCTGAATCTCACCGCGGTGCCCGCACCGGATGCGCGGGCCGCCGCCGAGATCTACCCGGCCGGCTACTGGCTCTCGCTGTTGAAGGTGCCGGAGAAGACCGAGTTTCCGGGCGGCGCTGGCATCGGTCAGAACGTGAAAAACCAGGCGGACTGGATTCGCCTGATCAAATCCGGCGGCTGCACGGCGTGCCATCAGCTCGGCACCGCTGGCACGAGGAAGCTCCCCAAGGAGTTCGATGATTTCCCGTCGTCCGTGATGGCGTGGGAGCGGCGACTGCAGTCGGGACAGGCCGGTACCAACATGATTCAGACGCTCGGCGGCATCGGCCACGACCGCGCGCTCGCGCTGTTTGCCGACTGGACCGATCGCATCGCTGCGGGGGAAGTGCCGAAGGCGCCTCCGCGGCCGCAGGGACTCGAGCGGAACGTCGTGATTACCCAGTGGGACTGGGCCGATCCGAAGGCGTATCTCCACGACGAGGTGTCGACCGATCGCCGGAACCCGACCCTCAACGCGAATGGAAAGATCTACGGATCGCTCGAGCTGAGCGCCGACTACTTGCCCGTTCTCGATCCGCAGGAAAACTCCATCGGCCAGGTGAAGTTGACGGTGCGAGATCCGAACACGCCGTCGACCCCTCCATTCATGATTCAGCCATCGGCGTACTGGGGCACGGAGCCGATCTGGACGAGCAAGAACAACGTCCACAATCCGATGCAGGATGAAAAGGGCCGGATCTGGATCACGTCGGCCGTACGGGCGCCAGACAATCCCGCGTTCTGCAAAGAGGGATCGGATCATCCATCGGCGAAGCTCACGCCGATCGCGCGGTCGGGCCGTCAGCTCGCGATGTACGACCCGCGCAGCGGCAAGCTGACCCACATCAGCACGTGCTTCAGCACGCACCATCTGATGTTTGCCGAAGACGCGAACAATACGTTGTGGACGAGTGGAGGCGGCTCGGTCGTCGGCTGGCTGAACACGAAGATGTTTGAAGCGACCGGCGACGAAGAAAAGTCGCAGGGATGGACCGCCCTCATCATGGACACCAACGGCAACGGCAAGCGCGACGACTACGTCGAGCCGAATCAACCGGTCGATCCGACAAAGGACAAGCGGTACGGCAGCGCGTTTTATGCGGTCTCGCCCGCGCCGGACGGCTCGGTGTGGGGCTCCGTGCTTGGCTTCCCCGGGGCGATCATCAGACTGATGCCCGGCGCAAATCCGCCGGCCACCGCCCTCGCCGAGGTCTTCGAGCTGCCGATGAAGAACGGCGTGCCGGTTGAAGGCTACTCGCCGCGCGGCATGGACATCGATCGCAACGGCGTGGTCTGGGTCCCACTGGCGAGCGGGCACATGGGCAGCTTCGATCGACGGAAGTGCAAAGGCCCGCTCAACGGTCCCAACGCCACCGGCCAGCACTGCCCGGAAGGCTGGACGTTCTACACCGAGCCGCTGCCACAGCTGAAGAACGTCACCGATTCTGGGAGCGCGGAGGCCAGCTACTACACGTGGGTCGATCAGTTCGACACCTCAGGCCTCGGTGCGAACACGCCGATCAACACCGGGAACGCATCCGAAGGGCTGCTGGCGTTGAAGGATGGCAAGTTCCTCGTGATGCGCGTGCCGTATCCGACCGGCTTCTACACCAAGTGGCTGGACGGCCGGATCGACGATCCGAAAGCAGGCTGGAAAGGCCGCGGGTTGTGGGCGACGGTGAGCACGCGTGCACCGTTCCACATGGAAACCGGCAAGGGCACGACCAGCAAGGTGATGAAGTTCCAGATGCGGCCCGACCCGTTGGCGAAATGACCGGATTGCTGATTTTTGTTTGCTGATTGTGGATTGATCGGGCTCTTCAATCAGCAATCAGCCATCGGCAATTACTGAGGAGACCAAATGCGTCGACTCGCGCCTCTCGCATTGGCGCTCGTGTGTCTGTGCTCAGGTCCTGCGCCGCGGGCACAGGCGCCAAAGCCGAACATCCTGTTGATTCAGGCCGACGATCTTGGCTACGGTGACCTGGGCGTTTACGGGCAGGCGATGTTTCAAACGCCGAACGTCGATCGTCTGGCAAAAAGCGGCCTGAGGTTCATCAGCTACTATGCCGGCAGCACGGTCTGCGCACCCTCGAGGGCCGCGCTGATGACCGGACTGCACACTGGGCACGCGTGGATTCGCGGCAACGTTGCCGGCAATTCGCTGCGCGATCAGGATCGGACGATTGCCTCGGTGTTGAAGGACGCGGGGTATCGCACCGCGCTCATTGGCAAGTGGGGCCTCGGCGAATCGGAGTCGCCCGGGCGGCCTGATCGGAAGGGCTTCGAGTACTCGTTCGGCTATCTCTCGCAGACGCATGCGCACCGGCAGTTCACCGATCATCTGTATCGCGACGGCCAACGCGTCGACGTCAGCCCGAATGACTACTCGAATGATCTGTTCACGCGGGAAACGATGTCGTTCATCGAAAAGAACGACAACCGGCCATTCTTCATCTACCTCAACTACACCGTGCCCCACGCCGAGCTTCGCGTCCCGGACGATTCGATGACACCGTTCAAGGGGCATTTTCCCGAGAAGCCGTTCGTGAATGCCGCCGCTGACGCCAAGTTGACGGGACCCGACGAACCGTCGCTCGGATATCGCTCGCAGCCGACGCCTCACGCGGCGTTCGCCGCGATGGTCACGCGGATGGATCGGGATGTCGGCCGCATCGTTGACCTGTTACGGCAACGGGGACTCGATCAGCGAACGCTTGTCCTGTTCACGAGCGACAACGGGCCACACCAGGAGGGAGGCGGCGATCCAGAGTTTTTCAAGAGCTCGGGCGGGCTGAAGGGAATCAAGCGGGACATGTACGAGGGCGGTATCCGCGTGCCGATGATTGCGAGTTGGCCGGGCACGATCGCCGCCGGATCCGTCACGACCTACGCGGCCGCACATTGGGATCTGTTCCCGACGTTTGCCGAGCTTGCCGGCGCTTCGGTGCCATCGAGCCTCGATGGCATATCGATCTTGCCGGTGCTTCGCGGTCAGACGCAGAAACCGCACGAATTCATGTACTGGGAATTTCACGAACGCGGATTCCAACAGGCGGTCCGGATGGGCAACTGGAAGGCCGTGCGATTGGCGAAGGACAAGCCGCTCGAGCTGTATAACCTGGCAGACGATCCCACGGAGTTCACGGACGTTGCCGCGAAGCACCCCGACGTCGTCGCAAAGATCGAGAGCTATCTGAAGACAGCCCGCACGGAATCACCGAACTGGCCAATCAAGTAGTTTCCAGTTGCCAGCTTCCAGTTCGGATGGAGCCGATGCGGGATGTCGAGTTCGAACCGGGGATCTGGCAGCTGGGAGCTGGAAGCTGACATGCACCGACGCGACTTCCTCAAAGCGGCGAGCGCTGCCGCGCTGATACCCGCGGCACCCACGGCGATCCGCAGTCCGCAGCCGGTTCCCGCCCCCGAAAGCGACCGCGCGATCTGGATCGGGCACATCCGCAAGCTCGCCGATCCGGTCCTGAATAATCTGGCAAAGGGCACGTTGAAGGCGCGCATGCCAGTGGAGCAGGCGGCGGGTGCGAATCGTCAGAACGTCACGCACCTCGAGGCGATCGGGCGGCTGCTCGCGGGCTTGGCACCGTGGATCGAGCTTCCTGCGGACGCTGGTGGCGAAGGAAAAGTTCGGGCCGAGTACGCCGAGCTGGCTCGTCGCGCCATCGCGCGCGCCGTCGACCCCGCGTCTCCTGACTTTGTCAACTTCACGCGCGAGCGGCAGCCGGTTGTCGACGCGGCCTTTCTCGCGCAGGCCCTCCTGCGCGCACCTCGCGCGCTCCGGGATTCGCTCGATGCGCAGACGACGCGCAATCTGATCGCCGCACTCGAGTCGACGCGGGTCATCGCTCCGGGCTTCAACAACTGGTTGCTGTTCTCGGCGACGGTCGAAGCGGCGCTCGCCCGGCTCGGCGCAAACTGGGATCGAATGCGGGTCGACTACGCCCTTCGCCAGCACGACCAGTGGTACAAGGGCGACGGCATGTACGGTGACGGGCCATCCTTCCATTGGGACTACTACAACAGTTTCGTCATCCACCCGATGCTGCTCGACGTGCTCGACGTATGTCGCGACGAAATGCCGGCGTGGAAGGAACTGTCTGCGCGGCAAGACGAGCGCGCGCGCCGTTACGCCGCGATCCAGGAGCGTCTCGTCGCCCCGGACGGGAGCTTCCCCGCAATCGGCCGATCGCTCGCCTACCGCTGCGGCGCATTTCATCTGCTCGCGACGATGGCGTTGCGCCGTTCGCTGCCGGAGGGGGTCTCGCCATCGCAGGTGCGCGGCGCGCTGACCGCCGTCATCAGGAAAACGCTGGAGGCGCCGGAAACGTTCGATCCGAACGGCTGGCTACGCATCGGCTTCTGCGGACACCAGCCTGGAGCCGGTGAAACCTACATCTCCACCGGCAGCTTGTATCTGTGCTCGGTGGCGTTCCTTCCGCTCGGTCTGGACGCGCAGGATCCGTTCTGGTCGTCACCGCCTCAGCCGTGGACATCGGTCAAGGCGTGGACTGGACAGCCGTTTCCTATTGATCACGCGATCTAACATCGGGTGTTTCCAGTTTCCTGTCTCCAGTCTCCAGAACGTTTAAGATTTACTGGAAACTGGCAACTGGGAACTGGTAACTTCTGTCGCCATGAACAGACGTGATTTCCTCTCCAGCGTTGCGGTGGTGCCCGCGCTGGCCGTCCGTCAGACGTCCCCGCAGCCCCCGGTCGTCAAGCCCGGTCCGCACGGGCTCAAGCTCGGCACTGTCACCTACAACATTGCCAAGGACTGGGATGTCCCGACGATCATCAAGAACCTGACCGAGGCCGGGTTCGATGCCGTCGAACTGAGGACGACGCACAAGCACGGGGTGGAGATTACGCTGACGCCGCCGCAGCGCGTTGAAGTGAGAAAGCAGTTCGAAGCTTCGCCGATTAAGATTGGCGGCCTCGGGACCACGTGCGAGTTCCATGCGGCCGACCAGGCAGTGGTTCGCAAGAACATCGACGAAACCAAGGAATGGATCACGCTGGCGAAGGACCTCGGTTCACCGAGCGTGAAAGTACGTCCCAATGGCCTCGTCAAGGAAGTTCCGGAAGAGAAGACGCTCGAGCAGATCGGCAAGTCGCTCGCTGAGTGCGCAAAGTTTGCCCAGGACAATGGGATCAAAGTGCAGCTGGAGGTCCACGGCTCCGAAACCCAGCGCGTGCCGCGCATCAGGAAGATCTTCGATTTTGCGGGCAATCCTCCGGCGCTCCGAGCCTGCTGGAATTCAAACCAGACGGATCTGATGGACGGCGGCTTCGACGCCAACTTCCAGCTGCTCAAGAATCAGATCGGCCAGATCCACATGCGCGATTTGATGCTCGAGGAATACCCCTTCCGCAAACTGATCTCGAATCTCGCGGCGATGAAGTTCGAAGGATATTGCTTCGCGGAGATCCCGGAATCCACCGATCCGATTCGAGTTCTGAAATACTTCCGGGGAATGTTTAGGGCGTATCAGAATCTGTAATCTAGTTTCCAGTTCCGGCTCGCCGAAACCCGAACAGCCGCCAACGGATGTGATTCACCCTCTGCCCAGCAGGTGCAGTAGTCCCAACGTCAGCCACGGCACGTAGGTAATCAGCAACACGCCGAGCGCGAGGATGCCGAGCATCGGCAGCGTCGCCCACGTCACTTCCAGCACTGATTTCTTGAACCGTACGGACGCCAGCAGCAGGTTCAGTCCGAGCGGAGGATGCAGGAATCCAAGTTCCAGGTTGGCGACGAAGATGATCCCGAGGTGCACGTAGTTGATGCCGTAGGCTTCGGCGAGCGGCAGGATCAACGGTACGACGACGACGATGGCGGAGAAGATGTCCATCAACGTGCCCACGAGGAGGAGGAACACGTTGAGCGCGAGCATGAACAGCAGCCGTGAATGAATGTGCGACTGGGTCCACTCGACGAGCTTGGTTGGGATTTCGGCGTAGACGAGGTAGTCGGTCAGGCCGGCCGCGACGGCGAGAATCACCAGCACGCCGCCGACCAACGCGACGCAATCGGCTGACACCCGCAGCACGTCTTTCCACGACGGCAGATCGCGATGGATGTAGCGCTGCACGATCAGCGTGTACAGCGCCGCGAGCGGGGCGGATTCGACCAGGGTGGCAATGCCGCCGACGAAGGCGCCGACCACAAAAATCGGGAGCAGCAGTTCCCACTTCGCTTCCCAGAGTGCTCCCACCGCTTCGTTTATGCGGAAAGGCCGTCGCTCTGCGTGCGTAAGCAGGCCCTCGCGAACGCCGAGGCTGGCCAGAAGCCCGAGCATCAGCAGGCCGGGCAGCAATCCGCCGATGAACAGATCCTCGATCGAGGCCTTTTGCGAGACGATGCCGTACAGCATCAACGGAAGCGAGAGGGGGAAGAGCAGGCCGAGCGATCCAGAGGCCGTCAACAGGCCGACGGAAAAGCGCTCACGGTATCCATCAGCGGTGAGTGCCGGTAAGAGCAGACCGCCGAGCACGAGGATGGTGACGCCGGATCCGCCGGTGAAGAGCGTGAAGAACGCGCACAACGTTGCCGCCGCGACGGCGGTTCCGCCAGGCGCAAATCCCACCCACGCGCGGAAGAGCCGGAGCAGTCGTTCCGACGACTTACCTTCCGCCAGCAGGAATCCCGCGAGCGTGAACAGCGGAATGGCCGCGATCCCCGTCGACGTCGTCAGCTCTTGATAGGCCATCATCGGAAGGACGACGGGTGGATTGCCGCGGGTCAGCGAGGCGAACAGCGCGAAGCCGCCCAGCAGCGCAAAAATCGGCGCGCCACAAATGCCGCCGACGATGACGAGCAGGAACCAGGGGAGGACCGATTGGTTCTCCAGCATCGCGCGGTTGTAGTTGAGCAGGATGCCCGCGATGATGCCGAGAAACGCGACCGCCCGCCCGGACCAGGAAGGGGACGATCGCCAGACGAGACGAATCGCGATCAACCCAAAGCCGATCGGCAGCGCGAGATCGGCGACCCAGGTGGGCAGCCCGGCGGCGACGTGATCGCCGGCAAGCCGATCGCTATGGACGAGGGCGCTGCCGCCGAGCGCGAAGATCGTGGCGATCAGCGCGCCGATCGTGCCGGAGACGACGTGCGCGACGTTGCCGATTCGCCCTTTGGGAAGGAATTCGCCGGTGGCGAGGGTGAGCAGCTTGCCGTCGCGCGCCGCAATGGCCGCGCCAAGCATCCCCAACCACAGGGTCAACGTCGCCGCGAAGGCGCCCGAACCGGGGATGGCGGCGCCGAAGAATCGCCGCGAGACAATCTCGGCGAGCGGCAGGATCATGATGCCGCCGAGCGTCAGGCTCGCGATGCGATTTTCGGTGTCGGTGGCGAACGCCTTCAGCAACTACTTGCCCTTGGGCTTCCTGAGTGAGTCTCGCTCCTGCACGGCCATGTCGTACACGTCGGCTGGCACCATTGACCCGCGCATGGTAGCGACGAGCTGGGTTGCGGCGGTCCGGAACTCTGCGGCGGCCTTGGGGTCGAGCGTCGTGACCTGCAGACCGCGGGCGACCATTTGTTTCACCGACTCAGCGTCCTGGGCCGGCGCTTCTGCGCGCACGCGCTTTTCCATTGTCTCAGCGGCCGCAGCCACTTTCACTTTGTCCTCCGCGCTGATCTTGTTCCATGCCGAGTTCGAGATGATCATGGCCCCGGTGAGCGGCGCGATGTGGAGGTCGAGCATGTACTTCGCATCGCGGAAGATCTGCAACGACAGTGCGAGGTAGGGCGGGTTCGGCGCCGTGTCGATCAGGCCGGTGGTGAGCTTCAGCTGCGTCGGGATGTCGGCAGGGAGGAGTGCCACCGGGTGAAAACCGTTCTGGACGTACCACTGCAACCACTTGTCCGCGCCTTTGGTGGTAAAGAGTTTCGCCGCCTTGACGTCGGCGAGCGATTTCAGCGGCTTTTTCGAGAAGACCTGCACCCAGCCGCCGGTTCCCCAGCTCAGAAGATGGAAGCCCTTGGCCTGGAGTTTCTGCTCGAGCAGCGGCGTCAACTTTTTCTCGACCGCCATCTCCTCCTCGTCGTTTTCGAAAAAGAACGGCATTGCAAAGACGTTGAACGACTCATCCAGCTCGGCAAGGCCGGCCGCGGTGAGGAAGGCGGCCTGCAGCGTGTCGATACCGGGACGCATCTTCTTGACGACCGTCGATTCGTCTCCCTGGATCCCACCGGGATACACCGTCAGCGTGACGCGCCCCGCGGTGTCCTTGTTCCACGTGTTCCCCATGTCGAGCAGCGCTTTGTGCCAGGAGGTGTTGGCCGGCACGAGCGTGGCCAGCTTGATCTCGCCGGGCGCGGCAAGAATCAGCGCGGGAGCGGCAACGATCGACGCGAGGATCAGAAACCGTTTCAGGGCAGACATGGGTGTGAAATCTCCTTTGATGCGGGCATGATTGCCGGGCCCGCGGCTACTTCGTGAACATGGTGTCGATATGATCGAGCAGCGCCCGCGCGCGACGCTGCTGCACGAGCGTAACCAGACGGACGGAGGGATCCTTTTCCGGATCGATTGCGAGCGCGGCCTGTAACAGCTTTTCGAACTCTGCGCGGTCCTGCGCCGGCAGCGCCACTCCCGTCGCAAGCGCGACGTACGGTCCCGGCGACAATCCCTTTTGCAACTCGACGGCGCGGCCGAAATGTTCGCGAGCTTTGGCCGGCGAGCCGCCAAGCGCCTCGGGCAGGCTGTCGAGCGAGACGAACATTTCGTGGATCGCGCCCTTGCTCCAGCTCTCGTCGAGCGCCAACGCACGGTCGGCGAGCGCTCGAACGACCGGCATGTCAATGACAATTTCCGGTTTGTCCACGCCGAGGCTGATGGCCGATCCCCAGGACGCGGCCATCCAGTAGAGCAGTGGAACGTCTTTCGTGTCCGCTTTCGCCAGCGCCGGCGCCGGATCGGTCAGCAGTTTCTGTCCGATGCCTGGGAACCGAACCTCCATGGCACGCAGGCAATAGCCTTTCGCGCGCAGATACAACTTCAGCGCGCGTCCATTCAGGTGCGCGACTTCATCATGATGCTGCGCTTCGCCGAGGACCATCGCCTCCGTCTCGAGATAGGCGACGCCGTACTGCGTGAAGTTGCTGCAGGTCGCGATCAGCAGGTCCTTGTTTTTCGGCGCCGAATCGAGCAGCGATTCGTACAGCTTCAAGCCGAACGGTATGGCATCGCCGACGAGCTCCAGGTCGTCGTCTCTCGTGAACACATCGCCGCTCGACGCGAGCGTGCTCGCGACCATCCCGACGGCTTTCCGCTGCACCAGCCCGCACCCTGCCAGCGGCGCGATGATGCAGGCGAGAACGGTCAGGCGGGTCAGGGTGGGCAGAGTTCGGGCAAACGTTGGCATGCTGAATTAGAAATTGTACAACGTCCACGCCTGATTCCTTTATTATCGGGCCAGGCAGCCCGAGAGTCGTGAGGGAATGCTGAGGAAAGAATGATTCCGTGCTGTCTCGGCGCTACGGGTGGGTGTCCCACGCCGGCGGCACTTCAAGGTACGAACGATCGAGCGCTGACGTCGATGGGCAACCCAACAGCTTGATGGTGCGGAGCAGGTCCGCGCGGAGGAGCTCAACTGCCCGACGTACGCCGGCTTCGCCTGCCGCGCCCAGACCGTACGCATACGCACGACCCACCAGCACGGCTCGTGCTCCGAGGCACAAAGCCTTCGCGACATCGCTGCCGCTGCGGATGCCGCCGTCAACCATCACCTCGATCTGTCCCCTGACCGCCGCGACGACTTCGGGCAAGGCGCGAATGGTTGCGTGCACATCGTCGAGTTGCCGTCCGCCGTGATTCGAGACGACAACCGCATCCGCACCCGCGTCGATAGCCCGCCTGGCGTCGTCGCCGATGTGAACCCCTTTGACGACGATCTTTCCCTGCCAGGCGTCGCGGATCCATTTGAGATCGTCCCACGTGACGACCGACGCCTCGAGCGCGGTGCCGACGTCGGCGTAGAGCATGGGGCCTTCGCCGGGGAGGACGACGTTGGGGAATTTCATCATGCCGCCGTCGCGGAAAAAGCCGGCGAGCCACCGCGGCTTCACCGCGAATTGCATCACGAACGGGAGCATCTTCCAGGGATTGCGGGTGACGAGTTCCTTCATGCCGTTGCGCAGATCGCGTTCGCGCATGCCGGCGACCGGCGTGTCGATAGTCACGACGATGGCCGAATAACCCGCCTTCCGAGCGCGCGCGATCGACCCGCGCGCGACATCGTGTCCACCGACGAGATAGAGCTGGTACCAGGCCGGACCGGTTGTCGCGTTCTTGACGTCCTCGAGCAGGCACCCCGAGAGCGTTGACAGCGTGTAGATCGTGCCGAACGCCCCGGCCACCTTCGCCGCGACTTCTTCGCCTCGTGGGTAGAACATGCGCGAGCTGCCAACCGGGGCCAGGATGATCGGCATGGCGATTTCGGTGCCCAGCACCGTCGTGCGCATGTCGTAGTTCGGCACGGCGACGGCACAACGCGGACGAAAGATGAGGTCGTCGTAGGCGCGCGAGTTGCGCGCCAGCGTGTGCTCGCGATCCGCACCGCCATCGATGTAGTCGAAAACCGCCCTGGGCAAACGGCGTTTGGCGCCGCGCCGCAGATCTTCGATGTTGAACGCTCGGGATGTGTTCATGCCGCCGTCATATTATGATGGCGCCGCCTCGAAATGATGTGGACGCCATGGATTCAGGTTTACGATCCGCTCGGGCACGCGTGGCTGAGCACGGCCGCGGCAGCCCTTCCTATCGTCCTGCTGCTCGTCGCGCTCGGCCTGCTGGAATGGCGCGCGCACATTGCCGCCCTGACCGGTCTCATGTCCGCACTTGCCGTTTCAATCATCGTCTATGGGATGCCGATTCCGACTGCGGCCGCGACGACCGTTTACGGAGCCGCCTACGGCTTCCTGCCGATCGGCTGGATCATCCTCAACGCGGTCTTTCTTTATAACCTGACGGTTCACACCGGGCAGTTCGAAATCGTCAAGGCCTCGGTCGGCCGGCTCTCCAACGATCGGCGAATTCAGGCCTTGCTCGTCGCGTTCTCATTTGGTGCGTTCATTGAGGGGGCGTCCGGCTTCGGCACGCCAGTGGCGATCTGCTCCGCCCTGCTCATTGGGCTCGGGTTTACCCCGCTCTACGCGGCCGGCCTGTCGCTCATTGCCAACACGGCTCCCGTCGCCTTCGGCGCGATTGGCACGCCGATCCTCACGCTGGCGGCGGTGACCGGCATTCCTGCGCAAACGCTTGGCGCTATGGCCGGTCGTCAACTGCCATTCGTCTCGCTGCTCGTTCCGGCATGGCTGGTCGTGACGATGAGCGGGTGGCGCGGATTGCGAGGCGTCTGGCCCGCGGTCGTCGTGTGCGGCGGCACGTTCGCCGTCGTGCAGTTCTTCTGGAGCAATTTTGTCGGTCCCGAGCTCGTCGACATCGCCGGCGGGCTGACGTCGATTGCCGCGCTGTCTCTGTTCATGCGGGTGTGGCGGCCGCGAGAGGAGTGGGATTTCCCAGGCCGCCGAGCCTCGCAGTCCGTCGACAAGCCCAGGACTGTCTCGAGCAACGTCGAGGGACAGGTCGCGGTTCGCAATTCGCCGCCGTTGACGGCTGCGGCCGCGCCGGACGCCGTAACCCGCGCGTGGATGCCCTGGCTGTTTCTGTCGATCGCGGTCATCCTCTGGGGCCTTGCGCCAGTCAAGGCGTTCCTGAACGGCGGGCCGCAGGGCTTGACCCGCTATCGCGCCGGCGAACGCCCGTACGTGAGCCAATTCCTCTCGCCAACATGGAACGTGCCGTTGTTGCATCGGGCGGTCTTCCGCGACTACCCGGTCGTCCCGGCGGCCGTGGATCGCAATCGCATCAACGATTCGTCGTACCGCAACGAACGAGCGGAGGCGGCCGTGTTCACCCTGAACTGGGTGTCGGCAACCGGCACCGCCATCCTGCTTGCGGCGCTGACGACGGCGCTGTTTCTTCGCATCTCGATCGGTCAGTTGATGTCGATCGCGCTGATGACCCTGCGACGCATGCGTGCGCCCCTCGCGACGATCATGCTGATGCTGGCGCTGGGTTTTGTGACCCGCTATGGCGGAACCGACGCCACCCTCGGCCTCGCATTCACCAAGACTGGCGTGCTGTATCCATTTTTTGCCGCGCTGCTCGGATGGCTCGGAGTCGCGTTGACGGGATCGGACACGAGCTCGAACGTCCTGTTCGGCAGCCTGCAGAAGATCACCGCCCAGCAGCTCGGCTTCAACCCCATCCTGATCGTGACCGCCAACAGCACCGGCGGCGTCATGGGCAAGATGATCGACGCCCAGAGCATCGTCGTCGCGACCGCCTCCACCGGGCAGGTGGGGCAGGAAGGACGGATCCTGCGGTTCGTCTTCTGGCACAGCCTCGCGCTGGCGACCATCATGGGCGCGATCGTGATGCTGCAGGCCTACGTGTTCCCGTGGATGGTGCCCGAATAAGTTTCCAGTTTCCAGTTCCCGGTCTTATTCTGGAAACGGAGCCACCATGATCGAACAACAATTCCTGCAGGACGCTGTGCTTCAGCTGCACAAGCTGAAGGCGCAGGCCGACAAGGCAGTCGCGCAGACTTCCGACGACTCCTTCTTTGCCACTCTAGATCCGGAAGCGAACAGCGTTGCCCTGATCATGAAACACATGGCGGGAAACATGCGGTCTCGATGGACTGATTTCCTGACCACCGATGGCGAGAAGCC
>JBKPNQ010000317.1:0-7591 GCA_046732715.1 Acidobacteriota bacterium | reverse complement strand
ATTCAGGGATGAGCGATTCGGGATCAGTGATGAGCGATAAGGGATTCAGTGCGTCACTCGCACCCAATCCACTACCATCAGCGCTTTGTCCGAGGCGATCAAATCAACGGTGGACTGCGGCAAGCCGGGGTACGGCTCAGTGACCTTGTTGACCGACTGTGGGTACTGGCCGCCGAGGGCCAGATTGAATATCAGGAATTTCGGGTTGTCGTAGGCCCATTGCCCGTACTGCTCGACCGTCGCGCGCGTGACACGGTACTCCTCCGCACCATCGACTCGGAACACGAGTGCGTCGGCGGTCCAGTCGAGGGAGTAGACGTGCCAGCCGGTGATGTCGCCGCCGCGGGTGAAATGCTGACGGCTGACGAGCGGTGTCTTGCCCGAGTACCCTGGACCGTGGAGCGCGAAGTTGGTCCACGTCGGATCGCCGACGTTCTCCATGATGTCCATCTCGCCGGTGGCCGGCCAGCGACCGGTGCCGAGGGCCCAGAACGCCGGCCACAGTCCGGCGCCCGAGGTGAGCTTGATACGTGCCGCTGCGGTTCCGTAGGTGAACTCGAACTTCGAACGGGATTCCAGCCGGCCGGAGATGAAGTCGAAGGCGCGGCCTTCCGGTGTCTTGAAGCTGGGCCGGCGTCGCGCGCGGATGACCAATGCCCCGTTCTCCGCTCCCGCGGTTTCAGGTCCGCTGCCCACGCCGATCGTGTCAACCGAGTCGACGTAGGCCTGCTGCTCGTTGTTGACGGTACGACCCGTCACGATGACGTTCCACTTCGAGCGGTCGAGCTGTCCGGTGGAGAAGTCGTCGAAAAAGATTGATGCAGGTGGATTGACTGGCGCCTCGTCACCGGGAAGTGTCGCCAACGACAGCACCCAGACGGCAATGACGGCGACGAGTCGACCGCGCGTTCGCATTCGACAGAGCATCTTACCGGGTGAACCGGTCGTCAACTACTTACGTGGTGTTAACGTCTAGTATTTGTTCGACAGGGGGCGCATACCGCGCCCCTGAACAACGGACTCATCGGAGCTGCAGATGATTCTCCAGGACATTCGTCACGCCATCCGCCTCCTTGCCGCGACGCCCGGGTTCACCGCGGTTGCCATCCTGTCACTCGCCCTCGGGATCGGCGCCAACACCGCCATCTTCAGCCTGGTGAACAACGTGCTGATGACGACGCTGCCGGTGCGGAGTCCGCGGGAACTGGTAATGCTGACCGACCCTGGGGCGCAGGGCGTCTCGATCGGTATGGAGGATGGCGAGCGGTCGCTCGTCACCTATACCGAGTTTCGTCAGCTCCAGGAGCAGACGGGCACGTTCGCGTCGATGATGGCATCGGGCAGCGGCCTGCAGCGGATCGAAGCACGCGTTGCTGGCGGGCAGCCGGAGGAAGTGGCGGTCCGCCTCGTGTCATCGTCGTACTTTGCCACGCTGGGGATCACGGCGCTTGTTGGCCAGACGTTCGATGCCAGCCACGAAGCTGCGGCCGGCACGTCCCCGCAGGCAGTGATCAGTCATGAATTCTGGCAGCGGCGGCTCGGCGGGCGGCCCGACGCGCTCGGTCAGTCAATCGCGTTCCGTGGCGGTGTGGTTTCGGTGATCGGGGTCATGCCCGCGTCGTTTTTCGGCGAAACCGTGGGTGAGCGTCCCGATGTCTGGGTGCCGCTGGCGATGCAGGCGACCGTCCTTCCCGGCCGCGACTGGCTCCGCGACAAGCCCGGCAGCGTCGAGAAAGTGATGTGGCTGCACGCCTTCGCGCGCCTTGCGCCGGGAGTGACCCTCGAACGCGCACAGGCGCACGCCAATGTCGTCTTTCAACAGGGATTGAGCGCGTACTACGGGTCGATGGCCGATGCTCAGAAGCGAAAGCAGTTTCTCGATCAGCGCCTGGTGCTGAAGCGTGCGGCCACGGGTGCGTCATCGTTGCGCAACAACTTTTCCGAGCCGCTGTTCGTGTTGTTGGGAGCTGCTGCTCTCGTGCTGCTGATTGCCTGTTCGAATCTCGGCAACCTGCTGTTGGCCCGTGCGACTGCGCGCAGCCGCGAGATGGCGGTGCGGCTCGCTCTGGGGGCAAGCCGCGGACGCCTGGTCCGACAGCTCATGACCGAGAGCCTGTGCCTCGCGGCGATTGGCGGTATCGCCGGTCTCCTCCTGGCGTTTGTTCTACGGCGGGGCTTACTGCGCCTCGTTTCGGACACGATCGCGCTGCCCGCGGCGCTCGATCTTCGGCTCTTTGGGTTCGTCTTCGCCCTGACCCTTGCCGCCGGGCTCGTTCTTGGCCTGCTGCCGTCGATGCGGATCACCAAGACGCAAGCCGTCACCGGCCTGCGTGAACAGGGGAGAGGGATCGCCGGATCGGCGGCGTGGCTGCGCATCGGCAAGCTGGTGGTCGTCGGCCAACTCGCGCTTTCGTTGCCGCTGCTGGTGGGTGCCGGTCTTCTCGTCCGGACGCTGCTGAACCTTCAGCACATTGATCTCGGATACTCGAAAGATCAACTGGTGACGGTGCGCATCGATGCCCAGGCCGCCGGCTACGACGTCGCGCGTCAATCAACCGCGTTTGAGGCATTGCGGGCGCACATTCGAGCGCTGCCGGGCGTGCGAGCGGTGACCTATTCCAACAACGGCCTCTTCGGCGGTTCCGACAACGGCGACCAGATCATTGTCGAGGGGTACACGCCGACCGGACGCGGCGACAACGGGTCGCGGTACGACGCGGTCGGTCCGGGATACTTCACCACCCTCGGCATTCCCATCCTCCTCGGCCGCGAGATCACGGAAGAGGATCGCGCCGGCGGCCGGATGGTATGCGTCATCAACGAGACGTTCGCGAAGCGGTTCTTCAGCGGTCGCAATCCGATTGGCCTCCACGTGACGCAAACCTATGCCGACGAGCGGCATACGTACGAGGTCGTCGGCGTGGTGAAAGACTCGCGGCAGAACCGGCTGCGGGGAGAGATCGAGCATCGGTTCTACACGCCGATCACGCAGCCCGCAGCCAGCGTCGAAGCGGTGACGTTCATCATGCGCCCGGCGGGCGACGGATCCGGCGTGCTGTCGGACGTCCGCCGTGTCCTCCAGCAAGCCGAGCCCAACATGGCGATCGCGCGAGCGGGAACCGTGGCGTCGTTGGTTGACACACGAATCGTCCAGGACCGACTGCTGGCGCGACTCTCGATCGCGTTCGGTGTCGTTGCCGTTCTCCTCGCGGCGATTGGCCTCTATGGCGTGCTGTCGTACGGCGTCGCGCGTCGGACCAATGAGATCGGCATCCGCAAGGCGCTCGGTGCTCGTGAAGGCACCCTGATCACGATGATCCTGCGGGAGACCGGCGGGCTGGTGATCGCCGGAATGATTGCCGGGGGTGCGGCGTCGGTCGCGGCGCTCCGTCTCATCACCAGCCGACTCTACGGCCTGTCGCCAAACGATCCGGCGACGTTCGCCTTTGGCATCGTCTGTCTCACGCTGGTCGCTGCGCTCGCGACCTGGCTCCCCGCCTATCGGGCGTCACGGGTCGATCCTCTGGTGGCGTTGCGACAAGAGTGATGCTGATCGTTGATCGCCAAATGGCCCCAGGGAAGCGCAGCGCATATGACTACTAAAGGGCTACAGGTCGCGTTCGCCAAGATGTACGGCAAGGGAGAGTCTTCTACACGATGCTCGGCCACGTCGAAGCGAACTGGGACGAGCCGGAGATGCAGGCGATGATCACGGGCGCGATCAAGTGGGCGCTGAAACTCGTTGACGCCGACGTCGCGCCGAGGCCGGTGCCTGGAGCACGCTGAGGCATCACCAGATCTTTTCCACGGGAAAGTTGAAGACCTCCCCATCTTCGCAGATGAGCGCCGCAGCAAAGATGGAGGCCACATAGTCTCGTGTCTCCTGCCTGAGCCAGTTGTTCTCGTAGAAGCTCCAGAAGTTGCGCTCGCGTGGATCCGCAGGGAGACTCTCGAGCCTTTTGAGTACTTCATCAGCACCGGAGTTGTACGACGCGATGACCAGAAGCGTAGAAGCTGCAGCCGCGGACGAGTAGAGATCGGCGAGATACGTAGCCGCGGCCTCGGTCGATCGACGTGCGTCGTGACGTTCGTCAAATGGATCGAACCTTCGTTCGTTGCTGAGTGGACCAAGCGTCAACCCATAACGCTGAGCCACTGCCGGCGTGAATTGCCAGAGACCCTTGGGCACGCCGTGGCGCGTCTGGGTCCCGACGAGCGACGCATCGAAGTTGCTCTCCTTGAGTGCCAGGAACAGCAGTTCTCTTGGCAGTCTCTTTTCGTCAAGCGCCTTCGTGATTGTCTGAATCAGATCGTGTTCTCGTGCCCGAGCGAGCCCGTCCACCAACTGGCGAGAGCTGGACCATTTCTTCACCCAGTCCATGGTCAGATCGTAGAAACCCGCAGGAACGTCCAGGTCGGCTTCGCCGAGTCGGCGTGCCATGCGCAGTACCGCTCTCTCAGTACGGCTCTTGCCGTCATACAAGCCGAGGCGATCGACGTAGTCGTCATAGGTTTTGGTCAGCTTGTTACGTCGATACATGGCCTGTCGGACATCGCTAGAGGCTGGATCGAGCTGTTGCAATCGGACGAGACTGGCTTCGAGCGCGCGCAAATCGTAGAAGATGGCCGATGCCGATTCGCGCAGCTGCTTTCTCTGCTCGGTCCGCCGGTATTCGAACGCGACACCCAAAAGGGCGACCACGAGAAGCGCGAACAACAGCGCCACGGCGGGGGTCATGCGCCGTCGCCAGACGTTCGGTATCGCGGTGGAATCGCCCGTGTTGGCGTCGACGTCCCTGCCCGCCAGCGCTTCCTCGATATCCAGCCTCGCGTCGGCGATCGAGTGAAGCCGGCGGCCCGGGTCCTTTTTGAGACATCGCCGAAGCAGACGGCGAACGCTCAGCGGAGTGGACGGGGGGAGCGATTGCCAGTCCGGGTCACGTTCCAGAATCTTCGCAATAATGTCGGGTGCGCTGGCCGCGCGAAACGCAGCGCGCCCGGTGAGCATCTCGTAGAGCAGGCACCCGAATGCCCACACGTCCGTGCGTGCGTCAATGGTCTGTCCACGCGCCTGTTCGGGGCTCATGTATGCCGGCGTGCCGAGGATACGGCCTTCGGCCGTCTTCTCGATCGGAACCGTAGAACCTTGGGTGTCCATGCTCTCCAGCGTCGTGGCGAGCCCGAAATCCAGGATCTTCGCGCAAACCTCTCCAGATGCGGATCCGCCAACCGTTTGCAACGCGATGTTGCCGGGTTTCAGATCTCGATGGACGATGCCCTTCGCGTGTGCCGCTTCGAGTCCCCTGGCAATCTGCTGGGCGATGACAAGCGCCTCGCGAAAAGGTAGCGCCCCGCCGTGCAGATGCTGAGAAAGTGTCGGCCCTTCAACCAGCTCGAGCACCAGCGCGCTCACGCCGCCTGACTCTTCCAACCCGTAGATCGCACCGATGTGAGGGTGACTGAGCGCCGCGAGCACACGCGCCTCGCGCGCAAAGCGGGCGCGACGCTCGGGGTCGTCCGTAAAGTGCGCTGGCAGAATCTTGATCGCCACATCTCGACCGAGCTTCGTATCGCGCGCGCGATAGACCTCGCCCATCCCGCCGGTTCCGAGCGGCGCGACGATGGTGTAGGCGCCGAGGCGCCGACCGATCGGGTTCGTGGTGCCCGTGGCGGGCGTGTCCGGAAACGATCCCGCGTCAGACTTGAGCAGCGACTCGACCTCGGCCTGCAGCGCGGGATCGCCAGCGCACGCCTGCTCGAGAAACGCGCGCCGGTCCTCCGGCGCGCGCTGGAGCGCCCGGTGACAGAGATCCGAGACCCGAGCCGGCGCCGTCATGGGGTCTGACCCTGGTCTGACCCCGGTCTGACCCCAGTCTGACCCCGGTCTGACCCCTGTTTGACCCCACGGGACCGTTCGCGCATCAGCCAGTTCTTCGCGAACTTCCAGTCGCGCACGACCGTTTCCTGCGAGACCTTCAGCACCTCCGCGGTCTCCTCGACGCTCAACCCGCCAAAAAACCGGGAGCTCCACGACCTGCGCCTTTCGCTCGTAGGCTGCAGCAGATGGTCGGGGCGCTCGCCCGCCATATGCCGCTTCGCGATCCGCCGCAGCTCGCCGTGGACGAGCGGCAGCAGCTTCTCGACCGCCCCAGCGTCGCCACCGCGCCAGTCGAGCAGGAGGGCCGTCACATCGTGGGTCCGGACGTCGGGCAGGGCCGCCTCCGATACAAGGGAATTTGCGCCCATTCTACGGCCTTTCGGGTCATGACAGCTGGCGCCTGGAAATTCCGCCTCCTTCCTCGAGACGCCGCCTCCGGGGGCGTGGGGAGGTCGAGATGAAGGACCGATGTTCAGCAGTACTGGCCCTGTTTCTGGCCGCGACACAGTTAGCAAGCCTGTCCGCGGCCAGACCCGATCAGTCTCGGCCTCCCGCTAACCTCCAAGTCGAGTCCGCCTTCCAGTTGGTTGTCGAGCATGTGGCAAGCATCGCCGACCTTCCGCCGGCAGTGCCGCCGTCTTGCAGGGGAACCCTCGGTGCTGGTGACGGTGTCGCGCGAGGACCCGTCTGCCGGCCCCTCTCTCGCCAACGCGTGGACCGCGCTGACGTTCAGAGGGAACATCCTGGTGACCGCGCAGATCTACGTCAAAGGATTTTCGAATGGCGCCGAACTCATTGCTCACGAGCTCGAACACGTCCTCGAGCAGCTCGATGGTGTGGATGTTCGGGCCGAGTCTGGCGACGGCGCCGTCTGGAAGAACGGCAAGGCGTCGTTCGAGACTCGCCGGGCAATCGAGGCCGGCCGCCGCGTCGCGCGTGACATCATGGACCGTCGAGGTCAGGAAGAGTGACGCCGGCACGGCTCCCGCCGTGCCGGGAACATCAAACTGCAGATCGCGAAGGTCCTGAGCCTTGAGCCTTGAGCCCCGAGTCTTTGTTACCTCGGCTTGATGTTCACGTTGACGTGAAACAGGTTCTCGGGATCGTACTTGGACTTCAGCTCCCGCAACCGTGCGTAGTTGGCGCCGTAGGCAACCGCGGCGGGATCGCCCCCTTCGTCGACGTCGAGGTAGTTCACGTAACGGGCAGTGCCGAGATACGGGCCGAGCGCCTTGTAGGTGTCCCGGCACCAGCCAATGTGCCGGTCGTTCTCCTTCGGATCCATCCACTGCGAGATGATCACCACGTTGAAGCCGGTGAGGCGCAGCGCACAGGCCGTGTCCTGCACGGGCACGCGGCTGGCGGCGCCGTGGAAGTGCTCGATGACGATCTGGCTCATTGGCGACTGGCACCGCGAGAAGGCGTCAACGATCGCGTCGATGGCGCCATCACTCAGGTCAGTCAGGAAGTGCGACTTCCAGTAATTCAACGCGCCTTTCGGAAGCGACGGATCGAGTAAGCCATTCTGCGCGCAGTACGAGATCGGCCCCATCGCATCCATGACGGGAGGTCCGAATGCCTTGATCGGCTTCAGCGCCGCCTCACCCTGGGCCAGCGGTCCACAGTGAGCGGCGAGCATCGCGGCGAGCTTTGCGCCCGACCCGTCCGGCGCCGTCACCAGCCCTGCCGCCATCATCATTTCGTCCGGCAGCG
>JBKPNQ010000316.1:0-12677 GCA_046732715.1 Acidobacteriota bacterium | reverse complement strand
GCGCGGTCATCGACCGCGTGAATTGAAAGCCCGACCCTGGCCACCTGACGGCCCGTGTAGTCGTGAACCGGCGCGCACGTGCAGATGAGCCGCTGTATCGCCGGCGCTGCGGGACCAAAGCGGATGGCGATGCGATCCGAGTCGGTCGCGTCAACCGGTTGCTCCAACTTGAAGCAACTCAGCCGTCGCTGCGCCGCAGCGTTGACGTAAATAGCGCAGTGAACCGGCATCTCCCGTCCGTACGTCGTGTGCATCCCCACTTCATCCGGCCCGGCTGTCCACAGGTACGTCACTTCGCCAAGCGCCGGCACGGCGAGAAAGGCACGCAGGCCGGTGCGAAGCACGTATTCCCGCAAGACCGGATAGGCGTGCAGCCTCAGTTCGGATCGCCCGAGCATCCGAAAACTCAGGTCGAGCATTTTGAGCGTCAAGCTATAGCGCGACGTGTCGTCGTCCTGCCGGACGAATCCTCGACGCTTCAAAATGGCGAGCAGTCGATGCACGGTGGGAGCTGGGTGCCGGACGCGCCGCGCGAGATCCGACACGCTCAGGCCGCGCTCGGCTCCGGCGAGCGTTTCGCAGATGTCCAGCGCCTTTTCCAGCGAGCTCTGGGTTTCTTTCGTTTCTAACACCGCGGTCTCAGGTGAAGCGGGATCCGAATGCGGGATCCTGCAGTCCAAGGTTCAAACGTGTTCAAATCGACGGACCCTCAGAGCCCTATCATTCCACTATGTGGAATCGCGTTCCACCAGTAAAATCACGTTATATACCGTGGTGTCCTCGCGATCAAGGACAGCGGCGGTCGGGTTTGTCTTATTGAATGCTGATACGGCCGGCGAAGCCTTCGTCGTAGCCGTGGTAGTGCGTGATGGCTGGCTCCGGGTAACTCCAGCAGTAATAGCCTTCTCCGTTGTCGAAGTCCACGAGCCAGAGACCTTTCGCCTGCAGGCCGAGTGCTTGTACCTCTGCGGCCCATCCGGTCACGACATCGCGCAGCGCCTGTGAGAGGATCGAGTGGTCCGGATTGTCCTCGACAAGGCCACGAAGCTGTACGGCGAGAGCCTCGGCGCGACGCACGGCGTCCGCGGTCAGGTGCTTGACCTGCGGCAAGAGCGCCGATGCCTGGGCAAGTGAGAAGATCGGAGCAGGATCCAGGGTCTCAGTCATCAGGACGATTATAATTTGCGTTGCTTCCCGAGTTGCTACGTGTTGAACGGAATCTCTGCCCGTCGCGGGCTGCTCGTTCTGCTTCTCCTGTGGTCGACGCCAGGCGCGGTGCTGGGACAGGCCCTTCCGGAAGGGCCCGTCCGGCTGTTCGACGGCAAGATGGCGGTCAGCGGAGAAATGATCGCGACCGGCGGTAACGCCGACGAAATCGCGTTCTTCAACTACACCGATTACGAACACAACGCCCTCCGGATGGTTCGGTTCGGGGTCTCGGGCGTCTACAACCCCGTCAACTGGTTGGCGCTGGTCGGCGAGTTTCGATCCGAGGATCTCGATCCGCCGAAAGTCTACGCTGCCTACGTGCGGCTGCATCCCTTGCGCAGTCACGCGTTCGATATCCAGGTCGGACGAATCCCTCCGGCGTTCGGATCCTTCGGGCGACGGCTCTATGAGACCGGCAACCCCGTCATCGGTTATCCGCTGGCGTATCAGTACCTGACCTCGCTCAGAACCGACGCCGTGCCCGCGACTGCCGACGACGTGTTGAAAATGCGGGCACGAGGCTGGCGAACGAGTTTCCCAATCGGATCGCAGACGCCTGGTCCAGGGATCCCGCTCATGAGCGGATTTCAATGGGACACTGGCGTCGAGGCGAGCTGGCGCACCGGTATCGTGGAACTGGCGGGATCGGTGACCAACGGGACCCTGTCGAACCCGCGGGTGGCGGATGACAACGGCGGCAAACAGTTCGCGGGTCGCGTTGCCGTCACGCCGACGATCGGGTTGGTGCTTGGCGCGTCGGCGGCGCGAGGGGCCTGGCTGTCGGAAATCGTCGCACCAAGCTCGAAACCCGCACAAACAGCGTTCGGCGCTGACGCCGAGTACTCTCGGGATCACTGGATTGTTCGCAGCGAGTTGATCTGGAGCCGGTGGAATTACGCGTACGACCTCCGGCCGTCCAGTCGGGATTCGCTCGACTCCCTGGGGGCATGGATCGAGGGTCGCTACCGGATTACCCCTCGCGTCTTCCTTGGCGGCCGTGTCGACCATCTCGGATTCTCGACGCTTCACGGCAGCACGATCGGGGTCGACGGTCTCCCCTGGGATGCGCCGATGAAGCGCGTCGAGGGAGGGGTCGGTTACTACCTGCAACGAAACTTCGTGCTGCGTGGAGTGGTGCAGGGAAACTGGCGCGAGGGAGGCCGCGATCGCAGCCGGACCTTCTTTTCTGGACAAGTGGTGTACTGGTTTTAATGGCGACGCGATTCTTCCCCACGTCGGCGCTCGTAGTGGGGGTGGCGACCGCGATCATCGCGGCTGATCCACAGCCGGTGGTATTGGCCCGCGCCCCCGGGACGATTCGCGGCCGGGTCGAGCTCCGTCAGCCATCGACGGAGGGCGGACTCCGGGTGGCCGTCGCCGATCTCGGGATGTCCGCGACGCACGAACCACCAGATCGGCGCAGCGTCGTCTACCTCGACCCGGCGCCGCGCGCGGCCTTCGACACGCGCGAAGACGTCCGCCCCCGAATGGACCAGCGCGACGAGACGTTCGTCCCCCACGTGCTGCCGATCGTCGCCGGCACGATCGTCGACTTTCCAAATAACGATCACACGTACCACAACGTGTTCTCGCTGTCGAAGACGAAGACGTTCGACCTTGGCCGCTACGCGGTCGGGCGATCGAAATCAGTGCGTTTCGATCGACCGGGGATCGTCCGGGTCTTCTGCGACATTCATTCGCACATGAGCGCGTTCATCATCGTCTTCGCGCACCGGTATTTCTCGTTGACCGATACGGACGGCACCTACCGGCTCGACAATGTCCCGCCCGGGACGTACACGGTGGTCGCCTGGAATGAATCCGCGCCGCTCGAATCGCGACGCGTCGTGGTGCCGGATGCAGGGGGCGAAGTCGAAGTGAATTTCGCGCTCGGCCGGCGATGACGATCTTTTCTTCCCTCAGCAACCGCATTTTCTTCGCGAGCGCGCTGCTGACCGTGGTCGCGATCGCGGTCGCGGTGTATCGCGTCAACGTGGCCGTGACGGCGCAGGCGGAAAACGAGCTGCGGCGCGGTCTCGACGAGGCCAGTGCTCTGCTGGAAGAGTACCGGACCACGCTGTTCGAGCACTACGCGCGTGAAGGGCGGCTGGTCGCCGACCTCTCGAACATGAAGGCGGCGATCGCGGAGCATGACGCACCAACGGCGAGGCCCATCGCTGAGCGCTACCAGAACCAGATCGGCTGCGACCTGCTCGTCGTGACCGACCCGTCCGCGCGCATCCTCGCGCAAGCCGGTCGCCTGCAGATCGATCTCTCCGGAAGCGTGCTGCGAGATGCCGTCACCAGCGCGAAGCACGGCACGGAAACGGTCTCGCTCTGGCCGCATCCCGGCGGCGTCATCCAGGTGGTCACCGTCCCCAGTTTCACCGGGACGGAATTCATGGGAACGATCAGCGTCGGATTCAGCCTGGACTCGCAGACTGCCGAAACCTTCAAGCGGCTGACCAACAGCGAGATCGCGTTCGCCGTCGACAACCACGTCGCCGCATCGACGTTACCGAATATGTACGAGGCGCAGCTCCAGAGCCTCGTCGGCACCGCTGGCATCCGTGTCATTCATCTGGGCGACGGCGAGTACGTGGCCGTGAGTCGCGTGCTGCCGCTGCAGGTGCTTGCCGGGCACACGCCGGGGGGCAACGGGCCGACGACGACGGCGCTGATTCTTCGATCCCGCACCGAGCGGCTGCGCTTCCTCAGCGCCGTCCATCGCGAGCTTGCCGTCACCGCATTTTTCGCAGTGCTGGCCGCCACGCTGGTGAGCTATGCGGTTGCGCGCACGGTGACGCGACCGCTCGGCGCGATCACGGCGACGATGCGCGAGATGGCCGCGACCGGCGACCTGACGAGGAAGATTGCGCTCTCGCCCAAGGGACGGTGGGAGGACGAGGACGCGCGGCTGCTCGCCGGCACGTTCAATACGATGACCGATTCCATCGCGCGCTTTCAACGCGAGGCGGCGCAGCGCGAGCGGCTGTCGTCGCTGGGCCGGCTGTCGACGGTGGTGGCGCATGAGATCCGCAACCCGCTGATGATCATCCGCACCGCGCTCAGGACGCTCAAGAAAGACACCGGCCACTCGATCGAGGTGCAATCGGCGATCGCCGACATCGACGAAGAGGTCACGCGCCTCAATCGCATCGTCGCCGAAGTTCTGGATTTCGCCAGGCCGATCAAGTTCGATCGCGCGCCGGTCAACGTGAATGCACTCTGCGAGGATGCGGTGCGTGCGGTCGGAAGCGAGGAACCCGGTGTGCCTGTCCATCTCGACCTCGACGACGAGCTTGGTTCGATCGTGACCGACGGCGAGCGCGTCCGGCTGGCGCTGGTGAATATCCTGACCAACGCGCGGCATGCCGTGCTGGCGCGCACCGCCCCGCCTGCACACCCTGACCGGGCGATCCAGGTGATCACGCGCGAAACCACCGCCGGGCGTGTCGGCATCGACGTCCGGGATCGTGGGGTCGGAATCGAGGCTGACGATCTCGCGCGGGTCTTTGATCCGTTCTTCACAACGCGTCGGACTGGTACCGGCCTCGGGCTGGCGATCTCACGTCGCATCATCGAAGGACTTGGCGGTACCATTACAGTGACAAGCCGGCCGGGCAAGGGCACGGACGTTCGCATTGAACTTCCCGTAGCCTCGTAATGCTCGCGAGAACCCCAAAACCGTCGTCGTGCGCTTAGCGCAGCGCTCAACCGGGTCGCGTGCGCGTGGCGAACGAGCGCGCGAGTGAGCCCACGCGAGCGGCGCGTGGCACCGGGGCTCCGCGAGCGTGCAGGGAGTTCGAGGGCGAAGCCCCTCGGAATTAAAAAATGAGTGGATCCATTCTTCTTGTAGACGACGAAGCCAAGATTCTCAACGCGCTCGCCTCGGCACTTCGGGCGGAGGGCCACGAAGTGGTCGCAACCGGCAGCCCCCGCGAGGCGCAGCGCCTGCTCGGGCAGCGCTTGTTCGACGTGCTGGTCGTCGACAACCTGATGCCCGATCTCACCGGCACCGATCTCATCCGCGAACTCGTGTCAACGACCGCCGAAGGTGATCGCCCGCAGATTCTGATGATGACGGCGCACGCGACGGTCGAGAGCGCCATCGAGGCGATGAAACTCGGCGCCCTCGATTATCTCCAGAAGCCATTCGAGGTCGACGAACTGCTGGTCGTCGTCAACCGCGCGCTCGAGCACCAGCGCCTGAGCACCGAGCACAGGTATCTGATCAGCGAACGCGACGCCGAATTCAATCACTACGGCATCGTCGGGCGCAGCCGCCGGATGCAGGAAGTGATCAACACCGCGCAGGTCGTCGCGAAGTCCAAGAGCACCATCCTTATCACCGGCGAGACCGGTACCGGGAAGGAAATGGTCGCGCGCGCGATTCACTTTCACAGTGCGCAGCGCGAGATGCCGCTCATTAAAGTCAATTGCGCCGCGATCCCAGAGACGCTGCTCGAATCCGAGCTGTTCGGGCACGTACGCGGCGCATTCACCGGCGCGACCACCAACAAGAAAGGCAAGTTTGCTCTCGCCGACGGCGGTTCGATCTTTCTCGACGAAATCGGCACGATGAGCCCGGCGCTGCAGGCGAAGCTGCTGCGCGTACTGCAGGAGCGGGAATTCGAAGCGCTTGGTTCGGAGCGAACGCAGCGTGTCGATCTTCGCGTGATCGCGGCGACGAATCGCGATCTTCGTCAGATGGTGGCCGACGGCAGGTTCCAGGAGGATCTGTACTACCGGCTGAACGTCATCCCGGTTCACATTCCGCCACTGCGCGAGCGTCGCGAGGACGTGGCGGTGCTGGTCGATCACTTTATCGCCAAGCATGCGCAGCGCGCGGGCAAGCGCGTTGACGGGATGGAGCCAGGAGTTCTCGAAGCGCTGCAAGCGGCTGATTGGCCGGGCAACGTTCGCGAACTGGAAAATACGGTCGAGCGCGCGGTCGTGCTGTCGCAATCGCCAATCATTGGTCCGGACGTCGTACGGATCCTCGGCGTAACGACGACGGCACCAGCCAGCCTGCCCTCGCTGAATCTCCGCCAGAACCTCGACTGGGCGGAACGCGAGACGGTGAGACGCGCACTGAGCAGCTCGGGCGGTGTGAAAAAGGACGCCGCCGAAGTCATGGGAATCAGTCAGCGCGCGCTGAGCTATTACCTGGCGAAGCATCGGGTTGAATGACAGTTGCCAGTTCCCAATTGCCAGTTCCCAGGCATCCCGACTGGAATCTGGGGACTGGAAACTGGAAACTTCTGCTTTACGCCCGATGTAACAGCTTACGGGGCTGGTAATCAACACAGCGCTAAGTCGCTGTTTTTGATGGAGTTCGCGTGTTTTTTGCGGCATCGGCTTTGCCACAAGGTCAAATGATGACGTGTCTTCGCTGGTTCGTTCTGGCGCTCGTGTGTGCGCTTGCGCCGTCAGTGGCTGCGGCCCAGACAGCCGCTCCCCCAACTCCACCGCAGGATCAACCCGATCAGACGGACCCCGACGTTCGTGTGGACGCGCTGCAGCCGGACTTCAACCTCGCCGCGCTTCCGACGACGCTGAGGATGCCGCTGCACAAGCTGGCGTTCCGGGTGACCCACCGATTCACGCGACCGTTGGGCGAGGGCGATTTCGGTGATCTTGCCAACGACTTCTTCGCGTTCGACTCGGCTGCGCAGATCGGCCTCGAACTTCGTTATGGACTGGCGCGCGGCACGCAGATCGGCGTCCACCGCACGAGCGATCGAGATACCCAGATCTTCGGACAGCACTCGCTGCTCAACGAACGGGACGGCGCTCCGGTTGGCATGGACATCATGGCGACGCTGGAGGGTGAGAACAACCTGTCCGAGCACTTTCAAAGCACGCTTGGCGTGCTCGTATCGCGCAAGGTGGCCGGACGCCTCGCGCTGTACGGTGAACCGCTCTTCGTGATCAACTCGAATCCATTTGAGGACGTTGGCGCCGACAACAACACGCTGATGGTCGGACTCGGAGCCAGGCTGCGCCTGCGGCCTTCACTGTATGTCGTTGGAGAGATGACTCCGCGGCTTGCGTGGTTCGACCCGGGCAAGACCCAGATGAGTTTCGGCATCGAAGGACGCGCCGGCGGCCACCTGTTCCAGGTGAACTTCTCCAATGGCTTTGGGACGACGCTGGCCCAGATTTCGCGCGGCGCGTTCAACTACGACAACTGGTACATCGGGTTCAATATCGCGCGAAAATTTTTTTAACGGCTTCTGCGAGCTTGGAGGATCGAGGGTGACCCTGCGTAATCGAATGATCATCGCGCACATCACGATGGCGGGCGCAGTCGTGTCAATGGCAGCATGCGGCGGCAGTTCTCCCTCGGGGCCGTCTGGCGGAGGTTCCGGCTCAGTCGTCGTTCAATCAACCGGTTCGGTGGGCGCGGTCGGGGCGACGATTACGATCGGCGCAAATGGCGCGGTCACGTCTTCCCAGGTGAATATCGCGGTCGGACAGAGCGTCACGTTCACCAACGGCGACACCCGCTCGCACGACATGGAATCCGATCCGCATCCCGCGCACACGGCTTGTCCTTCGATCGCGAATGTCGGGCTGTTGCAGCCTGGTCAATCGAAAACCTCGTTCGCCTTCGCCGGTGCCGGCACCTGCGGCTATCACGATCACAATGATTCGGAGAACCGCGGCCTGCAAGGCCGCATTGTCATCCAGTAGCTGCTGCGCCTCGACATCGACGAAGAGATTTTGGCGCGGGTTGCCATCGATGCCGATGGCCCGGATAATGATCCGGCGGTGGCAATCCTCGTCCTGCTTCTCTGTCTGCTCCTGATGTCGTGCGGCGGCGGCAATGGCTCACCGGCTCCGTCGCCTACTCCATCCAATCCTTACACCTTCACATTGACGGCGAGCGGTGTGAGTCCGAAGGAGCTCACCGTTCCGATCGGCACGCGCGTGTTGTTCGTGAACCAGGATGCGCGACGACATGACATGGCGTCGGATCCGCACCCCGATCACACGGACTGCACCGAGATCAATTCGGTCGGCGTGCTCAACAACGGCCAGAGCCGAGAGACTGGCAATCTCGTGACGCCAAAGACCTGCGGCTTTCACGATCACGACAATCCTCCACCGACAACGCAGGCTGGCAACCAGTGGACGGGCCGGATAATAATCCGCTGAGGAGTTGACTAAAGGTACCCGTTTCGTGCCGTCAGTACTGTAATCGGTCAATCGCAAGAAAACTCGTCTCACCTGTCGCCAATCCCCATATAATCGCCGGTCTACCACGACGGCCACGTCACGAATTCGGAGGAAGTTCGATGACTCTCCGACGCCTGACTCGTGTGCGCGTTGCTGCAACCGCGCCCACGTCGTTCGCTCGATCGTCACGCACTTGGTGGCGAGCTTTCCTGAGGAAACCTTCCATGCGAAGAACGTGCTTCGGCGTACTCTGCCTGTTGATCTCAGCCACGGCGCATGCACAGATTCCCGGACAGAACGTCAACATGGTGACGGGCACCAAGTTTCCGGGTGGCGATCCGTATTTACAGAAGCAGAACGAGCCGTCGGGCGCCGTATCCACCGTCAATCCGTGCCGGCTGCTTGCTGGCGCGAACGACTACCGCGCTGTCAATCTGCCGGGGTTGCCTGCCGACAAGGAAATCGGCGACGCGTGGGTGGGCTGGTATACGTCGATCAACTGCGGGCAGACCTGGTACAGCACGCTCGTGCCTGGCTACCTGCAGGACAACAGCCCCGCAGGCCTCGCATCGCCAGTGCACGGGCTGACCACCGCGGGCGATCCGACGGTGCGCGCAGGCGGCGGCGGATTCTTCGCTTACAGCTTCCAGGCGTTCAATCGCGGCTCGAACGTTGGCAAGCTGGCCGTCGCTCGATTCCTCGACCGAAACACCACGGAAGCAGTCACCAAGCCCGAAGCCGCGATCACCTACGTTGATACGCGCGTCTGGGATACCGGCGCCGCCGGACAGTTCATCGACAAGCCGATTCTGGCGATCACGCAGGGCACCGGCACGTGCACCGTGCTGGGCAAAGTCATCCCGGCGAGTACCGTGCACCTCGCCTGGACAGTATTCGTCGGCAACAGCGACGAGATCATTCGAACGAAGGTGTACTACGCGCGCTCGAGCAACTGCGGCGCCTCGCTGGATGGCCCGCCGACGAAGTTGAGCGAAGGGTACGCGGTGACGCAGAGCGCGAATATTTCAGTCGCGCCAAACGGCGCGATCTACGTGGTGTGGCGACAGTTCGCGACAACCAAGGGGGACACGGCCAACATTTTGATCGCGAAGTCCGTTGACGGCGGGAAGAGTTTTACGAAGGGAACGCCACTGCCGATCCAACCCGCCTTCGTTCCTTTCGACGAGATCACGACGTCGAAGACGTTTCGAACGAACGCATTCGCCTCAACCGCAATCGATCAGTTCGGCCGCCTCTATGTTGCGCTGGCCGTGCGCGGATACGGTTCCGACGGCTTGCAGGCTCGGGTCGTCGTGATGAGCACGCTCGATGGCCTCGTCTGGACGATGCCGCAGGCGATAGAGAATGGGGCTTCAGCGGTTAATGGCCATCAGATCATGCCGGCGCTCAGCGCCGTCGGCGGCAAGCTGAATGCCGTCTGGCTTGATTTCCGCGACGATATCTCGGGGCACTTCGATCCGAGGATCAAAGAGATCTACCCCATTCGCCACACGATGGACGTCAGAGGAGCGCAGGCGACGTTCCAGCAGAACGGCAACCTGAGCTGGACGACCTACGGGATCCTGCAGGATACCGATCCGCTGCCCACCGTTCCGCGAATTTCCAAATACCTGATCGGCGACTTCGAGGACCCGAACGGCAACAGCAAGTTGAAGCAGCTGCAGTTCAACCGGCCGCTCCTGAAGTTGTACGCCGGCGGCACCCGACCGTTCGTCGGCGATTTCATCGACGTCGCCGGGCTCGCGTTTTTGACGGCGCAGCAGGCCGGCGGACAAGGTGCGGCCGCGACCGGTCAGACCACGTGGGTCCCGAACGATGGCACCAACCCCGCGCTCACGACGACCGCGTCGCAGACGTTTCATGCGTTCTGGACCGACAACCGCGACGCAAAGGTCGGAAGTTTTCCCGCGGAACCCGACGTGGCTGGCAACGAGGAGGCTGAAGGCGCTGCACTTCCGTACGTGGTAGTGGGAAGCGCGGCCTGTCAGGCAGCCGGACCGAATCCACCGACCAAGACCCGGAATGCCAACGTCTACACGTCACGGATTACGCCAGGCGTGTTCGTCGCGGCGCCGACCAACTCGAAGCCGTCAACCAACTCACACGGCCGGATCCAGCGCGCGTTCCCTGTTCTTGTCCAAAATCGCACGGACCTGCTGAAGACCTTCAGGATCACCATTGCGAACCAGCCGCCAGACTCTCCGTCGACCGGAGTCGCCAGCTTCGTGCAGATTCCGTCGCCGATTCCAGGCGTGCTGCCCGCTCCGGTTGTTTCCACAGACGTGACCCTTACTCCGAATTCCGGCACCTCGCGTACCGTCTACGTCGTCTCGAGCGTGAAGTTTCCGCAGATTCGCGTGAACGTCGTTGAGCTGACGGCGAATCAGCCCTTGACCGGCTCTACGATCCTGAACCTCGACAGCCAGAATGCGGACATCGAGAACGCAGACATCGAGAACGCCGACCCTCGAAACGCCGACATCGAGAACAACGAATTTCACGATGCGGACATCGAGAATGCGGATATCGAGAACGCCGACATCGAGAACGCCGACATCGAGAATGCCGACATCGAGAACGCCGACATCGAGAATGCCGACATCGAAAACGCCGACATCGAAAATGCGGACATTGAGAACGCGGATATCGAGAATGCGGATATCGAGAACGCCGACATCGAGAACGCCGATATCGAGAATGGATCGGTGGCTGATTATTCCGTCGACGTCAAGAACGACGGCAATACGGCAACCACCTACCAGGTAAAGTTTGCCGTCAACGGAGACAAGACGCCCTACCTGTTCCAGCTGATCGGCCGCCGGGTCTACAAAACCCCGACCGCGGCTGGCTGTGAGCTGAAGGAAGCTGGCACCAACCAGGTCCTCTTCAACGTCAACCTGTCTCCAGACGACCTCAACCCCGGGACGCCCCCGAATCCGCTCGATCCGAAGGCCACCAACACCACGGTTCTCATCGGGCCAGGCGAACACCTCAGGCTGACGCTGCGAGCCGTCGACAAGGACGTGCTGACCGGTACGGGTGCGCCGACCAACGATGGGATTCAGCCCTTCTGCCCGCTGCTGTCGCCGATCTGTCCCGTCGTCACGAACCAGGTCACGGTAACGGTCGCGTCGGTCTCGTCGAACACCGGCGAGAACACGCCGCCGGTTGAGACCTTCCCCTCGACGCCGACGGAGGTGCCGTTCACCAATATCGTGACGAACCCGTTCGACAGCGGCCCGGGATCCCTGCGTCAGGCGATCATTAACGCCAACTCGCACACGGGCTTTACCGACACGATTGCGTTCAGGATTCCCGGGACCGGCGTGCACACGATTACGCCGCTGTCTCCGTTGCCAGCGATGACCGAGCCAGTCATCATCGATGGGACCACGCAGCCCGGTTACGCGGGATCGCCGCTCATCGAGCTGAACGGTGCGAATGCAGGAGCGACGGCTGGTCTCGTGCTGACGGGCGGCAGCGCCGTCCGTGGGCTTGCCATCAATCGGTTCTCAGGTAACGGACTCACCCTCAGTGGTAACGGCAACACCGTCCAGGCCAACTACATCGGCACGGATGCAGCTGGAACCGTCGATCTCGGCAATCTCGGCAACGGAATTCAGATCGTCGGCGGCGCCAACAATGTCATCGGCGGCCCGCAGCCGGCGGTCAAAAATATCGTCTCGGGCAACCAGGGTGAAGGCATCAGGATCGACGGCGTGCTGTCAACCGGAAACATGATTCAGGGCAACTTCGTCGGCATCAACGCCGCGGGGACCGGGGCGCTCGGAAACAGCGCCAGCGGCATCTATATCCGGAGAGCGCCCGGAAACTCGGTGATTGCCAATGTCGTATCCGGGAATACCGGGTTTGGGGGCATCACGATCTGCGGAAATGTAGACTTCTGCGGCGGCGGCGGTGGCGTCGGCGGGCCCAATGACGCCGCCGGCAACATCATTCAGGGCAACCTCGTCGGCACCAACGCCATCGGCACCGGGGCGCTTGGGAACGCCCAGCGAGGTGTGAGCATCGACGGGGCACCGAACACGATGGTCGGCGGTCCGCTCGCAAGCCACAGGAACGTCATTTCCGCTACCACCGCTGGACCGGGAGTCACCATCTTCAACCCCGGCGCGGACAACAACCTCATTCGCGGGAACTTCATCGGCACCGACGACACCGGCGCCCCGCTAGGGAATCAGGGCGACGGCGTCCAGATCGCGGGCGGCTCGAACAACATCGTGAGCGGCAAAGAAGACGAT
>JBKPNQ010000315.1:0-14322 GCA_046732715.1 Acidobacteriota bacterium | reverse complement strand
CATCGGCGGCTCGGTGGAACGGCCGGAAGTCCGCGCGGCGATGGATGCGGCGTCGAAGTACTTCGTCCAGATCGACGAGCTCGCCGAGGCGGTCGGCCGCCGTTTCGCCGAGCTCACCGGCGCCGAATGGGGAATGGTCACGGCCGGATGCGCCGCCGGGCTGAAGCACGTCACCGTCGCCTGCGTCACCGGCGGCAATCCGGAAAAGCTCATTCGCATACCGGATCTCTCCGGTCTCGAGAAGACTGAGGTGGTTGTCCCGCGCTCGTCGCGAAACGTCTACGACCATGCGATTCGCAACGCCGGCGTGCGAATGGTGACCGTCGAGTCGATCGAAGAGCTCGAGCGTGCCATCAACCCGCGCACGGCGATGATCTACCTCATGGCCGACAGCGGGCCCAATGCGATGCTCGAACCAGTGGCACGGATCGCTGGACCGAAGAACATCCCCATCCTCGTCGATGCGGCCGCCGAAGTGCTGACAATTCCCAACGTGCACCTGCAGCGCGGCGCCACCATCGTCGCGTACAGCGGCGGCAAGGCGATCTGCGGTCCGCAGTGCGCGGGACTGCTGCTCGGACGGAAGGACATCCTGCAGTCCGCCTGGCAGGCCAGCGCGCCGCATCATGGCCCGGGACGCGACAACAAAGTCGGACGGGAGGAGACGCTCGGCATGCTGGCGGCGGTCGAAGCGTGGGTGAAGCGCGATCATGCGGCCGACTGGAAAACCTGGCTCGGGTGGCTCGACACGATCTCGAAGCGCGTCGCCGTCATCGACGGCGTGAAGACGGCTGTACGCGAGCCTACGGATCTTTCGAACAAGAGTCCGTCGCTGGCGATCACCTGGGACGCCGCGGCGTTGAACGTCACCGGCGACGATGTAGCCGAGGAGCTGGCGACGAGCAAGCCACGAATTGCCGTCGGCGCCGGCACGGGCGGCGGCCGCGCGGCGCAAGCGGCGACCCCTGGCACGACCGGCATCACGATCACCGCATGGCAGATGCAGCCTGGCGACGACAGGATCGTGGCGGAGCGCGTCCATGCGGTGTTGTCGCGCAAACGTCCGCCGCGAACCACGGCGATGCCCGCGCCGGCTGCCGACGTCAGCGGTCGCTGGGACGTCGAGGTCGAGTTCTCCAGCAGCCGCAGCCAGCACACGCTGCAGATCGAGCAGGACGGCAACTGGATCCAGGGCTCGCATCGCGGCGATTTCTCGACCCGAGAGCTGGTCGGCATGATTGAAGGGAACACGGTGACGCTGCGCAGCGTCGATCAGCGCCCCGGCAATTCGATCACGTTCATCTTCGCCGGCACGCTGGCCAGCGGGACGATCTCGGGGCCAATCCACCTCGGCGAGTACCTGACAGCGAAGTTCACGGCCAAACGGCACACCTACACGACGACCCGCACACGCATCCGCGTGCCGAGCGGGCCGCCGCTGGCGACGTGATGAAGGGCCGATCTCGGTACGGTGCGACCGGTCGTGATACCACTTCTGGTTAACTGAATCGGGACAGCAGGCCAACGAGCGAGCGAGCGTGCAGGGGAGTCCGAGGGGCGAAGCCCCTCGGAGTGGCTTGATGACGGCGATCTCACCTGCGGCGCCGGACGCAGCATCCGGATAAGATCGGCGCAGCTGGGACTGCTGCAACGAATCGCCGCACCAGCGGCGCGCGTTTCGAGTCGCGAGGCCAGGCCATCGCGATGTTCCGTGCGGCGCTGAGATCAGTGTGTGCGCTTGGTCGCGAGGACCAGGAGCGACATCCCGAAGGACGGATTGGCTCTCTCTTCCCACCTGAGCAAAGGTTGGATCCAGCCGAAAGCGGCCAGCTGTACGCGCGGCAGCACCCGCCGCCTCAGAATCCTCGAATTCAGCCACCAGCCAAAGACGCCGGGACGGTTCAGGTAACGAATAGTCTGCACATCGAAGCCCGCGCGTGTGACGAGATCGCGGAGCGCGTCGCGATCGTATCGGCGGAAATGATTCAGGTGAATGTCCAACGACCCGTACAAAGCAGGCATGGCGGGCACCAGCAGCACCAGCCGCCCGCCAGACTGCAGCACGGAGGCGAAATCGTTGACCGTCACGACATCCTGTTCGATGTGTTCCAGGACGTTGAGACAGACCACCGTGTCCAGTTCCTCGCGGCGCAATTCATCGCGCGACGCCTCGGTGAGTGGAAATCGAAAGGACGCCAACCGCACATTCGAGTGATGACCGAACTTGGCCTGCAGTTCGCGGACATAGTGCGGTTCGATATCGGAGGCAATCACGCGTCGCTTGTCCACGAAGTACCGAGTCTGATTGCCGACGCCAGACCCGACCTCCAGTATCCGATCGCCCAGAAAGTGATGGAAGCGTTCGTCCAGCCACGCGTTGTACGGCGCGAGACGTGCCATGCGGCGCAGGGTCACCGCTCCAATGTCGTCCGCGGGCGCTTCCCATCGCGCGAACCGGACGATCGTCCACAGCGCCTGCACGGCGTCGATCATCCCGATCTTCTTGCCTTCCGCGTAGGTGCGTCCCCGATACGAAATCGGCACCTCATAAACCCGGACACCGAGACGCGCGACCTTGCTGGTGATCTCCGGCTCGATTCCGAACCGCTGCGATCGAAGATCCAGTCGATCGGCGACTTCGCGTCGCATCACCTTGTAGCCGGTCTCCATGTCCGTGAGGTTCAGGTTGGTGAACGCGTTCGAGATGAACGTCAGAAGTTTGTTCCCGATGGCGTGCCAGAAGTACAGCACGCGATGGCCGCGAGGCGACCCGAGGAAGCGCGAACCGAAGACGACGTCGGCATCGCCATCCAGGATCGGACGCAGCAGAACCGGATAATCCGCAGGGTTGTACTCGAGGTCCGCGTCCTGGACGAGCACGATGTCGCCGGTGGCTTCGCGGAAGCCGCGGGCGACGGCGGCGCCCTTCCCCAGATTCTGTTCGTGATACACAGCGCGAATGACCTGGCGTACGTGCAGATCCCGAAGAATCTCGCGGGTGCCGTCAACCGACGCGTCATCGACGACAATCAGCTCCTTCTCGATCGCTCCGATGTTGGCTGCGACCACACGTTCCACGATGTGCGCGATGGTATGGCGCTCGTTGAATGCCGGTATGACGATCGAAAGCTTCATCCGAGAAGGTCCGGACCTCTTATCGTGTTGACCGGCGCACGGCGGCACGGTCGAACAGGCTGAAATTGTCTGGGCTTAGACCGCGCCGCCAGCAGCGAAGGATCTGCGGATCGGAAACAGACCACAGCCGCGCATGATTCCGATCGACATCCGACGGATCGATATTCCACAGATCGTTCGGATAACAAAACGCGCCGGTGGCGGCGACGGCAACCGACCAGGCGAGCGCCACCGCCATGGTGAGTCTCGCGGCGGGCCCCCATCGGGGCCTGGTCATCGCGGCGGCGGCAAGCGGCACCGCCACCGGGAGCAGGTCGATCAAATATCGCGGACCGAACGTGTGCCCACCCCACCATACCGCGTAGATCGCATACAACGCGTACTGCGCCGCGAGTGCCAGCGAGCACCAGGGCAAGGGCGATCGCCATCCTTCGCCAAACGAGCGCCAGATGCCTGGGGCGGCGACGAGCACGACAGGACTGTAGATCAGCAACCCTCGGCTCGGTGACACCAGCAGGCCAACGAAACCCTCGGCCGCCAAACGGAACGAGGCTCCTGTCGCGTGCACCCGCGAGTTGAGATCCTGCAGCAGTGGCAACGCGCCCAGCGCATGGCCAAACCATCGGAGATTGACGGCACAGAGTACGGCAACGAAGGCGGCAAGGATGGCGGTTGCTACGGCCGCGTGTCGCGGCTGACTTCGGACCCACGTGCCGGCGAGCAGGATCGCGATAAGGGGAGCGAGTTGCGGGCGAGTCGCTCCCGCCAGGCCGAGACCCATTCCGATCGCGACTGCGCCCGGGCCGCTGATGCGGTCGGCGGGCGAGGCGAACCCGAGCACGGCAACAGCCAGGCCGAATACCGCCGTCTCGGTCTGCCACAGCGTCTGGCTTGCCGTGCTCCAGAACCCGGTACCAAGGCCAAGTCCTGTCGCCAGGAGGATCGCGCGCCCACGCGACAGCCGCTGTCGCGCGCTCACAAACGCGAACGTGACCGCGAGCGACACCAGGACAGATGCCGTCAGCACGGCCATCAAACCAGGAGCAAGCGGCGCACGAATGTCGACGAGATGCGTTTTCCAGAATGGCCAGGTGATCGCAGCGGCCATCACGGCCGGCACGGGCGAGTAGATTGAGCGATAGGTTCCGTCAGGCGCGAGGATGAACCCCCAGCGGTCGGCGTACGCCGGAGTGGCCCCAACAACATGGTTGAGCGTCAGGGTTCCGCGAAGCAGCAATTCGCGCGCGGCAAACTTCGTCGGCTGCGTATCAAAGCTGCCGATTTCCCGTCCGTTTGCGTTGTAAACAAGAAACAGGGCCACGAACAGACACGTAGCCGCCCAACGATCGCGTCGAAGCATCACGAGTCTCGTCCGCGCACTGTATCAGGTCGGGAGTTCGCCGGTCGATGCCGAGGTCTGCAGCGCTAAGGAGCCGTCATTCGATCACGGAGCACTCCGGGTGCGTCGGCGTCCGCTTCGCCGATTCTTCCTGGATGGCGGCTCCATTCTCTCGGCGCAGGTGATTGGGATCGGCCCGCGTTCGCGCTTCCACCCTCCCCTTCGCGTTCCGGCGTGGCCCATCCGCAGCGGTTAGGAGCCGGCTTGGTGTTTCAGGCGACCAACGCGAGGCTCGACTCGAACGTCGTGCGATCAAATCCGCTCCTCAGATGCGTCGCAGTGCGTCGATCGGCTCCACTCCGAGTGCGCGGCGCGGCACGTCAGACAGGGACGACGAACTTCCTGACGTTCGCCAACTCGAACTACGCGATTCTCGAGAACATCAAGTCCGGCACCGCGGCCGAATGGTTTATCGCTATCGCGGCTTGCGAGCCAGCCCTGGTCAGCGTCCCTTTGCGAGCGACGACATGAATGCCTCGATCTGCTGGAGGACTTCCCGGGGATTGCTGATGATGAGATCGTGTGTGCCCGAGAGTTCCGCCACGCGCCCTCGCTCAGCAAACGTTTCGAACCATTTCTCGTGATTGCGAACGCGCTCGCGAGTCAATATGTACAACTTTTCTACCCGTTCGCGAAGGGCCGGATCGTCAGCTGCTCTTGCGACGAGCTCTGGGAACGGTAGCCTGTCGGAACTGCCCCGACGCATCAGGTCATCAGCCGATTTCGGGGCGGCGTAGATGGCGAGCGCGGCCACACGGATACGTTCAGGATTGTACGGGTTGTACGCGGCCTGAATCTCCTTTGTCATCGCTTCACGGACCGAAGGGTCTGGAGCCCACAAGCCGCCGACGCTTCCGTCAGCATTACTGCGGTAGCGGGTCCGCAAATACGCCTCTGGGCCAGCAGCACCGTAGTTCTTCTCCAGGAACGCACGCAGAGCCGTGAAGGAGGCCCGATCAGCCGGTCCAGGGCCGGGACTCGCCGGCAGCGTTTTCGCCACCGCAGCATAGGCCTGGTTGTCGGCGTCGTCTCCACGATCGAACGCCGCATCGACATACACCAGACCCGTGATCTTCGCAGAGTGGCGTGCACCCAGGACGTGCATCTCCTCTCCCGCGAATGAGTGGCCGATCACGACCGGGTTGCTGACACCCATGGCGTCGATGACGCGCAGGATATCGTCAGCCAGGCGCACGAACCCGTAGCCGCCGGGGGCCGCTGATGATCCCCGATGGCCGCGCCGTGTCACACCCACCACGCGGTACCGAGCAGCCAGCGCCGGGGCAAGGTCATCGTAGTGGTGCGCTGTACCTCCGAGCCCCGCCAACAGAACCAGCGCGGGGCCCGAACCACCCCAGTCCAACACCTCCAGCTGCACATCGTTATCGACCGGCACGAACTTCACTGTGTGCGGTGAGGGGTCCTTCCACTCCGTCTCCTGCAAAGATGCAGGCGTACCCTGCGCGAGCACGACGCACAGTGTCGCCAGAAGATGACGACTCATTGATGTTGCTCCAGAGAAGTCCGGCTCACGATCAGCCGCCGACGAGCGAGGGCACCGCCTATCAGAAGCGGCGCCGCCGCGAGCAGGCCGGTCGTGTAGAAGAGGAGAAAATCGGTCTCAACAGGTCGAGCCACATCTACTGCGGTCACGCCCAAAGCAATCAACAGTGCCTCACCGGCCACTGCGAGCGTCGCGCAGGCTGCCATGCCGCGTTGCGGCGCGATGGCGACCAGTGAGACGCCGGTCCCCAGCGCTCCACCCCACCAGAAGAGCGACAACGCGATCCAGCCCACTGGCGAACCAATCGCGTGTGGAAACAGACTGACAGCCGCGACCCCTCCGATTGCCGGCGCGGCGAAGAGCGCGCACCCTGCCACCGCAACCAGGAGCACCACAACGGGCGCGTCGGTCACCGCGCTGCGCCACAGCGCGAGCGTGGTTCGCGCGACGTGCAGCCAGAACCAGATCCATCCGTGCTGTTCCCGTTCTTGCGCGAGATCGCCGGCAATCGCCTCCGCACGATCTGAAGACGTAAAGAGCGAGAGCAGCCCTTCGACAACGTTGTCACGCATGCGCCCCTCGCACCAGGTTGAGGCCGTCGAGTAATCGTTCGTACGCCTGCAGGGCGCGGGTGAGCGCCTCCATACCCGCTGCAGTTACAGTGACATGGCGTTTCGCGCGACCGCCTCGCTGTGGGGTCGGGTCGCTCATGCGCGACGTGATCAGGCCTTTGGTCTCGAGGCGCTCCAGTGTGGTGTACAGCGCACCCGGCGCCACGCTGCGTCCAGTGCGCTCCGCCAGTTCCGCGCGGATAGTCACGCCATAGGCGTCATCGCGGAGTCGGAGGATCGCCAGGAGAATCAGTTGTTCGAATTCGCCCAGATTCAGCACGGGTTTGCCATTTGGACTGCATTGTAGTTCAAATATGCGAACGGTCAAGCTGCCCGCGTAGGAAGTTCTAAAACGAAATCACCAGATTCTGGGAGCTGCTGATGGTAGTCGTCTATAGGCTTGCCCACCAGATCAGATCGAGCGCTCCGTCGCCGGTTTCATCGCCGAGGTCTCGCGGCCCAAGTAGCCGTCATTCGATCATGGAGCGCCCCGCTTGCGTCGGCGTCCTCAGATGCGTCGCAGTGCGTCGATCGGCTCCACTCCGAGTGCGCGGCGCGCCGGGAGGTAAGCGGCGGGGCCCATGACGCCGCACAGAAGGCAAAGGACCACTGCAAGTGCCAGCGGGTCCAGCGGTCCAACACCGAACAGAATTGGCTCGAGCGCCTCTGAGCCGACGAACGCGCCAATCAGCAAGACACCGATTCCGAACGCGCCGCCGCTGCCGATCGCGCGGAGGCTCGATCCGAGCACGATCCGCAGAACGCGCGCGCGCGGCGCGCCGAGCGCCACGTGTATGCCAATCTCGTGCGTCCGCGAGACGACAGAGTGCGCGACCATTCCGTAGACGCCCGCTGCGGCGACGAGCAGTGTGAGCACGCCGAGGAGGACGGTCATCGCCGACGCGAAGCGCGCTGGTTGCGTGCTGGAGACGACCCTCTCCTCTATCGAAACCGTGCCGGCCGCAGCATCGGTCGCTCGCGTCAGGGTGCTGGTCAGACGGTCGAGCGGCTGGCGGGACGGCGAACGCACTACGAACGACGCGCCGGTCAGATCCCCGTCAACGATCGGAAGATACAGAGTCGGGCCATCCGGAACGCCGACGTCCAGCGACTGGAGCGTCGGCACGACGCCGATGACGGTTCCGGTCCGGACTCCGATGCCCGTCTCGCGACGATCTGCCGCGCCAGCTTCGGGAGCGGACGGTTCGTCGAGGAAGGTCACGGCCTGGCCGATCGCAGACCGTTCGTCTCCCCAGAATGTTCTGGCCAGGCGCGCGTTGACGATCACGTGCGATCGGTCGTCTCCAGGCCGGAACGATCGTCCGGCAACGCTCGAGACACCGAGCGTCGGAAAGTATCCGTGATCGACCTTATTGAAGTGCACCTGGACGGTGCTCGTCATGTGCGCGGCGCGGGCGTGGTTGAAGCCGGCTCCCACAAACGGCGGGATGATGACGAGCCCGACGTCCACACCTGGCATCGAGTGGAGCGAAAACGCCAGCCGCCGAACGAGGTCCGCGCGGTCCGCCGCCGTCGAGTTGCCAGCCGGGACATCCACGGTGATCGCGTACAGATTGGTCAGCGGAAAGCCGGTATTGACCCTGAGGGCATGCTCGACACCTCGAGCGAGCAGTCCAGAGATCACGAGCAAGACCAGCGAGACAGCGACTTGTCCCGCGACGAGCGAATGCCGCAGACGTGAGCCGGGCATCCGTTCGCCCAGACCGCTCGCGTCCTGTTTGAGCGTCGCGAGTGGATCGACTCGAGTGGCGTAAACGGCCGGTGCCGCGCCGAAAAGCACGGTTGCTGTCAGCGCCGCCAGGCTCGCGAACGACAGCACGGTCAGGTCGGGCACGAAACGATCGAAGTACCAGGTCAACGGAAGCAGATGCGCCGTCGTACGGAGTACGACGGTACAGAGGGCGACGCCGACCGCTGCGGCAATCAGCGCAAGCAGCGCGCTTTCGGTCATGAGTTGCTGGACGACCCGCCAGCGACCAGCGCCGAGCGCGATTCGAATCGCGATCTCCCGCTGGCGTGCGACGGCGCGTGCCAGCAGCAGGGCGGCCGCGTTCGACGTGCAGATGAGCAACAAGACGGTCGCGAGTGCGACGACGACAGCGACGAGTGCGATGGCTCTGGTCCGGTCGCTCCCGGATTGCCACACACCGGCATCGAGGGCGGCGGCGCGCGACATAGCGATGGTTGTTCGCTGGCCTGGATGCATGGCGTCGTAGCGGGTCGCGATAACACCGGCTTCGACCGCCGCAGATTTCAACGATGCGCCGGGCGCCAGGCGGCCCACGACTTGAAGCCAGCTCATGCTCGCATCGACGAGCCGCTGCGCGCGCCCCCGCACCGGCGCGGCAAACTCCAGAGGAAGCCAGACGTCAACGGTCTCGACCTCCACCCCGGCGAATGACCGCTCCGCCACGCCGATGACCGTATAGCCCTGTCGATCGATCAGCATCGAGGCGCCAATCACAGCGGGATCCTGGCCGAAGGCGTCCTTCCAGAGCTGGTGACTGATCACTGCGGCAGGCTGCAGACGATCGGCGTCGGTCAGCAGGCGGCCCGACGCGGGCCGGACCTGCAGCACGTTGAAATAGTTGGAGGTGACGAGTGCGACCGCGAGGGGACGGCGGTTGCCGTTGTGGAACCACGTCGCTCTCTCGTGCCGAAAGCCGGCGACTCCGGAGAGCGCCCGCGTGGTGTCCTGGTAGAGCGTCAACTCCGGATAGGAGAAGTGCGAGACGTGTCCCTCCACTCTGCGATCGAACTCACCGCCGAGGCCGAGCGAGAGCTTCACGACGCGATCCGGGTCCGGCAGCGGCAGGGCCCTGAAGCTCACCGCATGAAACAGCGTCACCAGCGTCGTCGTCACCCCGATGCCAAGCGCGAGAACGAGGATCATCGAGGTGCTGAGAATCCGTGTCTGGCCCAGCGACCGTGCGGCATAACGACAATCTGCGGCGACCTGCTCGAGACTTGGAAGACCGCGCCGATCGCGATAGGCCTCGGCGACTGACGCCAGGCTGCCGAATTTCACGCCAGCCGCCCTCTGCGCTTCGGCGTCGCTGAGCCCTGTGCGCCGATATTCGTCCGCGAGCATCGCCATATGGGATCGCAGCTCTTCGTCGATGTCGCTGTCGGCACGCGTCAGCCGGAAGACGCCGGCGAGCCTGAGGAGCGCCGCGCGGATCGCCTTCATCGCACCCTCGCGGCGGCGAGGAACCGGGCGACGATGTCGCTCGTCGTCTGCCATTGACGGGTTTCGCTGGCGAGTTGCTTCCGGCCCGCGCGCGTGAGCTGGTAGAACCGCGCGCGCCGGCCGTTCTCCGATACTCCCCACTTCGACGTGACAGAGCCCTCCTGCTCGAGCTTCAAGAGCGTCGGGTACAGCGTTCCGGGGTTTACCGACAGCCGGTCGCCGCTCGTCTGCTCGATGCGCCGCGCGATGCCGAATCCATGCTGCGGCCCGAGCGCCTCGAGCGTGGTGAGCACCATGAGCGCGAGCGTACCCTGCCACACCTCGGTCTTGTGTTCCTTGCCGTCGTGAGCGGGTTGAGCCATTTGGGAAACCCAAAGGATGATGTCACATCTCATTTGGGAATACAACTGGAGAGGTCGCTTGGGTCACGCGGCTACATGCCCCGGCCTTCCGGCTGTCGTTGGCTATTCGGCGAGGCCGTGCATGATCGCCAGTCTGAACAAGGAATTGAAGGGTCGACTGGGGCTGGGGGGCATTCGACTGGCTGTTACAACTCGCAGAGATTTACTCGGCTCGCAGCGCGACGGCGGGATCGATGCGAAGGGCGCCGCGCGCGGCAGCGGCGATCGCAAGCACGACGACAAACAGGTAGGCAGCGGCGACGGCAGTCGTGAGCGAGAGATTCAGCGGCATGACGCCGGTCACCGCGGCGCGTAAACCACGGCTACAAACGACAGCACCCGCCGCGCCGGTCATCAGGCCGGCGAACGTCCAGCCGAGAGTCGGTCGCGCGAGCGACCACATCACGTCACGGCCAGTTGCGCCGATTGCGCGCTGGATCGCAATCTCCCTGAAGCGGCGATATACCAGATAGGTGATGACGGTGTAGACGCCGGAGATCGACATCGCGAGCGCGAGTGCGGCGAAGCCGGCGAGCAGCCGCGCGAGCGCGCGTTGACTGGTCATTGCCAGCGCGAGCTGGCTTTCGAGACTGGCCACGTCGAAGACGGCTTGCCGCGGTTCCACCGACCAGATCGCCCGCTTGATGGCAGCGACTGGCGCCGGCGTGCGCGACGCGGTACGCACCGTGAGCACGATGTTCGGCTCGCTCTGCTGCCGGTACGAGACGTAGATCTGGGGCACTTCGCCGACCTGGAACGGCGGTCGCACGTTCCCGACGACGCCGACGATCGTCATCGTTGCGGCGCGCGGCCCTTCGCCGGCGCGAATCTGGCGGCCGACCGGACTGCCATCGGCCCAGAAGCGTCGCGCCATTTCGCGATTGACGATCGCCACCGGCGGCCGCACCGACGTATCGTCGTCGGTGAACAGGCGCCCGGCCTCGAGCGGGATGCCCAGAACGCCGAAGTAGCCGCCGCTGACGATTTGATAGCTCGCCTGCTGCTGTGCGGCGGCCCGAGCTGGCGCGTTGGCGTCCCCAACAATCGTGAAGCTCACGCCCGGGCGGCCGGGCAACACGCTGCTGGACACGCCAGCGGCGTCGATCCCGGCGATCCCGGCTACCTGCGCCAGGTAGCGTTGGTACAGATCACCTGTCGACGGTCCGCCGTTCGACATGCCGCGCATGCGCAGCACGGTCACACCGTCGACGACGAATCCGCCCTGCTCGCGTTGCAGTTCGAACAGACTCCGCAGCAGCAGCCCGGCGCAGACCAGGAGCACCACCGACAACGCCACTTCGGTGGCGATGAGGAGCTGCCGCAGGCGGCCGCGGCCGGCATCGGTGCCGCGCGTGCCGAGCCGGCCGGCGAGAGAACCGCGCGGCGTCCGCAGCACGGGCGCGAGCACGCTCGCGATCGCCGTCGCGACGGTGACGAGCAGCAGGAATGCGAGGACCGGTGCGTCGAGACCAATCGTTCCGATGACCGGCGTCGCGCGGGGAACGAGCGGGATGAGCACGCGGATGAGCCACAGCGCGTTAACCATGCCGAGCAGGCCCCCGGTGCCGGCGAGCAGCAGCGCCTCTGTGACGAATTGCCGGATCAATCGGCCGCGGTCGGCGCCGAGCGCGGTACGCAGCGCGAGCTCGGGCTCGCGCTCGATCGCCTGCGCGAGCAGAAACTGGGCCGTGTTGACGCTCGCGACCAGCAGCAGCACCGCCACCGCGCCGAAGAGGAGCAGCAACACGGGGCGGCTGTTGCGGGTGAGCAGCTCGCGCAGCGGCCGCGCCGTCATGAGGTAGCCTGGGTCCGGGTCGCCATGCAGCGGATACAGTTCCGGGTGCGCGGCAGCGATCGTGGCGGACGTCGCCGCGAGCTCCGCCGCCGCGCCCTCGAGCGCCACGCCGGGCGCGAGGCGTGCGATAGCGCTGACGCGCCGGACGTTCGCGAACTGGCCGGACCGCGACATGTAGTCGGGCGACGTCGGATACGGCAGGAAGAGGTCGATCGACGCGGACGACAGAAACGCAAACGAGAACGAGTCGGGCAAGACACCGATGATCTGACAGGGCTCGCCGTTGATTGTGAGCGTGCGGCCGACGACCGCCGGGTCGGCGCCGAAGTTTCTCCGCCACAGACCGCTGCCGAGCACGACGATCGCGGCGTTCGCGCTGCGGCTGTCGACATCATCGAAGAGACGGCCGAGCGCCGGCCGCACGCCGAGCGTGGAAAAGAACGATGCCTCGATGCGCGCGCCGACGGCCCGCTCCGGCTCCTCGCCGCCGGCGATCTGGAAGTCGCGGGTGTCGAAGAACGTGAGCGCATCGAAACTGCGCGCCGAGGCGCGGACGTCGAGGAGCTCGGGAATCGTCGGCGTCGTGACGGTGCGATCCTCGAGACGGCCATCGAGCAGCACGACGAGCCGCTCCGCGCCGGAGTACGGCAAGGGGCGCAGCAACACCGCTTCACACACCGAAAAGATCGCGGCGTTCGCGCCGATGCCGAGCGACAGCGTCAGCACGGCCAGGCAGGTGAGCAGCGGATGGTGCGCGAACACACGAATGCCGTGACGAAGATCGGCGCCGAGGCCGTCGAACCACGTCGCCACGCGGGCGGCCCGCATCTCTTCTCTCGCACGGGTGAGATTGCCCAGATGGCGGCGCGCCTCGCGCGCGGCGTCTTCCGGAGTCATCCCGCGTCGCAGGTTGGCTTCGGTTCGCGCGTCGAGATGAAAGCGGAGCTCGGCGTCGAAGTCGCGTGCGAGATCGTCTTCACGCCAGCGATTGCGGAGACGGTGAAGCCAGGACATGGTCAGGCCTGCTTCAGCACGCGACCGACCGCCATCGCCAGCTGCGTCCAGTGCGCTTCTTCGTCGGCCAAACGGCGGCGCCCCTTCGCCGTGATCTCATAGAACCGCGCCCGCCGATTGTTCTCGGAGGCTGCCCACGTCGATCGCAGCCATCCCGCTTCCTCCATCCGGTGCAGTGCCGGATAGAGCGAGCCCGCCTCGATGCGCAGCACGTCGCCGGAGACTTGCTCCACCCGCTCGGCGACCGCGTAACCGTGCATCGACCCACCGGTGGACAGCGTACGCAGCACCAGCAGGTCGAGTGTTCCCTGCAGTTGGTCCTTTTTGTTGTCTCGTATAGACATCTGTTGGAGACACCTTACGCCGACGCCGGCCGCTCGTCAAGATGTCTATAGGAGCGACTCTCGAACGTGATTGGTGAAGTCTCACTGTTCGGTCAAGAAGCCGGTCAGTTCAGAGCGGCCGCGATGATCACGATCGCGACCGACTGGACGGACCACTATCGACGGCGGCGTCATATCTGCGCCTGAACGGCATTCTGCCGCCCCACCGCCCCGCCGACGACGTAGCGAACTCGACAAGACCCCGCACCGGTGCGGAGTTCATGGTCACCGCGAACAACCGCGCGCCCGACATGAGGGCGCGCGCTGAGACTAGTTGAACGTGTAGCGGAAGCTGAGCATCAAGCCATAGACGTCGGCGAGGGTGGCAGATGTCTGATATGGCCTCGTCAACAGGTTGCCGTTCAACGTCTGAAGGTTATAGGTGAGCGCGCCGTTCGCGTCCGCCGACGGACTGGTCAAGATCTGCGGGTTAATCAGTCGCGTCCCCACACCCCAGTTGTGATTCAACAGGTTTCCGAAGTTGGTGATGTCGAGCCGGATCTGGCCCGTGTGTTTGTTGCCACCGATGCTGTGGAAGACATCCTGGACGATGGCGAGGTCGATCCGGTTGACCCATGGATAGAAGACCGCGCCCCGCTGAGCATACTGGCCACGGTGCGAGCTCAGGTAGGGGTCGTTGGTAATGTATTGCTCGAAAGCGGCGGCTTGATCAGCAGGCGAGTACGTCTTGCCAGCAACTGTCAGTGATTTGAAGTTCATCTCCGACGTAGCGCCAGGGATGTAGATCAGATCGTTGCTCTGTCCATCACCATTCGCATCCCCCGAGAAGATGTAGGTTCCGTTCGCACTCGTTTGCCCGGTCGACGTCCCGGGAACAAGGTTGTAAGTCGGATGGGCCTCGTAGAACG
>JBKPNQ010000314.1:0-9696 GCA_046732715.1 Acidobacteriota bacterium | reverse complement strand
GTTGAGTGCTGCATTGTTGAAAGATAACACCGGAGCTGTCTGTAAGAGGAATGTGCGTTCGAAGGTGCGAGCGAGTAGTGCGAGCGAGCCACGCGATCGGAGCGCGGTCGAAGCGGCGCGCGCGAGCGCGTGTAGGGGAGTCCGAGAGGCTAAGCCCCTCGGACGAAGACCAGAGGTCAGCGTTTCTTCACGACCGATGCAATTTCCGCTATCGCCGCCTTTTCCTCTGGCGACACGCGATGAATGCCGAAGATCCCGCCCGACGCGTGAGCGATGCGATCGCAGTTTTCGATGAGCTTGTCGGCACTCACGTGGAGATGCCCGGCGTCGGGGGAATCCACGATGGCCCTGATCAGCCGCGTCGCCTTGTGGAACGTGTCTTCCGACGGACGATGCTCGAGCCAGTCGGAGAGTTGATGGTCGGCTGCGCTGCCATCCTGGATCCCGCGCGAGCGTGCCAGGTTGGTGATGAGCGTCCGTTCGGCGGTGCTGATGCCGGCTTTCGCCCAGGCAACCTGCAGCACCGGGATTATCGGCAAGAGAGGAATCGTGTCGGGGGTGAACCCAAGCGCGCTGAGTTCTTCGAGCATGCCGGGATCGTGGATGCCGGTCTCCTGCTCGAGCGACCGCCGCATTCTGGCGTCGGCGTCCGCCTTGCGCAGTTTCTCAATCAGTTCGCGATCCTTCTTGCGGAAGTGCTCTTCCTCCCGGGCGCGGACGTGATCGGTAATACCGTCGGAATGTGTCACGGACTGCCTCCTCCGGTCTCCTTCCATCGTAGCACCGCCGGGCGGCTGGGCTTACAATGCCCGGACTCATGCAGGATCTGACAACCGGCTCGCTGACGCGCCATCTGCTGAAGACCACCAGCTTCATGCTTGTGACGATGGTGTTTCAGACGTTGTATTTCCTGATCGATTTGTATTGGGTCGGGCGGCTGGGAAAGGAGGCGGTCGCCGGCGTCGGCATCGCCGGCAACTTGACGTTCATCGTCCTGGCGATTTCGCAGATGCTGGGCGTCGGCATCACTACGCTCGTGTCGCACGCAACCGGGCAGAAGGAACATGGCCGCGCGCTGTTTGTATTCAATCAGTCCCAGGTTCTATCGGTCATGGTCGGTGTGGTGTTTCTCATCCTGGGGATGATCGCGCGGATTCCATATGTGAACACGCTCGGGGCCGATGCACGCACGGCGACGCTGGCGTCGGACTACCTGCTTTGGTACGTCCCCGCGATGGCGCTGCAGTTTGCGATGGTGGCGATGGGCGCAGCTCTCCGTGGCACCGGCAACTTCAAGCCCGGCATGATCGTCTCGACAGCGTCTGTGATTCTCAACATGCTGCTCGCGCCGTTCTTGATTTTTGGATGGGTCACGGGACATGCCTTCGGCGTCGCCGGGGCGGCGATTTCGACGCTGGTGTCGGTTGCCATCGCCTCCGTCTGGCTGACACTCTATTTTCTGCCTGCCGAGTCCTACTTGAAGTTTGCGCCGGCAGACTGGCGGCCTGACTTCTCGGTGTGGAAGAAAATGCTGGGGATTGGACTTCCCGCGGGGGCGGAGTTCGCTCTGCTGGCCGTTTACCTTTTTATCGTCTACATCATCAGCCGACCATTTGGATCGGCAGCGCAGGCCGGATTCGGCATCGGCATGCGCGTCGTGCAAGCCGGGTTCATGCCTGTGGTTGCGCTCGGATTTGCCGTCGCGCCGGTTGCCGGACAGAACTTTGGGGCGCGAAAGCCGGAACGGGTTCGGTCGACGTTCCGATCGGCGGCGCTGATGGCCGCTGGCGTGATGATCGCGTTCACCGTGATCTGCCAGGCCTTTGCCGCGCCGATGGTTGCCGTCTTTTCGGGCGACCCGCAGGTCGTCGCCGTCGGCAACGAGTACCTGCGCATCGTGTCATGGACGTTTGCTGCGTCCGGCATCATCTACGTCGGCTCGAGCATGTTCCAGGCGCTCGGCCACACGCTGCCCGCGCTCATCGCCTCATTCAGCCGCATTGCCCTGGTGGCGGTCCCCGCGTTTATCCTCTCGAGTACGCCGGGGTTCCAGCTGAAGTGGATTTGGTACCTTTCCGTCGGCGCGTTGATCGTGCAGCTGGCCGTCAATCTTCTGCTGCTCCGGCGCGAGATGCGACGACGTCTCGTCTTTCCTGCGGCCGTCCCTGAACCTAGTCGAGCCCTGTAGCACCGTGTGGAACCTTGGAGAACCTGAGAAATATCGCCGCGCCAATCGCGTTCGCGAGCAGCACGACGGCGCCGATCTTCGCGGCGAACAGGAACCGGTTCTGAACCTGCACGATCGGAAGAATTGAGATCACGACAAACAGGAACGTGGCCAGGAAGCCGGAGAGCGCGCCCAGTTTGAGCCAGACCGGCGCGCGAGAGTCGGCGATCGGCAGCGCGAACATCACCAAGTATGTCAGCCCATAAAAGATCCCCGCTGCGTTCCACAGGAGCTGGAACGCCTCCTGTTTTCCGACACCGATCAATCCGAGAACGCTGAATGCCAGGGTGATGGCACCGACAAAGAATATCGAGTTCACAGGTGTGTGATAGCGATGATGCATCCGCGTGAACCACGATGGCAGCAGGCCATCCCATCCAGCAACCATCGGTAGACGAGTGTTCCCTGCAAACAACACGCTTGCCTGGGCCACCCGGATGCAGAGAAGCGCGACGATGGTCAGCGGCGCGACGATGCCGGCGGTTCCGAACGGCCGAAATCCTTCCGCGAGCACCTGCGGGATGGGAGCGATGAGATCAATGTTCTCGAGCGGCACCAGTGCCAGCACCGAACTCGTCCCCAGGATGAACATCAACGCAATGATTGGAGAGGCGAATGCGACCGATCGCGCGATGGTCCGTTCGGGATTGCGGCACTCGCCGGCGTGAATCGCGACATACTCGAACCCACCAAGCGCGCCGAATCCCATTTTGGCGGCGATGTTCAGGCTCATGATGGACATCACCGGCAGGGTCATGGTCAGCGGGTGAAACGCGGGGAGCGTACCATGCGCCACGTTCAGCCACGGCAATGCGATGAGCATGGCGAACGTCGTCAGCATCAGGATGCCGCCGATCTTGTGGACCCACTTGCCGACGCTCAAGCCTCGAACTGTGATCACCACAAGCGCCGTGAAGATCACGGTGCTGACGGCAACGACGAACCACGCCGATCCCGTCAGCCATTCGCCATCCGGCCCAATGACGTAGCGCAAATACTGCGTGACCTGAAGACCAGTCTCGGATGTATTGAGGATAGCAAACAGCCAGAGATTCCACGCGACGAGGAATCCGGTCAGCTCCCCGAATCCAATCTTGGCCCACTGATAGAGCCCGCCCTCGAGCGGATTTGCCCGATTCAGGTAAATGACGACTGCCGCCGACGGCAAGTAGAAAAAGACGATGGCCGTCAGCCAGAGGACGACGTGCGCGGTTCCCTGCTTCGCCGCCACACCGACCCAGGGAAGTCCAACGACAAACAGAACCTGCGTGAGGGTGAGATCGAGGGGACCGAGATCCTTGCGGAGCTGCGCGCTCTGAGTCGCAACCGACGCCCCGTCCGCCTCTGCCGTCGCCATGGCGGGACAGTATCTCCTAGCTGATGGCTGCTAGCTACTAGCTGCTGGCTTTTGGGTTGAGGAGCGCCTGCGGCCCGAGCGAGGCGACGGAGTGAAGCGCGCGAAGCGTTCCGCCGAGGGAGAGCGCGTGGGGGTGCCACGCGCAGTGATAAAAGCAGACGGAATCGCTCTACGGATCCGTAATAAGTTCTTGCCCCGCGTCTGTCGCGGGCTCAAGCTGCGGGTACGGCCCGTGGGTAGGCAATTTCTTCGAGCGCGGCACCGACCGAGCAATTCGCGACAGAACCAGGTAGCCGAGGCTGGCTGCGGCAAGGCTGATCCAGAAGCTGGCGGGCGTGAAGAGGACTCCCGCAGCCGCGAGCGTGGCGACCACTAGCAGGTCCAGGATGATCAGCGCCACGATCCGGACGACGCGTTTCTCTGATTCGTAGGGATCTGGTTCGATGCGGATTCTGAGCGCAGGAGGCGTTGGTGTTTTCTCGACAGCTCCCGCTGCCGGATCGGCAGCTGCAAGCATCGGCGGCGGCTCGTGGCACTCAGCGAATTCCGCCGCGGTTTCGTCCGGATCGAGCCCGATCGCCTGGGCGTATGCGCGGATGAACGCGCGGTTGTAGACGCCTCCTGGCCACCGCGAGCAGTCGCCTCGCTCGAGTGCCGCGAAGTGCGAGGCCCCGACCTTGGTGATTGCCGCGATTTCGGTGAGAGAAAGATTCTTGCGCTGTCGCTGTCGGCGGAGCCTGTCTCCGAACGCTCGTCGCTCTGCGATCACGGATGATCCTCGTGGATTTTCGCGGTGGCGAGCCATTCGCTGCTCACCTGATCGTTGAAGCGAGCTCGCCGACGTGACTGGCGGGTGCTGAAGCTGTAGACGACGCGCACGGCGACGACGGTGATCGCACCGATCGCGACAAGCCAGAGTTTCATGATGGATGCCCGGATTCGAGAAGCTTGTGTGCCTCGGCCGCGTGCAAGAACAATTCCGACGAGTGCGACGGCTTTCCCGGCCCTCAATTGATCGATGCGCGCAACCTGCGTCTCATTCTACTGCGGTAAGAATTACAAGCAGAAGAAATTCTTCGAGTGGTCATCGTCGACCGCGAATGAGTTGCTGCAGCGCCGACGCGAGCAATTGCGCATCGTGGGGTGCAGATGAGCTCGGACGGCCGCTGCGAAGCCTCCTCAAGGGGGCGCGACGCTCACTCAGGGAAAGCGCACCTGTCTCACTGAGCTTGCGACGACGAAGACCCGGATGTTGTTCGCGAGCGGGTCGGCTGGCGTGACGAAAAATCCATGCCCGTCTGGTCTGTAGGTCAGGGTTCGGCCGGCGATGACCTCATCGTCCACGAGCGTGACTTCGATGCGGCGACCGTGGTGCGACTCTGTGGAGTCCGTGCGTTCGACGTAGCCTGGATTGCCAGCGAAATCACGAACAAAGAACACGCCTTTGAGCCGGGCGAGCGGCACGATCACGCGCTCGTGCGGCGCAGCGCCGGGCGATGGCCAGAGAGAGAACTGCTGTCGTGCGGGACTGAAGTCGTGCGTGTAGCCCTTGAGAATCTGCCCTTCCCTGTAACGCACCACGATTTTCTGCCAGGCTGAATTCGGCAGGTCCAATGATGCCGACTCGCTCGCGGCACTCTTGGCCGGCAAGGGGTTCTGGTCAGATGCCCGATTATTCTGCGTCGGCGGTGCGATAGCGTCTGGCTCCAGCCTTTGCAGCAGGGCGATGAGCCGGCTGGTGACCCTCAGGACACGAGTCTGCCAGTCATTCAGAACGAGTCCTCGCGGAAGATCGATGCTGACCAGCGCCGACTCGGCTCTCGCTCCCGGCACATTGATCAGGATTGATTTCTTGCCTGGGGCCGCCGGTTCGCTCGCGGTCACGAGACGAAGGCTGGCCTGCGGAACCGTTTGGCGAAGCTGACTCTCGAGCTGTTCGATGACGTCCCGCAGTCCTCGATACGGCTCGAGCGCGGGGATAACTCGTCCGATGAGTGCAGCCAGCGGATGCGCCATCGGGTCCAGAGGAGTCGCCATCGATCGGTCCTGCAGCGACTTCAGCGCCTCGCGGACGGTGCGCGCGTCCAGCAATCCAAACGTGGTGTTGCCCGGCTTCAGGCGGGGTGCGCCAATTCGTTCGACCAGCTGCTTCAAAGCCACGTCAAGGCTCACGAATGCGTCCGGATAGAGGACCTTCGCGCCCGAAGACAACTCGACCGGCAACTCGATCTGGATCGTGAACTCGCACGCACCTCGATAGACGGTCCGCTCCGGAAGAAGTGCCCCAATCTGACAGCGCAGCACACGGAATGGGATCGACTTGTCGAAGCCACGGCCGATGATGTCGAGCGTCAGGATCGAATCGGGCCGAAGCGGTACCGGCGAATCCACCAGCGCGCCGCCCGCCGACAAGTCGATGATAGAGACGCTGTGGCCGGCACCAAGCCTGGCGCTGCGGAGCCACTGCAGTTCCTGGACACGATGACGTCGATGGATTCGACGCTCGCGTCGATTGGCCTCGAGCTCGAGTTCCCATTGCGACGCGAGCTGAACTCGCGCCGACGGCTGTTCGTCTTCGTCCGGACCAACCGGGATGAGCAGGGCAGTGGCAGGAGGGCTCACGATTCGACCTGCCGATTTCAGACGACGACGGCGGGCACTTCGAGCTCGCCCCGCCGGAAAGCGTCGAGGAAGGCCTCAACGACGCGTGGATCGAAGTCGGTGCCCGAACCCTTCGCGATTACATCGCGGGCTTCGAACAGCGACATCGCTTTTCGATATGGTCTATCGCTGGTGATCGAGTCGTAGACGTCCGCCACCGAGATGATGCGCGCTTCGAGCGGGATATCGTCGCCGCCGGTCGGGTGGTAGCCCGACGCGTCGAACTTGTCGTGATGCGAAAGCACAATCGGGATGACGCGCCGCAGCGAGCCGCCCACCGGTTCGAGGAGCGCGACCCCCCTGCTGACGTGCTGCTGCATCTCTTCGTATTCTGCCTTGGTCAGACGGGCGGCCTTGTAGAGGAGGTCGCGGCTGACGTCCAACTTGCCGATGTCGTGCAGGAGCGCTGCCGCACGCGTGTCCTCGATTCGATCCGCAGCCAGGTCCATGCTCGTGGCGATCTTCGCAGCGTAGACCGACACGCGGTAACAGTGGTTCTCGGTATATTCGTCCTTGGCGATGAAGTGCCTGAGAATCATCAGCACGCCGTGATAGGTCTCGCGCAGCTCGGTCAGCTGTGATGCCTTATGTTCGTACAGCGACCCCATGGCGTAGCCCGTGATGACGAGCACGCCGCCCCAGACGGTGATGTCAGTCCAGCGATTGGCCGGAATGTGCACAGGGGTTGCGGCGGCGAAGAGGACCGGGTTGTCCCAGGTCATGATGCAGACGAGCAGCACGCTGCCAAGCGCGGTCAGCGTGCCCTGCCGGCGCCCGTAGAGATATGCGGCGCCAAGGGTGGGCAACGTGTAGAAGCTCAGGACCATGCGCTGCCCGTCCACCACCAGATTCAGCATCAGGCAGATGCCGAACAGCGACAGCAGGATCCAGAGCTCCTTGTTTACCTGTTCGAGTCGTCCAATTCTTGGCACGAGCCCTTCCTCTCAGCGACCGCAACGCGCATCGCAAGAACAAGGCCGAAAGAAGCGCGCCTGCAGGCTATTGATAACCTGAGGCTTAAGGGAATATCTCGGTCTGAGTTGTCCCCCGGTGTGCCGGTTCGACACAGCGGGATTGCAAATTCAGTTGCCAGTCTCCAGTTGCCAGTTCCTGTTTCTACATCCAATTCCGAGTCGCTAGCTCTCGCCCCGGTAACGGGTGACTCGGAACTGGAACTGGCAACTGGAAACTGAGAGAAAGCGATAGCATTTTCAGATGCATCCTTCTTCGCGCTTCCCGCTCCTCCTTTTCTTCGCGGCGCTGTTTGCCGCCTGCAGCTCGCCACCGCCGCCGACGCAGGCGCCGGAATCGAAGGACGCGGCCTTCACGGCCGTCGCCGCCGAGTACCTCGAAGACCTCTACCGCCGGCAACCGACGCAGGCGACGGATCTCGGCGTTCATAAGTACGACGACCAGCTGGAAAACTACTCCCGCGCCGCGGTCGCCGATGCCGTGGCCAGCGCGCGCCAGTTTCGCGAGCGCGTCACCGCGATTGATCCAGGAACGCTTTCGCCGGACAAGCATCTCGATCGCGAGCAACTGCTGCACGCCATTGATTCCCGCATTCTGGTGCTCGACGTGGTGCGCCCGTGGGCCCGGGACGCGGATACCTACAGCAGCGGGATGACCAACACGGCCTACGTGATGATCAAGCGGAAGTTTGCGCCGCCGGAGGAGCGGCTCCGCAAGCTGATCGCGCGCGAGAAGGCCATGCCGGGCGCTCTGCAGGAAGCACGGAAGAACATCGAGAACCCGCCGCGGATCTATACGCAGATCGCGATCGATCAGCTCGACGGGAATCGATCCTTCTTCGAAACAGCGGTTCCGGGCGCATTCACGGACGTCACGGACAAGGGCCTTCTGGACGAGTTCAAGAAGACCAACGGCGCGGTCATCGCCGCGTTCGTGGACTACAAGAAGTGGCTCCAGACTGAACTCTTGAAGAAGTCCACCGGCGACTTTGCTTTTGGGGAAGACACGTATCGGAAAAAGCTCGCCGCCGACGAGATGATCGAGGTGCCGCTCGACGAACTACTGGCGATTGCCGATCGCGATCTCAGGAAGAACCAGGCGGCGTTCGCCGAAACCGCAAAGTTGATCGATTCAAACAAGACTCCGCAGCAGGTGCTGGCCTCAGTCGAGGCCGATCATCCGGCCGCACCGAAGCTGCTCGCGGTCACGCAGCAGGAACTCGACGCCATCGGCCGCTTCATGACCGACCACCACATCGTGACCATCCCTCAGGCGGCGCCCGCGCGGGTCCAGGAGACGCCGCCGTTCCTGCGTGCGACGACGTCGGCATCGATGGATATTCCAGGGCCCTTCGAGAAGGTCGCGACCGAGGCGTACTACAACATGACGCTGCCCGATCCGAAATGGCCAGCCCGTGAGACCCAGGAGTTCATGCAGCAGTGGTATTACGCAGCGATCTCGAATGTCTCGGTGCACGAGGTCTGGCCGGGGCACTACCTGCAGTTCCTGTATGCGAAGACCTTTCCGTCTGACGTTCGGAAGGTGCTCGGTGCGGCGACCAACTCCGAGGGCTGGGCGCATTACTGTGAACAGATGGTGATCGACGAAGGCTTTCACGGCGACGATCCGCGGTACCGCCTGGCGCAAATCCAGGACGCGCTCCTTCGCGACGCCCGCTTCATCGTGGGTATCCGCATGCACACGAAGGGCATGACGATGGAGCAGGCCCAGCAGTTTTTCGTCAACGAAGGCTACCAGCCCGCCCCCGTCGCGCGGTCGGAGACACGCCGGGGCACTGCCGATGCGACCTATGGCTACTACACGATGGGCAAGCTGATGATCTTGAAACTGCGCGACGACTACAAGGCCAGGATGGGTGCGCAGTATTCGCTTCAGCATTTTCATGACAGCTTCATCAAGCTGGGTCCGCTGCCACTGCCGCTCATGAGGACGGCAATGCTTGGGGATGTGGGAACCCTGTTTTAGCGAGCCGCGAGCCGCGAGCCGCAAACCGCGAACCGCGCACTGCGCTATAGTGGCGGTCTCGAAGGAGGCGTTATGAGATGGCAAGCGTCGATCGTGTGTGCAGCTGTCGTGGTCGGCGTGTCGGCGGTCGTCAGCCGGGCCGATCAGGGCGCACCGCCGGGTTCCATGTCGAACCCGATTAGCCAGGCGATCCGCGATACCTGGGAGAGCGCCAAACGCAACATGAATGAATCGGCAGCGCAGATGGCGGAAGCCGACTATGCGTTCAGGCCGACCGATTCGGTCCGGACCTTCGGACAAATCATCGCCCACGTCGCCGGCGCGAGCTACGTGTATTGTTCGGCCGCCCGTGGCGAGAAGTCACCGCATGAAGAGGATGACTTCGAGAAGACGGCGAAGACGAAGGCCGAGATCATCAAGGTGCTGAACGATTCAAACGCCTACTGCGATGCCGCCTATAAGGCACTGACCGACAGAAGCGCTGCGGAGGTTG
>JBKPNQ010000313.1:0-8132 GCA_046732715.1 Acidobacteriota bacterium | reverse complement strand
GGTTCCTGGCCGAGGCCACGCTGGTTCGACCTCAGTATGTGGGCCAGGCCGCTCGACACCTGCATGATGGACGTCCGGTTTCGCGAGAAATTCCAGGACGCGCTGGCCGTCGTCATCAGCGACGAGGAGCGGGCCGGCCTGGATATCCTCACCCACGGCGACTTCCATTGCGATGAGGACTTCGCTGGCCGCAGCTGGCACCACTATCCGCTGCAGCGCTGGACCGGGTTCGAAGGCGACTACCTCCAGTCCGAAGAAACCCGCAGCCCGTGGCTGAAGTATCCGCCGGGCACGCTGCTGAACGAGATCTACACAGCCTGGCGCTGGCCCCGCGTGACTGGAAAGATCGAGCATCGCCCGCTCGACTACGCGAAGATCTGGCGTATCGCTCAGAGCAAGACGCGCAAACCTGTCCGGTTCGGAACCTGCTGCTCGCAGGTCATGGGCTTGTTCCTCGACATCCACACCAACGAGTACAAGGACAGCCGCCAGGTCGTCTGGGACATGGCGGTCGCCATGAACAAGGAGTTGCTCGCGCTGCGCGACGCCGGCTGCCGCTGCATCCAGATCGAAGAGCCGACGCTCCACTTCATGGCCAACACCTTCGGCGCGCGTGACGAGAAGGTGAAGTTCATGGTGGAGTGCTACAACCGCGAGGTCCAGGGCCTCGACGACGTGGAGATCTGGATTCACACCTGCTGGGGCAATCCGAACATGCAGCGCGTCATGGAGGACACGAGCTACCGTGCGTCATTCGAGCTCTATTTGAACGAGATGCGCGGTGATGTGTGGACGATCGAAACCAAGGATCGGAACTTCGCCGACATCGAGCTCTTCGCCGCCTACAAGGGGAAGCTGCCGAAGAAGATCTGTGTTGGTGCGGTCAGCCATCGAACGTTGCAGGCCGATCGGGCTGAAGATGTTGCCGGCGCGATTCGCACGGCGCTCAAGCACATCGCGCCGGAGCAGCTGATCGTGTCGAGCGACTGCGGATTTGGACGCCAGGGAGCCAACCGCGAGATCGCCTTCTACAAGGCCAGCGCCATCGCTCAGGGCTGCAACATCGTCCGCCAAGAACTGGGACTTGCGACGACCTACGTGCCGGCGGCGGATCCCGGGTTGCAGATGGATATTGTGCCGAAGACTGCGAATTAAGCTTCCAGCTTCCCGCTTCCAGCTTCCCGCTGGGCGTTGTGCTTGGCTTGCTGGATCAGTTCGTTGTTGCGCTCGTAGGACAAGCCCTGAGACGAACCAACACTTGGCGGGTATAGGTGCTTGGCGTACACCGGGTATGCCTCCGTACGCAGATGCGCCAACATGCTGTGCGCGCGGCGGGTGTCGCGCTCGTGGCGGAGGGCGGTGATGTCGATGGGGGCGACGACAATGCGCTCGCCGGGGCCAGGTGATGCCTCGGCGAGGATCCGGCCGTCGAAGTCGACGATCTGACTGCTGCCGGGCCACGAGTACGGCGGGTAGTGCCTGAGGCTCGCGCCCTGATTTGCGGCGACGACGAACGCCGTGTTCTCCAGGGCGCGGCAGCGGTTGACGATCGTCCACCAGTTCATCGGCTCGGTCGCGCCCCATGGATCCATGTAAGCGGAGACGCGGACGAGCACTTCCGCACCATTCGCCGTCAACTGTCGGATTGCCTCCGGAAACAGCCAGTCATAGCAAATCGCGCAGCCGATTCGTCCGATCGGCGTGTCGGCAACCGGGAAGAGCGGATCAACGTAGCCGTCAATCTCGTGCGGGCTCGAGTGGACTTCATAGGGAATCCACGGATTGACCTTTCGGTACTTGTAGAGCATGCCTTCCGGTCCAATCAGGCACGTCGTGTTGAAGACCAGATCCGGCCAACGCGGATCGACTTCGATCATCGATCCGGTCTGGACATAGATGTTGTACTCGCGGGCCTTCGCGTGAAGGCGATCGGTGTGCTCGTTCGGGATGGGAACCGCGAGCTTCTGCAGCAATTCCACGACCGTCGCAAACACCGGCGCCGCGTGGGCGAACTCCGGAAAGACGACGAGCCGAACCGGCAGGAAGGGCGCACTGCCCGCCACCGCCGAATCAATCATCGACAGCATGCGATCCGTATTCGCACGCATCTGCGATCGATCGACTGGATTGGGGAAGTCGGTCTGACACGCGGCGGCGGAATATCTGAGAGGTGTGGTCATGGCCCTGTCCGCTTTACTCACTGCGCGCGTGGCGCCCCACCCCCACGCGCTCGCGCTCCGGCGCTCGAAGAGTCGCTATCCTCGCGCGGGCCGCAGGCGCTTTGCCAGTTTCCAGTTGCCAGTTCTCTTTCAGCCGCCAGCCGCCAATTCACCAATTCACCAATTCACCAATTGTCCGGCTCACCATCCTGGTGTTGTATCGGTCCTGATACGCACGATATGGCTGTGTGTCCGGGTAGTGCTCGTCCGGTCCATACGGATACTTTGTCATGGCTCGGAAGGGCAGGGGACCGACGGTATCAGGGCTCGCTGAGCGCGGGTTCATTTCCTTGCTGTAGCCATGCGCATACAACAGGAAGGATCGCGTCCGCCCGGCCCCGAGCGGCGGCAGCGCCGACGCGTCGAACGAGAGCGCGATCTCGTCGCCCGGGCGCGAAATGACGAACATGTCATCGACGCGGTTCAGCAGCGTTCGCACGTCTCCCTCACGCGTGTATCGCCCGACGAATGACTTCCACGGCATCACGGTCGAGACCTGCTGATAATCGTAGCCAATCGGCTCACGTCCGTCCGGAGTCATCTCACGCGAGAAACCCCGCCAGTGAAGTTCCGCGGTCGCGGCATCGAGGCGCGTGAGCCGCGGCGCCGCGCCATCGTCGCCATCGGCGACGAGAATCTGGTCCCAGTAGACGCGCAGGTTCGTCACCAGCCGAACCTCGCGCGACGATGACAGGAACTTGCCAGCCAGGCTGACGACAATGGTCTGCGGGCGCCCGACCGGAATGCCGACATCCGCGATGATGGTGCGCCAGGCGCCAGCGCTGTCTTTCACTTGCAGCGATGGAGGGGCTGCGTCAATCCGGCTCTGTGAGGCGGCAACGTTGTCGCTGGAAAACGCGTAGTCCGTCCAGCCGGTCAGCACGAGCACCGGGTCGTGGCCGACGGCGCCCAGATCGAGTGTCAATTCGTGAAGCGCCGCGTAGCCGCGGATCGGCAGCAGGCCGAAGTCGTCGGGATATCGCCGGTCGAGCGCGGCGAGTCGTGCGAGCACGTCATGGCCGTGCTCATCGACCGCGCGGAGTGGCGGCCGGGGGTTGCGGGTAGGCGTCAGATGAAATGGCTGCCGCGGCGGTTGACGCAGGCCTTCGTTCGGATACACCGACACGCCGTCAGGATGATCCACGGCGACCAGCTGCAGTCGATCGACGAACAGCACTTCCTCGAGTTCGTTGGTGATGCGTAGCTCGTAGCGCCCGCGTCGTGGCTTCAGTTGATCGTTGCGGATGCGGACGTATTCGTCGGGATCGGGCTGGTTCCACAGCGACGGCGCGACCCAATCGCCCATCTCGCCGCCGCCCATGAAGTCGGTGACGAATTCGAAGCTCGTGCCGTTCCAGGTGAAGAGGTACGGACACGACGAGGGTTTCCGGTCGAGCTCCGTGATCGGCAAAGTCGACGACCGACCGGATGGAGCGCCAGGGGTCTCCGCCTGCACGATTCCCGACGGCCAGACGACGCGCACCGCGTCGGCTGCGGTTCTCGATCCCAACCCGAAGATCGCATCGGCGGGCGCGATCGCCGGAGACGCCGACGCGGTCTCGATCGTTTGCCGCAGGCTGCCGGCACGCAGATCGACCTTGGCACCGAGCCCGCTCCGGTTGCTCACGCGACCGGTGAGCCGGACTCGCAGCGATGCGTTCCGCTCGCCACCATCGTTCCTCCACACGCGCAGCCGCCCCGTCGATTCGCGCACGACGACGTCATCGTCTCCGTCGCCGTCGAGATCGCCAACCGCCATTGACTGAAATGTCGCGCCTGGTGAAGGCGTCAGTGCGGTCAGGCGCGCGGCCGCCGAGGCGTCCGACCAGCCGACTTCGCCTCCATTTCGGAAGATCCGTGCGCCGCGTTGTTCAGACAGGGTGAAGAGATCGAGAAGCCCATCGTTGTCGTAGTCGATGAATTGCCCGGCGATTGTCCCGTCGTCGCCGATCATGCCCGGTGTCTGGAATTGTCCCTTGCCATCGCTCCGCGCGAGCAGGCTGCCGCGGCGTCCGCCAATGAACAGGTCGGGATATCCGTCCTTGTTGACGTCGCCGACCGCCAGCGCCGTCACCGCATCGGCCTGCGGCAGCGACACGTCACCGCTTGCATCGCGGAACGTGCCGTCGCGCATGTTGCGATAGAGCAGGGCGCCGCGCGTACCGCCGGCGATCACCAGATCGATGTCTCGACGATTGTCGAAATCCGTCGGCGCGATTGCGATGGGACGTCCGACCGCGCCGTCAAGATGCGCGTCGGTCGTGACATCGGCGAATCCGTTGTCCGACCCATTGTTGCGAAGCAGCTGCAACGCCGTCCCTGCTGCGACGATGTCGAGATCGCCATCGTGATCCACATCAACGAATGCTGCCGTGACGACAGGCCACGGCGCTCGCGGCAGCCTGGCCGATGTGGTCACGTCGTCAAATCCGCCATCTGCCGATTGATGCAGCAGCACGTACCCCCCGGCACCGAACAGCAGGAGATCCGGGCGGGTATCGTTGTCGAAGTCACCGGCGACGACGCCTGATAACCCGTCAACGTGTACGCGATCGAGCCGAGACGACGACGTGCGATCGATGAAGCGGCGTTCGTCCTTTCGGAGCAGCCTGACGCTGCCACCTTCGACATCGACGAGGTCGAGGTCCCCGTCATTGTCGATGTCCACCAGCGCAATTCCGCCAGTCGTCGCGGCAGCAGGCGGTTTCGAAGCGAGGAATTCGGGCGGCGCTTCGCTGAAGCTGACAGTTGGCGTGGATCCGGTGACAAGCGAGGCCTCACTGCCCGTTGACGTCAACGCCTCTGCATAGTGCCCCTGGGCCAGATATGTCTGCGCGTAGGTGACGCCGTACGCGCTCGAGCGCAGCGTGTCGAACCGCTGCATCGCCTGACGTCCGTCGTCTGTGCGCCCCGCGCGCGTCAGCGCGAGCGCGAGACTGTACGCGGCGGTGACGTTGTACGGCTCGGCGGTCAGAGCCTCCTGGAACAGCGTGATGGCCTCGTCGAACTTCCGCTCCTGGGTTCGAATCTGGCCGAGCTGAACCTTGGCACCGGCATCGTCTCGGTCGAGTTGCCGCACGCGCTCGAATGCCGCGGCCGCCTCGTCCAGCCGATTGTCCGCCTTGGCGATCAGCCCGGCGACGTAATGGGTGGTGGGCGAGTCCGGCAGCGCCTTGACGGCGGCGCGCGCGGCGTCGGCTGCGTCCTGGTTCTTGCTCGCGTAAAAGAGCGCGATGGCGAGGTTCGCCTGCGCGATCGACAGATTTGGCGAAATCTTCAGCGCGTCGCGGAATGCTGTAGCCGCCCCGTCGTAATTGAACTGCTCGAGAAGCGCGACGCCGCGGTTGTTCGCGCGATAGGCACCTTCGACATCGACCGGTTTCGCACCACGGCCCGCTGGTTGCTGGAGAACGGCCAGCGCGGCGAGCACCGTTGTCAGCAGGATCTTCATCGCTTGGTCACCAGCGGTACGGATTTCACGACGCCCTTGCCTTCAGCAATGGTGATGCTCTGGTCCGCCGCGACTCCAGGCACCTGCTCTTTCTTGCCGCTGGGCCAGATGATCTCGATGCCGCCGACTTTCGTCTCTCCGCCGAGCCCCATCGTCAGCGGCCTTTCGCTCTGCGACAGGTAACTCGATCCGGTCTTGACCATTTCCATGATCGGAGCGCCAGACGCGCGGGTGACCCTGACCTTCGCCCCGATGGCATCGCGGTTCGAGGGCGAGCCGACCAGGGTGACGCGGAGCTTGTGATTGCCGCCGCCGTCATTTCGGAACAGTCGCGCAGGCCCGTTGTTGGCCGTCACGACCAGATCGAGATCACCATCGTTGTCGAAATCGCCGTAGGCTGCGCCGCGTGCGACCGCCGGCTTCGCGAACGCGGCACCGACCCGAGTACTCACTTCCTCGAACTTCTTGTTGCCAAGATTGCGGAACAGGTGGGGCGGCTGCGCGTAGGTAATCGTCGGCTGCACCGTGTTGATGTCGTCAGCGACGTGACCGTTGGCGGCGAAGATGTCGGGGAGCCCATCCAGGTCGAAGTCGAAGAAGAAACAGGAGAAGGTGAGTCGAAGCAGCGACGCCTTGCCGATCGTCGAGGTCGGCGCCTCGTCGATGAACAGGCCGTTCCCCTCGTTGGAGTAGAGCGCCATCATCTCATTCGAGAAGTTGCCGATGATGAGGCTTTGCCGCCCCGATCCATCGTAATCAGCCGCATCCGTTCCCATGCCGGCGCGCGCAACGCCGGCCTCGTTGAACGCGATCCCCGCCATGACGCCAACATCAGCGAACGTGCCATCACCTTTGTTGCGATAGAGGCGATTGGGTTGCGTGTCGTTCGCAGCGAAAACGTCGATGAGCCCGTCGTTATCGTAGTCGATGAGTGCGAGGCCAAGTGTCTTCGCCGTGGGATCGTACAGGCCGGCTTTTCGCGTCACGTTCTCGAACGTGCCGTCGCCGTTATTGTGGTACAGCGCCGGGCTCTGGCCCTTGTACGACTCGGGCGTGCAGTACGACTTCGTCTTGCCGTTCAACGTACAGAAGAGGTCCTTCTCCGCGGACCACTCGACGTAGTTGCCGACGAACAGATCGAGTTTCCCGTCGCGGTCGTAGTCGAACCACACCGCGCTCGTCGAGAACCCCGGATCGCCGACGCCGGCACGGGCCGTCACGTCTTCGAACCTCCCGCCGCCGTTGTTTTTGAACAGGTGGTTGGGCCCGAGCGCGGTGACGTAAATGTCCGTGTCGCCGTCGTTGTCGTAGTCGGCCACGCTCACGCCCATCCCGTACATTTCGACGGCGAGACCAGCGCTGCGCGTGATGTCGGTGAACGTCCCGTTGCCGTTGTTGTGATAGAGCGCGGGGAATGTTGGAGCGCCGGGCTGACCTGGCCAGTTCCGCCCGTTCACGAACAGGATGTCCTGCCAGCCATCGTTGTCTTCATCCATGAACGCAACACCCGATCCCAGCGTTTCGGGGAGATATCTCTTTCCGAATGCGCCGCTGGTGTGGCGGAAGTGAATGCCGGCCGCCGCGGTTACATCGTTGAGTTGGGGGAGCGCCGAGGATGATTGCACGATGGGGTTCGCCGCAGTCACAACACCAACGGCGAGAGTAAACAGAATGAGTGGTATGGACACGCGCTTCCCAATCGGCGAATTGGCGAGTTGGTGGATTGGTGAACTGGGAAATTGGTGAATTCGGGTTGTTGCTGATTCCAGCACCGATCCCAAATTCACCGATTCACCAATTCCATAATTCACCAATTCACCAACCACCAATTCACCAAACCACCGATTCACTAGTTCCCGCCCACTCGGGCCGGCTGATGTTTTTCTGGCGGTCGGATCGTCGCTGTGGTGTGTTCGTGTATCTGCTGACGCTCGTTGTTGTCTTCAGCATGCAGTTGCCGGTAGGGTCCGGTAATCGACTGCGACGATTCATCTGCCTTGAATCGCTCGTACAGGGCCCGCTCACGGGTCGCGGCGTTTCCGTCGCCGAGACCCTGATAACAGAGCATCAGGTTGTAGTGCGCCTGTAAATCTTCCGGGTCGATGGTCAGCACGCCGACGAATGCGTCGATCGCTTCCTTGTACTGACGTTTCAGAAACAGCACGCGCCCAAGCTGGTTGAGAACGACGCGGTCCCGCGGGTACTTCGCGTTGGCGGTTTTCAGGTGGTCGATGGCCTCGTCGTACCGGCCGAGGCTTTTCAGCGCGGTCGCCAGGAAGAAATGTGTCTTCGCCAGCTCTGGATCGACCGTGAGTGCCTTGCCAAGCACGTCTTCCGCGCCCGACATGTTGCCTTCCTGGACTCGCGCCCGTCCGACGTTGACCCACCCGTCCGCATACGACGGTTCCATTTGCGTGACTTTGAGGAAGGTGGCCTCCGCGTTCTTGATATCTCCCTGCAAC
>JBKPNQ010000312.1:0-5985 GCA_046732715.1 Acidobacteriota bacterium | reverse complement strand
CGTCTGCCGAGGACAAGACGATCCGTCGAAGCCTGTCCGGGTAATCCGGCGGAAGTCCGGTAAGAAAAGTTCTCACCATGCGCGCGGCGCTCGCGGAGCTGTGGCCCGAGAGCGTCGCGTCCATCCATCGCTTGGGAAAGAAAATGTCACCTGTCCGCTGAATCTCCTCGAGCATGGCGAGGCTCGATGGAATGTAGTGCAGCGAACCCTCCGCACGCAGAGGATGGTGGAGATAGGACAAGGCCTCGAGCACCCACGGCTCGCGGCGCCGGTTCGCAACATCCCGCAAAGTCGCAAAGAACGCGTCGCGTGTTGGCTGATCTGAGGAGAGCGCAGGGCGCACGAACGCAAACCGCGCCTTTCGGTCCGGATTCTCGATTCGTGTGAACTGCTCGTCGAGAATCTTCTGCCAGGCCGGAACTCCACGGACAGCGAGCTCCTCGGCCAACTGGATGTAATCGGGCTCGGCCAACGGCAACCCCTTGACCGTTTCAGCCTTCCGCCACACATTCTCCAGCCATGACAGCGTTGCAGGAGTGCGCGCGGTGTCCCGCAACGTCGAAAACCATGCCGACTTCACGGTCGACGTCGCCGCGGTGTCAAGGCCCTCGCGCAGAGTACGTTCGAGCCGCGGCGTCAGCGCATCGCGTTCGGCACTCGAAACGAAACGCCAGAATCCCTGCCCGATGTACGACAGCATCCGCTGAAGGTTCAGTTCATCGGGCTCGCGCCGTACGGCTGCGATCAACTCTTCGACAACGTCGATTGGTCGTGCCCGATGATCCAGCATGTCCTCCCAGAGCGTGACCATCGCACTGCCGCGGGTAAGGGCATCCGGTATGTCGCCGAGATGATGGAGGAAATACTCACGCGTCGCGTGATCGATTGCAAACCCGCCGTACGCGATCCCGCCGCCTGTCGGCAGGATGAATTGCGGTACCGGCAAGCCTCTGGCCGTGGTGGTCTCGACGCGCGCGGCATTGAGGGTAATCGGAATACGCCGAACCGTTCCGCCATAGCCGAGTAGCACTTCCATCCGCTCGGTCCAGATAAGGCCGCGCCGTAGCGCTGGATCCTTTTGTTCGAAGGCGAGCCGCGCAATCCTGCCGTTCTCAACTTCAAGGTGCGTCGCGATGTTCGGGCGTCCAGCTTCTTCAACCCACGCGTGACTCCACGCCGCGAGATCCTCTGGCGTTCTTGCATCGAGCACTTTGATCAGGTCGGGCCACGTCGCAGTGCCGAAGGGATACCCGCCGAGGTACTCACGCAGACCATTGCGAAAATCATCGGCTCCCAGAATCATCTCGAGCTGGCGCATCACAATCGGCGCCTTTTGATAAATGATGGCACCGTAAAGCGTGCCGGCTTCATTCAGGTTGTCGAGGCGTTGACGGATGGCATTCGTCCCGCCGGTGCGGTCGACCTCGTAGGCCGCGGGATAGTACGAGAGCAAAAACCGCAGGTCGTGATTGATGCCAGGAAACGAAGGATTGACGATCTTCGCCGCCATGAAGTTGGCGAACACCTCCTTCATCCACACATCGTTGAACCAGCGCATGGTCACGAAATCGCCAAACCACATGTGCGCTGTTTCATGTGCGATCACGCTCGCGCGCCCGAGTTTCTGGTTTTGCGTCGCGCTCTCGTCGAGCAGCAATCCGGAGGCGTTGTAGAAGATTGCTGCCGCGTGTTCCATGCCACCGAACTGAAACGACGGCAGCAAAAGAAAATCGAATTTCGCGAACGGATACTTGATGGTGGTGTAGCGCTCGAGCCATTCCAGCGCGGACGCGTGCAAATCGAAGATCGCGTCGCGGTTCCTGGCGACCTTTGCCGCGTCGGTTTCCCGATGAAACATGCGGAAGCGGCGGCCGTTCCGTTCCGCCGTTTCAATCTGGAACCGGCCGGCGGCAAACGCAAACAGGTACGTAGGGAGCGGGTCGGTCTCCGCGAACTGGATCGATGTGCGGTTGTCTTGCTTGATGCGTCTGGTTTCCGGCCCGTTGGCGAGCGCTTCCCATGCCGATGGGATGTCGAGGCCGAGCGTGTATCTCGCCTTCAGATCGGGCTGATCGAAGCAGGGGAACGCCAGTCGGGCACGCGCCGGCACGAACAGCGTGTACATGAACTCCAGATTGCGATTCAGTGCCGCGTTACCCGCCGTGAAGGCAATCGAGATCTCGTTTTCGCCTTCGAGCAGATCCGATGGCGCAATCACGATGTGTTCATTGACTGCGGCGACGGTGATCGGCCGGCCGCGGCTCTCCGCCTGAACAGGACCTGCTGATGCGAAATCAAGAACGAGAGGGCTTGTTCGATCGGCGAGCGCAAACCGCAAGGTGGCCTTCGCATCGACCGGTGCTCCTGAATCGGCAGGGATCGTGAAGTGCAAATCGTAGCGGAGATTACTGATGCGGCGTGCACGTTCCTCAGCCAGCGTCAGCGGCACGCCCGGGGTCGGAGAGTCCTGCGCGGCCCGCAACCCGAATCGATCAGGATTTGCCATCACGATGACAGCGAGCACACCGGCCGCGAAATACGGATACGCACGAAGCAACACGGACACGACGTCGCATGATATCAGGCGATCGCGCGGGTTCTCAGGACGGAAAGTCCGGCGACGACGATGAAAAAGCACACGGTGATAAGCGACAACGACATGAATATGCCGTAGGCGGAGCGGCCCATAAGGTCATAAACACTGAGACCGATCGTCAGCAGTGCGGCCCGCGTCAGAATGCGCGCGCCCTGCGGCAGTCTGGCGTCGTAGTTTACGAGAAGCATGACCGCTGGCGTCGCGATCAGAAAAACGTAGTCCCATCCCTGCGGCGAGAGCAGCGGAATCAGCGTCAGCAGCAACGCGCACTCGAGTGCTTCCGGTGCGGCCACGCCAGTTCGGCGCGCGAACACCATCACCGCGACGCCCAGAGCACTGACCGAGGTGACCGCCGCAAGAGTCGTCGCGAGCCGGCCGACGCCAATCCATTTCGCCCACATCGCGGCAATCGACACGTTGTCGGCATTCGTGAGATTCGGCGCCGTCGATGCGGTCACCGTCGCCCACCACTCCCGGTGGAGCTGAATTGTTCCTGCCACACCATAGATCACGCATGGCAGGCATACGACGACGGCGCAGCCGAAAAGAGCGACGCTGATCGAAGTGAACCGTCGACGTGCGACGAGCCACGGGAGAAAAAGCACGGCGTAGGGTTTAACCACGATCGCCAGTGCCGTGAGCGCACCGCTCATCGCTTCGCGTCCAGTCAAGGCGGCGAGCCCCGCCGCGGTTGCGATGACGGCAAACAACGTATTCATCTGCCCGAGCACCAGTTCGTGTGCGAAGAACTTTGCCATGACGAGAAGCGTCAGCGTGACAAGAACCGCCGTGGCTCTGCGTGGTTCTGGCACGAGCTTCAGACTCGAGACGAGCAGCAACGCCAGCAGCGCAATCGATGTGACAAACCATGCCGTCTTCGCAGTCTCCAAGGAGACAGCACCGAGTGGGATCATCAGGATGGCAAAAGCCGGAAGGTACTTGAACTGATAGTGGCCGTCTTCAGCGCGGTAGAGCGCTTCTGCATGGCTCGCGCGGTTCGCGGCCGTCCAGTACACCGCGAAGTCCGGCATCTTGCTGGTGACGCGATGGATGAAGAGGAAGGCAAGGATGATGACGGCGACGACGACGAGCAGCGTCGTCCGCACGCGCCCCATTGCTTCGCCAGGTGAATCAGTGAATGGCAACGAGATTAATAATGGATCATCAGTCTCTCATTTGAGTTCTGAAACCGGGATCCCGGATCTCGCCCCCGTATCCCGGCAGCCCCTTATCGTTCGTTACTCAATTCGCAGTGCCGTTAACGGATCCAGCTTTGTCGCGCGACGCGCGGGTATCAGACATGCACAGACCGTTACCGTCGTAAAAAGGAGCGCAATTCCCCCGAGGGTGATCGGGTCAGTCGGTTTGATTTGCACGAGCAGGGTCTGCAGTACAGGTGCCGCGAGAAGCGCGCCCGCAGTGCCGAGCACCAGGCCGATCGCCAATTGCACGAGCCCTTGACGCAGAACCAGCCATGAAACCTGGCTCGCCCTGGCTCCGAGCGCCATCCGCACGCCGATCTCCTGCGTCCGTTGCGTAACTGAGTATGCGGTTACGGCATAAATTCCCACCGACGACAGCACCAGTGCGATGAAGGCGAAGATTGTGAACATCGTCCCAAACACGCGATACGGCCAGCGCTGCTGTGCGAGCGACTGCTCCATCGTTTGCACGGCGAACACCGGCTGATCGGGATCGGTCGCCTGGACGGCTTCTCGCACGGCGGACGTCAAGGCGCCAGGCTCACCACGGCCGCGAATCAGGATCGCCGTTCCTGACGGTGGTTCCAGTCGATACGACATGTAAATGACCGAATCCGGTTCGACATCCTGTACGTTTCGCTGTCGTATCGAGGGTGTAACGCCAACGATCGTCATCCACGGTTTTGTTTTGTTCGCCTCGGGCCCATTGGTGCGGGCCTGGAGGCGGATGCGTTTGCCGATGACGTTTTCACCGGGATAATGCTGTGCGGCAAATCGCGCATTGACGACGACTCCTTCCGAGCCTGCGTCTCCGTCGGCCTGTGCTAAAAGCCGTCCCTGTCGGGCAGTCACGCCCAACGTTTCGAAGTAACCATCGCTGACGTAGAGCATTGTTACCGATGGAACTTTCTTTGGATCCGCTTGGGGCCGTCCTTCGAATTCAATGCCGCGTGCGCTGCTCCCACTTCCAGGCGGCGCGCTCGCGATCGACGTCGCCGCGACTCCGGGGATGGCGGCGAGACGCGGGAGCAAGCCTTCGTAAAACAGCCGTCGTTTTTCAGGTGTCGGATACTTCTTGTCCGGGAGCGTCAACCGCATCGTCAGCATGCGGGTGGTGTCGACGCCGATATCCATCGAGTAGAGCTTCATGAAGCTCCGGATCATCAGGCCGGCACCCGCGAGGAGCACGATTGTCAACGCCAGTTCGACGACGACCATGGTCGAGGCCATCCAGCGGGCGCGCCGGCCTCCGGCGTTGCCGCGTCCGCTCTCCTTCAGGATTTCGTTGAGATTGGTTTTCGACACCTGCAGCGCCGGCACGATGCCGAAGACGATGCCGGTTGCGAAGCAGACCGCGACCAGAAACGCGAAGACCGTCGCGTCCATTGTGAACTGGATCCAGTACGGCTTGCCGACGTCTTGCACGGCCATGTCGAAGAGTCGGACGCCAACGAGCGACATGATCCAGCCGAAAACACCGCCGAGAAATGCGAGCAGTGTGCTTTCGACCAGCAATTGACGGATGACGCGCCCGCGGCTCGCACCCAGCGCGATCCGGACCGCGATTTCACGCGACCGGCGCGCCGAGCGAGAGAGGAGAAGGTTGGCAACGTTCGCGCACGCAATCAGCAGGACGAAGCCGACGGCGCCCATCAACGCGAGGAACACGATGCGGATGGGGCCGCCATTGAACCGCTGATTGAAGGTCATGACCTCGGCGTCGATGGATTTGTTGCTGTCGGGATACTGACGCTCGAGGTTCTTGCAGATGCCGGTCAATTCCGTTTGCGCCTGTTTGAGCGTGGCGCCGCTCGCGAGGCGGCCGAACAGGTTGAACGCTCGCGCGTCGCGGCGTTCGATCTCCGCATCCGGCACGAGCGGGATCCACACATCGGTGTTGGTGGGAAACTTCATGCCTTCCGCCATTACACCGATGACCGTTGTCGCCACGTCATTGATCTTGATTGTCTTGCCGATGACGCTCGGGTCGCTGCCGTACCGCGTCTTCCAGAGGCCGTATCCGATGATCGCGACCGGCTCGGCGCCTTTCCGATCTTCGCCATCGCTGAAATCGCGCCCCTGGATCGGCCGCTCGCCGATGATGCTGAATGCATTGGTGCTCACCTTTACGCCCGAGGCGCGTTCCGGTGGATGCCCGCTGTCACTGATGTTCATCGTCAGTTGCTG
>JBKPNQ010000311.1:0-10920 GCA_046732715.1 Acidobacteriota bacterium | reverse complement strand
CACTCCCCCGTGATGCGAGAGCCCCTGCCGAACGGGGCACCGCCATCATCAAGGGCCGTGTGGTAGCTGGCGACACGGGACGTCCGCTGCGGCGCGCGCGCATCACGTTGACGTCGGCGGAACTTGGCCCGGAAGCTCGTCGGACCGTCAGTACGAACCTTGATGGCGTGTTTGAAATCAAGGAACTGCGCGCCGCGCGTTATCGGCTTTCAGTTGCGCGCGGTGGCTATCTATCCCTGGAATACGGTCAGCGGCGGCCGGGTGAGCAGGGGCGCCCCGTGCAGCTCGCTGACGGAGAGGTCTTGGAAAAAATTGATTTCGCCCTGCCGCGCATGGGCACCATTGCCGGGCGCATTACCGATGAAACCGGCGAGCCGATCGAAGGTGTGAATGTCTATGCGATGAGGCAGCTGTACTTCGAAGGCCGTCGACGCTTCGTACCCGTCGTCTCCAGCACGGTGACGACAGACGACGAGGGTGAGTACCGGATCAACCGGCTCCCTCCGGGTGTCTACGCCGTGATGGCGTCGACCAAGGAAACGTGGACCGTGACCGAGAACGGCAAGGAGGCGGTCTACGGCTACATGCCGACGTATTTCCCCGGTGTCATCAAGAACACCGATGCCCGACGGGTCACGGTGGCACTCGGACAGCAGGCGGCCGCGACAGACTTTTCACTCGTGCCGGGCCATGCCGCCAGGGTAACAGGGCAGGCGCTCGACTCACAGGGACGGCCGTTCTCGCGTGTGAGCATCAGTGAAGAAGTTCGCGGGATGGGCTTCGCGTCGTTTCGCGGTGGTCCCGACGTCAACGTGGCAGGCGACGGGACCTTCATCGCTCTGAACGTGCCGCCCGGCGAATACACCGTCACCGCATCACGTCGGCCAGGCGATCCGCTCGAGCCGGAAGTGGCGCTGACGACGATCAACGTCGAGGGAGCGGATATCGACAACCTGATGTTGACTGGCTCCAGCGGCGGTACCGTCAGCGGCCGAATCGTCGTCGAGGACGGCAGCCAGGGGCCGAAAGCGTCCCTGATGCGCGTGTCCATCGCTGCGCCGGTCAGGAATCAACCCAGTCCCGCGCTGCTCGGGGCTTTCAAGGACTTTGGATCCTCACCGGTCAAAGAGGACGGTACTTTTTTGGTCGGCCATGTGTTTGGCCGGGCAAAGGTCCAGGTCACCGTGCCCGATGGGTGGATGGTAAAGTCGGTCACGCGTGATGGACGGGACATCATGGACTCATGGATTGAGTTGCGCAGCGGCGAAGACGTGTCTGGCGTGGACGTCATGATTACCAACCGCGTGACTACGGTCGCGGGACAGCTGCTGGACCCGCGGAACCAGCCGCTTCGGGATGCGACCGTTCTTGTCTTCCCGTCGGATGCCGATAAGTGGTTTGAGACCTCCCGAACTATTCGGTCCACCCGTCCCGACCAGCAGGGCCAGTGGCAGGTGAAGGGATTGCCTGCGGGCGACTATCTCGCGATCGCCCAGGATTACATCGAAGATGGCGCGTGGAACGATCCGGATTACCTGGAGAGCCTGAGATCTGCCTCACAGAAAGTCACGATCGCCGATGGCGGATCGCAGACGGTTACGTTGAAAGTCATCACTCCAAAATAGCGTCACTCGTCAACGCATGGAGGCTGCCTGGTGGCCAATGACAATCCGGTCCAGGATCGTTGGGAACAGCTGAACAAGTGTCCGGAATGCGGCAAGGAGATGCAGCGGGACGCAGCCGTCGGCGAAAAGATCGGCCTGTTCTATCGATGCCCGACGCACGGCCGCTTTCGGTATTCATGGGACAACGACCGATTGGAACGGGAGTGACCAGTCGGCGAGTTCTCGCGTCGCTTCTGCTGATCGCGTCCGCTTCGATCGCCCTGCTCGGCGGTTCATCATCGCAGCCGCGGCCGCTGGTTCTCGACAACGTCCGCGTCATTGACGGGAGCGGCGCGCCGCCGATCGAGCGTGCGCGCATCGTGATCGAAGGTGGTCGGATCGCACGAATCGGACCGCCATCGGCGGTCAGCAGTCCGCCCCAGGCCGAAACCGTCGATCTGTCGGGACACACAGTCATACCGGGTCTCATCGACCTTCACTTCCATATCGAAAGCGATCCCAGGCTTGCTCTGCGCCAATTGAGCCACGGGGTGACCGCGTTCCGCGATCCGGGACAGTGGAACGAAAAGTTCGACGAGCTGCGCGCCATGATTGCCGCGGACCATCTGTCCGGACCACGCATCTTCACCACAGGCCCGCACATCGACGGCGAGCATCCAGCCTATCCTGCCGATTCCGTCGTCGCTCGCGATCCGGAGGAGGCACGACGGCTGGCGGAGCGGAACGTACGGCAAGGAGCTTCGGCGCTGAAGATTTATTTCCGCCTCCCGTTCGCGAGCGCGAAGGCCGTCATCGACGTGTGCCAGGCTCGAGGGATCCCGTGCACCGCGCACCTTGAAATCCTCGACGCCGGCGAACTCATCGCCTCCGGTTTGCACGGCATCGAGCACATCACGTCGCTGGGGATGAGCCTGATGACACAGCGCGACGCGGAGGCCTATCGTCAGGCTGTGCTCGCCGACAACGACGCGCGGCGCGATGGGCGGTACCGCATGTTCGCGCGGCTCGATCTCGAGAGTCCACAGGCGAAGACGCTCTATCGCATTCTGCGGGAGCGTCGGCCGTGGATCGATCCGACGCTCGCGGTATTCGAACGCCGGGCGGATCGTTTGGAACCCGGAACGACGCCAGAGATGGCCGGAATCATGGCAGCCGGGTTCGCGATGATGAAGCAGTTGACGCGACGGGTACGGACGGAAGGCGCCCGGCTGGTGATGGGTGGACACTCCACGGTCCCATTTGCTGAACGCGGGGAAGCTCCGTGGCGTGAGCTGGAGTTGCTCGTCGACAGCGGCCTGACGCCGGTCGAAGCGATCACCGCGGCAACGAGCACGGCCGCCGGCTTTCTCTATCGAAGCGATCAGATTGGCGCACTTCGCGCCGGACTCCAGGCCGATCTCGTCGTGCTGCGCGCGGATCCAAGCCGGGACATCTCAGCGATCCGAAGTGTCGATCGGGTCATGGTCGCCGGCCAGTGGATCGATGTGGCTCGTTATCGAGCCTACTGACCGGTTGCGCGTTTCGCTGGCCCGCCTTGACGATGGCCCGCGCCAGTTCCAGCCGCACCGCCTCGTACGGGTCACCGGTCTCGGGAAAGCTCACCCGCGGTCCGGCATCCGAGAACACGCGCGGAACGATCGCCTGCAGCGCCTTGTCGACGGTCGCGTCGAGTCCGAGCTTGCGCGCCAGCGTCAGATACTGGTGGTCCTGGAGTCCGCGCCGGAAGTTTGCCAGCTGAATCGTCGCCACCGGCCCTGGCAGGCCGCGGTCCTCCTCGGGATGGAGTTTCTCCTCGCCCGGATACACGAGCACCCCATCGCCGTGAATGTATCCCTCATCATCTGGCGATCGGTTCGGCTGGCGGCGGTTGTCGAACGTGATGGTGTCGGCCCAGACGTTCTGGTTGCGCTCTCCCTGTTTCTGCGAATTGTGATGCCAGTGCACGGCATACCAGTAGAAGTACACGGACACATCGTGCTTGAACGCGGCCCAGATCGTGGCGCGTGGATCCGTAGCGGGCGCATCGATAGTGATGGCGGTTCCGGCTGGGCGTCCGCCATTGTAGAACCAGTACTGCCGCCCCCTGGCCCGCTCGCTGGCGACGCGATCAAGTCGAAATCCCTTTGGTCCCGAGCACCAGATGTCGATTGCCTGATCGAGCGCCTCGACGTAGGTGCTGGTCACGAACACCGGCAGCGTACGTCCTGGTCCGGGATTGGAGTGGATGTTTTCGGCGAGCTGCAGGATGCGGGGGTACGCTGGCGCGCGCGGCTCGTCTGGCATATAGAGAAACGTCGTGACGCGCGGCAGCTTTTCTCGAAGGAACGTCATCCACGCATCGCTCTGCGCCCACGCAGACGCGCGGTCGTCGAAGTCTCGTCCCGGGCCATAGAAGGTTCGCGGCGCGATGACGTTGCCTTTCCCCTCGCCGGGTCCTTCGTAGCCGCGGTCACGCGTGAAGTCCTCGCCGGAGAAACGGGCCCAGACCGGAGGCAGCGTGTGCTCGTCGTAGGCTTGAACGAACTCGACGCGGAATCGGTGCGCCAGCCGGTGGTAGGCGGCATCGAGGTTGCGGCCGTGATACAGCTCCGGTTGATCGCTCGAGTAGTACAGCATGGCATTCATGCTGTTCTCGTCTGGCAGCGTGAAATCGAAGACTTCGAGTTCGATCGGAATCGTCCGTCGAGAGCCGTCGGCACGAACCTCGATGGTCCCTTTGTAGAGGCCAGGCACGCGTCCGCGGTCGACGTAGACATCGATCCAGATCGCCTGATTCTGATTTGGGCTCAGCGCGATTGGCAGACCGCCGTGGCCACGCTTTGCGTTCTCGGGGACCAATTGGACCGGCTTCCACCCGGTTGGATCCGGCGGCATCGCCGGGCTGTCGCGGTCGAACACCCACGACGCGTGTGAAGGGGTCGTGACGTTCATGTAGCGCTCGGCAAAGATCTGAATCGGGCGGCCAACGTAGTCAGTGGGATCGGTCGCCGGCGCGCGATACGCGATTCGGCCACCTGCCGACGCGAGTGAGTCAAGCCGAAGCGAGAGCTCCCGGACGCCTTTCGCGTCAGCCTCGACGATCACCTGGAACGCGACGATCTCATTCCTGGCCGCGAAGATGTGCGCGACGCGCCCGTCCCACGCGGAGTTGCGTGTGCTGGCCGGATGGTTCGTCGCATCGCGCTCGATTTTTTCGCCGTCGTTGACGACCCACACGCGGCGGACCCCGGCCATCGCTAGTGTCGGCCATGTCATCAGGAGCAGAGTGAAGGAGATGAATCGAATGCTCATATAGCTACCAATCGCGACGCTCACTGTCGAGCTGAACGCACCGACGGTTACGTCGAAGATCCGAAGACCGAAGATCCGAAGGAAGGGACGAAGAGGCGAGGAGATCAACAAGCCCGGCTCGCGCCACTGCGCCAGCCGGACACGCGACACCGGCGTCCGCCGCCGCCGGCCGGCCAACGCCTACCAGCCCCCCTTCGGATCGTCGGATCGTCGATTCTCTGCATTTGCCGTGGGCTCGTGCAGTTCGACCGCGAATGTCGATGATGCAGATGACGACCTAGTGTTCAGCGCGTCAGTGTTCGTCATCCCGGCCCCAGGCGCTTCAATGCCGCACGCGCAAGGACCTGCGACAACCCGCGATCAGGATACGTGAACACCCGCCGCAACGACTCACGAGCCTCCGCGTTCTTTCCCAGTGCGGTCAGCAGGACGCCACGGGCGTACTCGACGACACCCGGACTGCTGGTCCCGGCGGACTCGAGGGTAGCCGTCGCGTTGCCCAGTGCTCGCTCCAGTCGGCCTCGCTCGGCAGCCGATCGCGTTCGCCCGAGTCGTCGCGCCGCAATATCGGCAAGCGCCAGCGTCAGTGGCGCACCATCGCTCTCCAGGGGATGCGCAAGCTTTTCCCATCGCGCCCGAGCCGACTCGGATCTGCCGCACGCCGATTCGACCTCTGCGGCCTGCAGCGCTAGCGTCGGCGACGCGATGACGTCGGTCAGACCGCCTTTCGTGAATGGCAGGCCAGGCTGCTCGCTCGAAAACGAGTCGAGTATCTGCCGTGCCGCGTCGCATTTGCCCGAGGCCGCCGCGTTGTTCGCGAGGATCAGGCGCACCTGGGCGTATACCGTCCTGATATTGGTGCCGCCTTCCTCACGCGGAAAGAAGCGATCCTGAAACAAGTGCTCGGCCCCCGGCCCATCGCCAGCTTCGGCTTTCGCGAACGCGGACTTGAATGCCAGCGCCGCCGGGATCGCGCTGTCAGCCGCCGGAAAGCGACTGAGCGCCGCAGCGCGATCGCGCGGGGATGCCCCGACAGCGCTCAACACTCCGTCAAGCGTGAGGTAGACCTCGACGTTGTCCTTGTCTGCCACCAGCCCCTCTTCCAGCACGGCGCGCGACTCGGCATAGTCGCCCCGCTGAAGCAGCGCGAGCCCGAGATTGCGATGCAGGACCGGAATGGTTGACTGGCTTCGGCGAACACGCTGCCACGACTCGATGGCTGGCTCGATCAGCCCGCTCGACAGGTACAACGAGCCCAGCAGGAACTGCGCCGTCTGATCGTTCGGATCAACCTTCAGCGCCTCGCGCAGCACGACGTACGACGAGCGCCGGCTTGGGAATACGTAGGTCGTCGCAAGCGAGCGCGCAATCTTGAAGTCGGCCGCCGCGTCGCCGCCGGCCTTTTCGCGTACGTAGCCGCGATAGTAGGCGACGAGCGGCGACTCGCCCGGTGCGACAGACCCCGGCTCGCGCAAGGAGGCTGGCACCGCCGGGTACTGTCGCTGCAGCAGGCTCAGCGCATCGTCGTATGCCCCAAGCGCCAGGTATTGATCGACGAGATCGAGAACCCGGTTCGCATCGACGGCAAGGTGTCGCCAGAGGTCCTCGTCCGGTTCGTTGAGCCGCGTCAACTCGAACCGGGCAAAACCGCTGGTTGGATCGACGGCGCGAAGCGCGCGCGCCAGTTCGCGCGACGCTGCCAGTTGACCCGAACGGCGCAGCAGTACGGCTTCAATCGCGCGCGGGATCGTCGCCCTGGAGGTGGCGGAGTTCCCCAGCTTCAGCAGGCGCAGTGCGGCGTCAACCTCTCCCTGACGCGCCAGCAGCCGTGCGAGTTCGAGCGACGATGGGAGGGTAGTGGCCTGGAAGCGTTGCGAGGATTCCAGCAGTCGCCGCGCGTCCGGCAGCCGGCCGGCGGCCGCGAGCGCGACGCCCAGGTAATACTGCACTTCGAAGTCGGTGGTGTTGCTGGCAAGCGCTCGCTCGAGCCAGTGGACGCTCTCGAGCGACGCCGGCGTTCCCGCGTCGGCCCACCCGAGCGACACCGCCAGCCGCCCTGCCGCTTTGAGCAGCGACGCAGCGTCCGGATGTTGTGCGACCGCCGACTGGTAGCGAGACATCGCCAGCTGCCGGCGTCCTTCCAGTTCGTCGGTTTGCCCTCGCTGGAGAATGTCATCGACGTCGAGAGCACCATGCGGGATTCGCGGCGCGATCTGGGGGCCGACCTGCACCGCGGAGGCTGGCGTGCGATTGAATTGATTCTCGGTGTGCGAGATGACGGGCCGGCCGCTGCCATCCGTCACGTCGAGGCGGACCGGCGTATTGCTGGTGACGTCGCCTTCCCAGCGCCACGTCTCTCGCGGCGACAAGGACACGCGGTTATCGAAGCTCGACGTTGTTCCGGTGACGGTCAGGTGTGCCTCGGGCACATCGCGCGTCACGTCGAGCGCGATCCGGACGTGCGTCGGGGTCGTCCGTTCCATGTGCATGACCGCGTCGACGTTCGCCCGGGTGATGCCGCCGAGGTCCCGGACCGGGAGCCAGTACTCCGAGAAGCTGACCGTCTCCTGCGGCTCCAGAAACGCATAGGTTTCCTGATTCCGGAAGAGGCCGGCCTGCAGTTCCACGTAGGCGCTGTCATCGTCCGAGAGTGCGGTGCGCCAGTCGGCCGCGTCGCGGTCCCATCCCCACGACCAGACCTTGTGCGTCGGGAGTTCCAGCGGCGAGGCGACGTGAACGGTGCCGCTGTGCGTATGCGGATGATAGACGCCGACGAATCCCTCTCGAGTGGCGTAGGTGAAAAGCGAGACCGGTCCGTCAGCCTGATTGCGAATGACGCTCAGATCCTGCCCCTTGTCGTCGACCGGCCATCGCTGAATCTTCGTGAACCCGTGCGTCGCCATCAGCTCGGTCGGATAGACAAGATGGGAATCGTCCCACGCCTGCACCGCGCCGTTGTTCCACCAGTAATAGCGGTGCCTGGAGGTGCTCGTGTTGTACAGGTCGACCTTCTGCTCGAGCACCGAACGGCCGGGCGCCAGTTTCAGCTCGACCCGCCACTGGCCACCGTAGACCTGATCGACGTTGCCAACCCAGATCGATCCACTGCCATCGGGGTGTTCCATCGTGGCGAAATCCACCGGCGACATCGACATCCAGTTGTGCGAGACAGGGAAGTTGAACTCGACGCCGAAGGCGGCCCAGGCGCCGCGATAGCCGATCAGCGCCTTCTTGATCGCGGTGTTCGCATAGAACATCTGTTGCCCGCTGCGCTTGTCGAGGCAACTGTAGATGTGGCCGCCGAGATCCGGCAGCACGGTGAGCCGAAGGTACTCGTTCTCGAGATTCAGGGTACGCCACGCGACCGGCTCACGTCGATCCGTCAATGCGTCGCGATTCGGATACGGATAGTTGAATCGCCCGTACGAAAACAGGTCGAACGGTGGGTTCGGGTTCGCTGGCCCCTCCGCGTACGTAGGAATCTGCAGCGTTCCCTGCCACACGCGAACTGGCGCAGCCGGCGCGGCGGCTATGACTGCCAGCGCGCACAGGAGCGCGGCAACGAACGCCTGCGGCCCGAGCGACCCTTCGGCCGGCTCAGGGTCGTCCTGAGCAAGGTCGAAGGACGAGGCGCTGGCCCGCCGGCCGAAGCGCCGGCCCAGTTTCGCCAAGGCCCCACGCGCAGTAAGTATCGCCATGGCCGAGATCGTGCGCTTCATCGCACGCGCAGGTTGGCGCGATAGGCCCGCATTCGTCAAGCGCCGGCTCGGCAAGGCTGAGCTTTGTCATTCCGATCCGTCTGCGCGTGTCAAATGGACAACCCGGTCGTCGTCTCGGCCAGACACGAGGACGCGCCATGGATTGCAGCAGACTTCGCAGTCCTGCACGAAGCTGCCACGGACGTCAGGCTCGACGTAGATTTCCACCTGCTCGCCGCAAAACGGACACGTGACCATGAACTCCTCGGGCATTTCCCGCAATCCTACTGCAATGCCGGTGATCGGGGGCATTCCACTCGACAAGTGGCGCTGCAGCGCCACTGCAATGTCGACCGCGCACGGTTAGGATCGACTCGTTCAGAAGAGTGCCGTCTTATTCAAATCGCTTCCCTGCCGCGGTGGCGCAGCCGGTGCCGATCACGTTGTCATTGGCATCGAGCACTTCGATTGTGGATCTCGTGGCGAACTCAACGCCGTTTGCGTCCAGTTCAAGGCCAGCCCTGACTCTCTGCGATCCGAGGAAAACGCCGGTCGCACTGTAGCGATAGCATTGTCAACGTTTCGTCTCAGCGTGAGCCACACCACCACTATCTTCGGACCGGGCATCAGAACGTCGCTCTGATGCCCAAACGTATGACCCGTCCAGGCGAGAACCCTTCGGCGTTTCCTATGGCCCCCGCACCCAGCACCCCCGTTTCGCCATTGTGGGGATCGTCTTCGGTCAGCAACGACGTGAGATCGACGAATCCGCTCCCATACGCCGGGAAGAACTGCGGATGGTTGAAGGCGTTGTCGAGCAACGCTGAGAACTGCAGCCGGAAATGGCCCTGCTGCACGACATCCTTGTAGAACGCGAAGTTGACGACCCACGTGCCCGGCCCTTTCAGGCTGCCCTTCTTGGCGTTGCCGAGTTTTCCCGGCGCCGGAAGCGCATACGCAGTCTGATCGAAAAAGGCGTCGCGTGGCCCACCGCTGTTCGGATCCCGAATCTGATCGGGTCGCCACGCGCAACAGAAGACGTTGCCCAGGCCGTCGAGCGGTTTCCCCGTGTTCCAGGGGCTCGTCGTATAAAAACCGCTGAAAAACGGCGTGAGGTTCTGGCCGCTGCGCGCCTGAACGATCGACGAGACCGTCCAGCCGCCGAACAGGCTGTCCGCCCATTTCGCCATGTTCGCGCCGTGGGGCCTGCCGCGACCCACCGGAATGTCCAGGGTCGCGTTCGCGACAAGGCGATGCTTCACCACGTTCGGATCGGGACCGCGATCTTTTTCGATGTCATAGGGATCGAATTGCACTGGCCCGATGGTGCTGTTGCCGGTATCCGGGGCATTGCTGTCTGAGTGGGCGAGCGTGTACGCGGCATTGAACGCCAAGCCGCTCCGCCAGCGGCGATTCAACTCGAGCTGGGCCGAATGAAACTGGCCGCTGCCGGTGTTCGACACGATGTCCATGTAGTAGCCGTACAAGGGATACGGCAGCCGCGCATAGTCGGCCGGGTCTTCAGGGTCGAAGGGGACGGTGCTGGCCTGCAGGGTGTTGTAGTCGCGGTCGACCAGCAGCTTTCGCATCGTCGAGCCGATGTAGCTGACACGCAGTCCCATCTGGCCCGTCAACTCGCGCTCGAGCGTCAGGTTGTACTGATAGATGTCGGGACTCTGGAGATTCGGATCGATCCCCTGGTTCCCGAAGGCCGTAAGGTCCGGTGCCGTTGTCCCACCCGAGAAGCCGTTGCGGAGCCCGCCACCCCGGGTCGTGTTGACGAAGCGGAATTCGTTGGTCGCGAGCAGGTCTCGGATGCCTTGAACCGCGACGGTGGGATGGAACAACCCGAAACCACCCCGAAGCACCGTCTTGTTGCTCTGATCGAGCCGCCAGGCGAAGCCGACCCGCGGGCTGAAGTTGTTCTTGTCCGTGTTGACCAAGGTCTCCGGCAGACCCGCCTGGTCGGCCGTTTCGGTGCGGTTGAGCGCGATGAGGCCAGGCGGCAGCAGCGCTGCGATCTGTGCATTCGCCACGACGTGGTGGCCACCGTCGACAGGCAGGAAGTTCGCGAGGGTCAGGTCCTTCTCGTGCCATGCCCCGACAACCTCGTACCGGAGACCCAGAAACATCGTCACGCTCTTGTTGACCCGCCAGTCGTCCTGGGTGAACAACGCGACGTCGTTGGAATGGCCGTCGAGCGGTCCACGGTTGGTGACCTGGTCACGGACGTCGCTGGGTATTCCGAGGAGGAAGTCCGTGAAGGGGTTCCCGGTCGGACCCACTCCGCGGAACCGATACTGTCC
>JBKPNQ010000310.1:0-9384 GCA_046732715.1 Acidobacteriota bacterium | reverse complement strand
TCGCATCTCCGAAGGGTCAACCGGGTTCATCGACCTTCGTCACCCTCAGTGAGGCTTACCGTTTTCGTGGCTGTTCCCAAGCCTCCGTTATCGTCGGTAAAGCTGACAACTATGGTGATGGACGAAGCCTTGACGAGACTGATGACGGACGGAGCGCAGTACAACAGGTCCTCCCAGCCTCTATCGAACACATCGAGCGTCCCGCCAGGTTCCACGCGGATGCTCGTAACCCAGCAACTTGGGCCGGTGGAATCCGTTTCATTAGGAGCCCCCAAATCGACACCAACGATAGTCGCACCGCTTTTCCCCGTCGTCTCGGTGAGCCAGAACCTCACGTTGTAAACGTAGTAGGCGCCTTGAGGTGACGGCGGGAGCTCCGTCACCGACACGTGGGAGATCACCAGCTCGCTAGTCGCAAAAGGCGGCACGGGAGGGACAGGAGACGCGGGCGGCAGCGGAGCGGAAGGAGCCGTCAGCACGGCCACCGGGTCCGGGTGCGGTGAACTGCCCGTACAGCCGGTTACACAACCCAGCGCGACAGCAAGCACGATGTCTCTATACCCCCGAAGTCTCGGCAGCCGCGCACGTCCCTTCTTCATCTGAGTCGCCTCCTCGGGAACTGTCGGACCCATTCCGTTCTGACAGGCGGGAATCGGGACGCGAAACTGTCATCCAACGCCGCAATGAGAACCGATCCGCACGCCAGCGGCCCATGTGACAGTTCCGCCTCTACTCTCTCGCCTATACCGGCAGGACAGTTACTCGGAGAAAACCGATGAAGGCTACGGCAGTTTTGTCTCGACTTGTTGGGTGCGGGCTGGTCCTGGTCGCCATGGCGTGCGGTCGTTCGCCGAACGCCCCCAGCCCGATCGATTCGTCCGGTGGACCGCCGGAGCAGATGACCTTCAGCATTATCGACGGCTGGTCTCGAGCGTCTGTGCCCGGCGCGGTGGTCACCGCGAACAGCCAGCAGGCGCTAACCGATGCCTCGGGCGAAGTTCGGTTCCCGGTGTCGTCCTCCAGTTGTATGACCGTAGACGTGATGGCAACCGGCTATCTCGAACGGCGTACGTGTGCGTCTTCCTCCAACCGACAGATCACGCTGTGGCCCATGGCAAGTGCGGACGAAGCTGAAGTCACCCGCCAGTGGGTCTTCACCAACGATCAGATACGTGCCGACTTTTGGTCCGGTCTCACCTCGATTGCGCTTTCGCCCGAGCTTGCGCCGCGAGCAGATGTCGTGGAGGCATGGGGCGCTGCGACCGCTGTCATCACTCAGGTGAGTCAGGGGCGAATCAAGTTCGAATGGGTGGCGAGCGCGCCAGAAGAGGGACTTCTCGTCGAAGCAACCGACACGCCCCCGTCGTGCTCTGTAGTGCCGCCATGGCCCTTCCAGGTTGCCGGATTCTGCGTGGGGTACGATCCTTCGGTGTACTTCCTCGACCGGTTGAGGGTGAAGTCTGACCGGCTCGTCGATCGAAGTACGGCACTGCGTGCCTTGCTTTCGGCGCTCAAGATCAGGGCACACACGATGCCCGGGCTGTTGAACTTGACACGACCGGAAGCCGAGCTTTCGGCATTCGAGCGCAAGACGCTCGGCATGCTCGGCCTCCGGTCACGGACCGTTATGTGGCCCGACTTCGATCAAATCCAGTAAGCCGGTTCGGGTGCGCCGCGTCGGGATCGCCCATCGACGGCTGGGGGAGTTGCGGGGCGGAATTGGCTGGGTGTCCGGGGCGATTTCCACAACGATCTGATCACGGCGGCGTGAGAGGGCTTCAGCCGCCATGGGCCTTCAAATCGGGCCAGTTGCGGCCATCCCGAACGTAACCATCGAACCAAGACCGGATCAGGGTATTTTTTTCTTCCGCGAATTCGGGCACGCCGTGACTTCCTCCCTCGAACATGACGAGACGCATCGGCCGCCTCGCTTCATACAATGCACGCGCCATATCGAATGCCTGTGAAGGGGAAACGCGCCAGTCGGCCGTGCCGTGCACGATCAGGAAGGGTACCGTCGCCGGGAGCTTGTCTATCCACCGGATGGCGGATCGGCGGTTTAACGCCGCGGCGCGATCGGCGTCGTAGTCGGGCATAAACTCCTTGAAGTTCGCCTCCATTTCCGGGCGGCTACGGCCGCTTTCGAACAGATCCGACATACCGGACACGATCACTGCCGCCTTGACGCGAACCGTCCGCGTGAGGGCGAGATACGTCATCATCCCTCCACGGCTGGCACCCCACATACCGATCCGCCGTACATCGGCGCTCGGTAGTGTTTCGAGTACTGGAATCAGATTGAGCACGTCGTCGACGTCATCCCCGCCGTAATCGTCATGGCCCTGGCTTCCTCCACCGCCTCGGTATTGACTCCCAATAACTGCATATCCCCAGGACGCAACTCGTCCGAGCCACTCGACCGCGCTGACATCGTCCAGGACGTTCAGCCTGTGGCTGCCGCCGCGATTCACGATGATGCAGGGAAAAGGTCCGGCGCCGTTGGGCAGGGCCAGGTATCCGTTGATGCGTAGGCCGTCGCTGAGGTAGGTGATCGCTTCGACGTCAACGTGCTGCACCACGCCATTCAACCTGCGTGCGTCGTCAGCCGGCAGGTGCACGAGGCGGCGCTGGAGCAAGGGAGCTCGAGCGGTTGGCGACGGCGTACCGGTTTGACTCGGTTCGCGCTGGGGCCCACCGCGCTGTGCCAGTGATAGTAGCGGCAGGATGACACAAACGGCCGCGACGCCAGAGCGCATGCGCAGATTCTAATCTAGCGCCGGCGCAGATCAGAACCGGCAACGAGCAGGCGTCCATAGAGCCCCACTGAGCACGATCCGGTGTGCGGTTGAGGATTGCGAGGCGTCAGCGCGAGACCGCGTCGAAAGGGTGCCCCGAATAACGGGCGATCAACTGCCATTGACTCGCCCGCCTCTTCCAGACGTCGACGACATACGAGGCAGCGTTCTGATCGGGATGACCACCAGCCGCATATTGGGTGATCACCAAGCTGACGACGGCAACATCGTCGGCCAGCCTGCGCGCGGCGTGGTACTGCTGTTCGACTGAAACGAGTTTTGCGCCGCGCAGCGTCTGTATCCACGAAGGTCGCGGCACGCTCTCCTTCGGAGCGTCCGACGAGCGAATCGTGAACTCAGAGGCGACGAGACGATCGACGGCTTTCTGATCAATCACGCCTCGCAGCGCAGCATTGGCCAATTCCTGCTCCAGGTTGCGCAGTGTGTCGGTGAGCTGCGGGTCGACATCGCGCTCGGTGAGCTGCGGGCCGGGACCTGCGCCGCGGGTCGGGGGTCTGGCTTGGCTACCGCCACCGGGCCTGTTTCCGGACCCGATCGCGTACCGACCAAGGATCTGCCAGTTTCCGCCGCGCTTCTTCCAGAAATCGACGCCGTAGCACAGACAGTTCATCTCCTTTCCGTCGATCGTTCCCTTCGATTCGTTGAGCTGACTTACGACGACCAGATCGTCTGCCAGCTTCCGAGCTGCGACGTACAGAAGCTCGAACCATGCGTCTTCCAGTCTGTTGATCGTGTTGTCCATCCAGACCGCGCGGGGCAGCGCCAGTTGGCGCATACCAGCGCCGCGGAGTGTGAACTCTGGAGCGACGAGGCGATCGAGCGCTTCCGCATCGTGATCCCGTGAGGCTGTCCAGAACACCTGCTCCATACGCTGCAGCTCTGCCGTCAGCTGAGCGTCGACATCGGTCGCCTGGGCGGCAGCAGACCGATCGAACTGAATCGCCGAAGAAATCGCGACCATTAGCGTTGCGGCCGCTATGCTTCGTGGCCTCATGACACCCTCCCTGTACTACGGCATGCGAGAAAACGACGGCGGGAGTCACATCCGAAGTCATACGAAATCCAGTTGCGGCCGTGTCCCGGTGGTGGCAAGCTGGCGGCGGATCCGATCGTGGACCGGTGGGAAGTCCTCGAACGCACGTACAACACCGCGAGCGAGCTGCGCGGCGAAGCCCGGGCTCGATACCTGGCGGAGGCATGCTGCGAAGACCGCGCGATGCGCGGGCAGATCGAGGCGCTGCTGGCGCATGCCGACACGCCAGAATCGCTGCTCGACCGCCCGGCGGCTGAACTGGCGGCGGGGTTGATGACCGATACGGATGGCGTGACCCTGAACACCGGGCGCCGCATCGGCCCGTACGAGATCGTCGAGCTGATTGGCGGCGGCGGCATGGGACACGTGTATCGCGCCCGCGATCTCAGGCTCGCCCGAGACGTCGCGCTCAAGGTGCTGCCGCCGTATTTCGTCGCCGATTCCGATCGACTGGCGCGGTTCCGGCGCGAGGCGCAAACCCTCGCCTCGGTGAATCATCCCAATATCGCGGCGATCTACGGCCTCGAACAGACGGACGGCGTCCACGCGCTCGTTTTGGAGCTCGTCGAGGGGGAGACGCTCGCCGCCCGGCTTCGCTCCGGCGCCATTCCTTTCAGCGAGGCCTCGCGGATCGCTCTGCAGATTGCGAGCGCGCTTGAAGCGGCGCACGGCCAGGGAATCGTGCATCGCGATCTGAAGCCTTCCAATATCACGATTCGCTCCGATGGCACCGTCAAAGTGCTGGACTTCGGATTGGCGAAAGCGCTCGTGCCCGTGCCGTCGGATGCTTCGGTGACCGCCAGCGGCATTGTCGTTGGCACATCCGCCTACATGAGTCCGGAGCAGGCCAGAGGTGTTCCCGCGGACAAGCGGAGCGACGTGTGGGCCTTCGGCTGCGTGTTCTACGAGATGTTGACAGGCCGGCGGGCGTTCGGCAGCGACGACGTCACCGACACCCTGGCGTCCGTTCTGCGCGACCATCCTGATTGGACGGTCTGGCCGCCGCTCGTGCCTGCGGCAATCCGCGCGCTAGTGGAATCGTGCCTGGAGAAGGACCGAAACGAGCGCATCGCGGATATCTCCACGGCGCGATTTGTTCTCTCGGGACGCACCCCTGAATCCGGCGCGGTGTTCCGCTCACCATTCACCCCGTTTCGCCGGCACGCCGCTCTCACCGCAATCGTGGCCGCGGCCACGGCGATCGGCGTCGTCGCAGGCTGGACGCTGAATTCGGCGCGAAGTCCGGAGGAGACCGCCATCACGCGCTTTGCAATCGAGCCACCAGAGGGTGAACGGCTGCGCGGCGAGCCCTCGCTCGCGATTTCCCCGGACGGGAAACAATTGGTCTATGCCACGGGCCGCATGCTCTACGTACGCTCCCTTTCAGAGCTCGAGCCGAGGCCACTCGTTGGAACCGAGAATGCCGAGGCTACCCGGCCCGTCTTCTCGCCAGACTCACGGTTCGTTGCGTTCTGGTCTCGCGTGGATCGCGCGATCAAGAAGATCGCGATCGGTGGTGGCGCGGCGGTCACGATTTGCGAGGCCGACACTCCGGTCGCCATAAGCTGGGATGCCGACGGACTGCTGTTCGATCAGGTACAGCGCGGGATCATGCGCGTCTCGCCGGAAGGCGGAACGCCGCAGGTGCTCGTCAGACCTGCGGCCGGTGACGTCGCGTACGCGGCTCATTGGCTGCCAGGCCGTCGAGCGTTGCTGTTTACGCTGGCGTCGGGCGCGCTTCTCGATAAACCGCGGCTCGTCGTTCAGCGGGTCTCCGCCCCATCGCCAGACGTGCTGATCGAGGGAGCGAGCGACGGACGTTATGTCCCGACGGGCCACATCGTTTATGCAGCGGAAGGAAGACTGTTCGGGGTCCCGTTCGACTCTCGCAATCTGCGGGTGAGGGGCGTCTCCGTCCGCGTGCTTGATGGCGTGGCGCGAACGGCCTTGACGGCCGCAGGGACATTGAGCGGTGTCGCTCAATGGAGCGTTTCCGAGACCGGGTCCATGGTCTTTTATCCGGGTCCCCCTTCCGTTTCGTCGTACTTGTACAGTTTCGCCGCAGTTGACCGGACGGGACGAACCGAACCGCTGCACTTGCCAGCCGGAGCGTACGAGTCTCCGAGGATTTCTCCGGACGGTCGGCTGATTGCGTTTGCAACCAACAACGGCGAGAGCGCCGACGTGTGGACCTATGACCTGGCCGAGACCACTGGTATTCGCCGTTTCACGTTTGACGGGAACAGCCGGTTTCCCGTCTGGTCGCCTGACAGCCGATACATCGCTTTTGAATCCGGCCGCGGCGGCGCGGCGGGCATCTTCAGACAACCCACGGACTCCAGCGGCGTCGCTGAGCGGCTGACCACCGCCGGTCGCAACACCGTCCATGTACCGGAGTCATGGTCGGCACAGCACCAAGTGCTGTCCTTCAGCGTGCACAGGGAATCCCGCTATTCCCTGTGGATTTTATCGCTCCGCGACAAGCAGGTTTCGCGATTTGGCGCTTGGGAATCGGACATTCCGACAGTCTCAACGTTTTCGCCAAACGGGCGCTGGATTGCCTACCAAGTGGGAACAGCATCGGGGGAGTCGGGCGGCTTTCGACTGACGACGTTCGTCGAGCCGTTTCCGAGAACCGGCGCGATCTTTGAGATTCCTGGGAACGCGACCAGTCCGGTGTGGTCAGCCGACGGAACGAAGCTCTCCTACACGATTGGGCCGCCGAATCAGAGAGTTGTCGTCGACGTGACCGAGAAGCCTGCATTTGCGGTCGGCATCCCTACCGCTGCGCCGAACGGCGCGGTGAGGATTTTTCGACCGGACTGGTGGCGTCATTACGACCTCGGTCGACACGACGAGCTGATCGGCCTGGTCCCGTCCGAAAAATCGCTCACGCCGGGAACCAAGCGGCCGCTGTACGTGGTATTGCACTGGTTCGATGAACTCAAACGTCGGGTGCCGGTTCACTGATCTCGCCGCTCATTTCCGCCAGCAGCCAGGCTCGGGCGAAGTTCCAGTCGCGGATAACGGTCAGGCGCGAGACGCCCAGGAGTTCAGCGGTCTCTTCCACCGAAAAGCCGCCAAAGAATCGCAATTCGACGACGGATCCCTTCCGGGGCTGAATCGCCGACAGGCGCGTCAGCGCTTCATCGAGCGCCAGCAACTGCTCGCCCTTGGACGGTGAGACGATCGCGGACTCATCGAAGGGTTCGAGGAGCACGTTGCCCCCGCGCCGCTGGTATCCACGAGCGCGCGCGTAGTCGACGAGAATCTGACGCATGATTCGCGCGCACAGCCCGAAAAAGTGGGCGCGGTTCTGCCAGCGCGCAGTCTTCCACTTCACAAGGCGTAGGTAGGCCTCGTTGACGAGCGCGCTCGTCTGCAACGTGTGATCCGGCCGTTCACGGTTCATGTGTTGATGCGCGAGACGCCTCAGCTCATCGTGCACGATTGTCCACAACGTGTCGTGAGCCACGGCATCGCCGTTGTTCCAGGCTCGCAGTAGCGCCGTCACATCCGGATGTGAGAGTGTCATCGGGAAAATCAAGCGCCAGTTTAGCAGGCCGGACGAATCGACGATGTGCTGAGCGGGTGCGACTTCCATTTGCTGGCGCGAGCGTCGGAGGACGCAATCTTGTCGGACCAGCAGTCTGGCCGTGCGCACTGTGTCTCATTGAGTCTTACTACAGTGGCGCGCTTCGGGCGTCTGTCTTCTTCAAACTGGTGTGATCGTCTTGCGGGCGGACGCGGACTTCTCGATCCCGGGCAGGTCCCCTCGCTTCATACAATGCACGCGCCATATCGAATGCCTGTGAAGGGCAAACGCGCCAGTCGGCCGTGCCGGCACGATCAGGCGGGGTACCGTCGTCGGGAGCTTGCCTGTCCACCGGATCGCGGCTAGCTGGTCGTCCTCGGCGAGTTGGCGCCGGTTGGCGATGTGGCTGGTGGGCACGCGTCGCGTGGTCTTAGTTGAACCGCATGCCCGCAACTCCGCTGACGCCCGTCGTGGTCACGAGCCACGCGCCGGCTTCACCCGTATTCACGTGGTGAGCCCGGATCATGAATGGGGCGCTCCAAGCCAGTTTCGCGGATGTGGCAAAAATCTCGAGCGACGCACCCGCCGCAAGGAACCGACGCGAGCGAAGGCGCCACAGATAACCAATCGTGTCGTCGAGGTCGTGCGGCCTGACATCGACCGACTGCGCCTCCGATCCACCGCGGCGAGGCTCACGAGTAGTCAACACCATCGCCACGACGAGGATGAGCCCGGCAGCACCGAGCGCAACGGCGGTCATTCCCCAACCGCTAGCCCCATTCAGCATGCCGCCCATCGTGAAGGCGACCATCGGGCCGACTGGCGCTGCGACCGCGAGCAGGGCCAGCGGAGCCGTACCCTATCGCGGGCGAGCGGCAGCGACCGGCGGTGTCACGTGCACCTCAGTGCCGACATCGATGACCATTAGGTCCTCGCCCATCGCCACGCGACCTGAATAGAAGCGTCGTGTCTGCTCGACGATTGCGGCGGTACCAGGGCTGTGAGAGAACACGGCCAGCCGCGGGGACACTTTGCTGAAGATGCCCGCCGCCTGCTCCGGGGTCGTGTGACGCGCCACGATGGCGTCCATGCGTTGCTCGTCGGGAACGAGGCGCCGCAGCACGTCGGGATCGATCGCCTCATGAATCAACACGTCCACACCCTTACAGATGGCAACCAAGCTGTCGGTGGGGCCCGTGTCGCCTGAAAGGGCTACCGACCGCCCGGCATAGTCCACTCGGTAGCCGTACGACGGCTTCACGAGTCCGTGACTCACCAGAAATGCGGTGACCGTCACGCCATTCTTCTCATAGATTTTCCCCACCTGGATGTCATGAGCCACGATTTTGATGCCATCGGGAGAAAAGCTCTCGTCTACGTCGCGCCGCATGTGGATGTCGAACGCGAACGCTTCTTCCAGATAACGCATCATGTCGCGCGTCCCATCCGGCCCCCAGACTTCGAGCGGCACCTTCCGTTCTGGAGCAGCCGACCATGGCGAAAGCATCAGATCAGGCACGCCGATGACGTGGTCCGAATGGAGGTGCGTGAGGAACAGCTTTGTCACGGCGCTCATCGGAAAGCCGGCTTGCACCAAGCGCTGCATGAAGCCTCGCCCCGCATCGAAGAGCAGGCGTTCGCGGCCAGCTTCGACGAGCGTGCTGATGCCGGCCCTGTCGACAAACGCACGAGGTCCGCTGGCCGTTCCCAGCAACGTGACGCGAATGTGCTTCGACGGCACATCGCTGTTCGCCTGGGCGAAGGTTTGCGGGAGCGCCCTGCCGCATACAAACAGGAAGAGAACGCCGAGAAAAAGCCGGCATCGCGCGGTCATCGGGCCCTCCAATAAGACCGTCACATTGTAGTGATTTCACCCGCTGCTACAATTGGGCGCCGATGATCCGGAGTGACCCGCTCGCCGCGACGTTTGCGTTCGGCGACTTCGAACTGGACTGGCCGTCGCGGGAACTGCGCAAGCGCGGGAAGCGACTACGCATACC
>JBKPNQ010000309.1:0-5347 GCA_046732715.1 Acidobacteriota bacterium | reverse complement strand
CTGATCTGCTCGTCGGGACCGACGAAGCATCTTTCGGTGGCGGGCGGTCGTCTGGCGGCGCTCATTGCCGCATGTGCCTCACCGCCAGTTGGCGAACGTCAGGGCGGCCATCCAGACGGCGACGATGGCGAGGCCGTACATCTCCCGCGACTCTTCAATCTCCAGGTTCTTCATTTCCCACGCCGAGAACAGCTCCGGCAACGCCACGCGACCGCCGACGCGCGGGATGAAGGTGAAGGCCCAGAGCAGCGCCACTACGCCCACCGGGGCCGACAGCCACCAGGTGGAGCGGCCGGCCAGCTCCAGACCGGTCGCCGCCGCCGCCAGGCCGTAAATGGCCACCCACCGCACCGGGTCGGGATCGTTGAACTGCACCGACACCGAGAACAGGAACAGCAGAAGCATCAACGCGTTGGCAGCCGCCCAAACCACGTGCGCCATGCTACAGCATCGCATCGCGACACAGACGCGCGAATCGGAGTATCCTCGGCGTCCATTCCGGTTATCGATTGGAGGTACCGTGGGCCTGTTCGACTTCCCCCGGGTGAATATTTGGGGCACCACCTGGATCAACGTCGGCACCGCGAACAACGACAGCGCCTCACCGGGAACGGAGCTGGCCGTCGTCTCCAATACGGAGCGGGTCGCGGCGATGACGCAAGGGATGAACGATCAGCAGTTTCGCGCCTGGATGATCGGTGTCGACACCTACGGGCTGCTCCGCTGCCAATGGAATTATTACGGCGACTTCAGCTGGCGGTTCGTCGACGTGCGAGTGCAATCGGCACAGTATTCGGCGACGCGGATTGTGGACGATGCCTCGAACGATCCCTTGGTCGGCGCCCAGGTGTACCTGAACAACGCGCTGATGTGCGACACAAATCCCGAAGGATTCACGAGCACGCAGATTTTCGCGGAGTCGCTGGAGATTCGGGCGCCTGGTGCGCTCGGTGGCACGGGCACCTTCATCAGCCGCAAGCCGACGCGTGCGACGACGCGATGGCTGAACTGGTATCGCAACGTCTCCTATCACGGCTTGTTCGGGCTTCCTCCAACCGGCGCGAACGGCAAGCTCTCCAGCGGAGGCGCCGGAGGTGCGTCGGCGTCGTTTCAGCATGCCATTCGAGTGATGCCGTACGATCTCAAGGAAGGACGGCACGCCTCGACCGACGACGACGAGATCCTGCACAAGCTGCTGCCGGGCGACTCGCAGGCTGTGAGGGCGTTGATTGCCGCGCTCTCGACACCGCGCGCGCAGGGCCTGATCTTTCGTTACAACTTATATCTGTCCTTTCCCCAGATTTCCGACACCGACCTGGCGGTGGAATTCGCCGCCGGCAAGCAGCTCGCGAATCCGGCACTCGGCGTGATGGTGGGCACGCTCGCGCCGTGGTACGAGGGGGAGCCAACCTCGATCACCATGGGCCGTCACCTGAAGCCGGTCGCCTCGTTCGTCAATCCGTACCGTGCCGGGAAGGTCTATTACCTTTCACCGGTCGTGGCAGCCGTGGACGCGAAGGGCACGCTCCTGTCGGTGGACGTCGCCAACTGTCTGCCGGAGGACGGGCCGGACGGCGACAAGTTCAATCTGGGGGCGGTGACGATCGGGGTGCGTCAGGCCACGCCGCCGGGTGTCGACCCCGCGACCAACGTGAATCCGATCGTGCCGGTCGGAACGATTGCGAACGACCGCCCGACGTATGTGGCGCGAGGCGGGGTGGTCGACATTCCGCTCGACGTGCTGGACAACAAGACGCGCGCGCTGCTCGCCAACGACAGCTACGAGATGGTGCTGCAGACCGGACTGGCCGGGGTGCTGCTGTCGGAAACGCCCTACATGGTGGCATCCGATCTCGGCTGCACCTATCTCGACGAACTGCCGCCTGGGCAGAAGTGGAGCGATCCCGCCGTTCGAGCCGCACTCGCAAGGAGACCCGACCCGGCACTGCGCGGTGAGATCGATCTGTGCGTGCGCTATCGCGGCCGAGTGCCGAACGGCCGGACGGCGATCCGCATCGAGCAGTGGAAGGAAACGCCGACCGGATTTGCCAGTCAGTATGGCGTCTATCGGTATCCGGTGCTTCTCGGGACCGACACCGTCTCCGTCAGCGGCGGCACCGGTCGATATCCGCTGGCACCGGCGGAGAAATCCGGGCTGCGTCTCTTCCGGCTCATCCCGCCCGACAACTTTCCGCAGCAGATCGCCCCCGACACGCTGGCGAACATGGCCTTTCAGGAGTTCTTCGTCGAGCTCCGCGTGCTGCCGTACGATGACTACTCGCGTTACGCGCCCGCCGACGTCACCTTCGATCTGATCTACAACGAGATCTTCCGCTACTACTCCCTCATTCTCCCGGCGATGAGCGAGCGGCTGGATTTGACCGACCCGAACGTCTGGACGTCTCCCACCGCCGCCAATTATGTGCTGCGCATGACGGACGAGCGCTTGTGGGCGGACTATAACTACATGCCGCGCACACGCGATCTCTCCACCTATCGCCGTGCGCTGCTGCGCCAGTTCTGCGCGAACGTGCTCGCGGCCAATCGCACGCCCGCCATCGAGTCGGCGCCTCGGGTCAAAGGAGGCAGGTAATGCTGCGCATCGATCGGCGAGACGGCAAGATTGCGATCGACTACGAGGATCCGTACCTCGAACTGGTGCACCTGCTGACCGAAGCCGCAGCACTCGAACACGCACTGATGATCGCGTATCTCTACGGACTGTTTTCGATCAAGGACCGCTATGCCGCGGTTCGCGGCGACCTGTCGACCCGATCGTACCTGGAACACTCGCCCGCCGGCCGAGGCGGGGTGACGGTCCTCGAGCACAAGGACACGTTTCTCGACGTGGCGCTCGAAGAGATGCAGCATCTGAGCCTGGTCAATCGTTTCCTGGCCGATTTGGGCGCCGCGCCGAACTTCGCGCCGCACGAATTTCCGTTCACGTCGGATCTCTATCCGTTCGACATCGAGCTCCGCGCGCTGGACCAGTACGTGGCGGCGACCTATCTGTGGATCGAGGCGGATGCCTCGGCCTTGAGCCTGCATCCCCCCGATCCCGCCGGAGCGGAATCCAAAGCGTTCATCAAGCACGTGCGTGCCGTCCTCAAGAAGGGCTCCCGTCGCTACGCGGAGATGCCGATCGACGAAGAGCAGGTGAATCACGTCGGCAGTCTCTATCACCGGATCGTCGAATACACGCAGCACGTCGCCGCCAAGCCGCCGGGGTTCCTGTCCGCCGAGTTCCCATGGGGCGAGTGGGAAGCGAAGATGAACTGGATCATGTTCCAGGGTGAGCTCACGCACTACCGCTTCTTTCGGTCGGTGTTCACGGGCGAAGCGTTCGGGAGCGACGAGTCGATCTGGAAAGCCGGGGCGCGCTTCCCCGCGTATCATTTCAAGATGCAGACGGCCTACACGGCGCGACCGCATTCGATCCGCGACGAGAAAGTGCGGCGTGTGGCGTGGCTGGCGGATCTGCACTATTGGATCATTCTGTCGCTGCTCAATCTCGCGTACCGTGCGAAGGGATTCACACCGCTCTTCGGCGCGGCGAAGCTCGCGTTTCAGTACCGCGCCATCGACAACATGACCATGGGACTGTGGGTCCTGGGCGGACACCTTGCCGACGTCTACGGCACCGGCGTGCCGTTCGACTCGATCGGACCAAACTACGATCTCGGCCGTTCGCACGAGCATTCGGTCTACATCGTGCAGCGGTTGATCGCTGAGGCGCAGCGCTGCGCGGAGATGCTCGACAAAGACCATCTCCTGCCGAAAGCGTTCGATCTCAATGTCTATGCGCTGACGTCGAACGGCCTGACCGCCTGACGGCGTGGTACGTCACGGATGACCCCATCGAGCATCGGACATCGCTCCCTCCGTGGATTGCGCGCTGCTGTTTCAGTTGTCCGTGAAGACGCCCTGGCAGTTGCGGCGAGGGGTGATTCAAGGAAGCGCCCGCCGCAAACCGCTTGTGGCCGTCCGGTTGCCCATGGCCGAAGGCGCGCAGACTGCGGAGACCCGTTGGGCTAGACTTCTCGCATGTGGGACGCACTACGCCTTGACGTCCGGTATTCGTTCCGCAGTTTGCGATGCGCTCCCTCTTTCTCATTGATCGTCATCATCACGCTGGTCCTCGCTGTCGGCGCGACCACGGCGGTGGGCAGCCTGCTGAACGCCATCGTCTTGCGAAGGCCCGCGTTCCCGAATCCCGAACAGCTCGTACGGCTGTCGGCGTTCGAGCCCGGGGCGAATGTCGACGGCTACTTCTACCGCGACACGTTCAGCGCCTACCGCGCCGTCCAGCGATCCTTCGCATACATATCGATGTACTCCGGCGGAGGACTCATGCGCGTCGAAGCGCGTTCCGGAGGGTCCGAGGACGCGTCGACAGAAACCGTCTCGCCGGACTATCTCGACCTCGTCGGTGCGCGGCTCTCGGCGGGACGGTTCTTCACCGAAACAGACGACGCGGTCGCTGTGATCAGCGAGGGTTTCCGCCGGCGGCTCTTCGGGAATGGTCCCGGCATCGGCGAGGCGATCAAGATCAACGCGGTGCCGGCGACCGTGATCGGCGTCGTGGCGGACGGGTTCGACGGTCTGCAACTCGACGAGACCACCGACATCATCGTGCCCTTCGCGGTGATACGAGCGGCCGCTGGTGAGGCGGCCACTCCGTCTCGATCGAGGATCGTCGTCGGAACCGTCCTCCGCCCAGCTCGCGCGCCCTTCCCTCCGGCGTCACCCACGAAGATGGTCCTTGCCGACAAACCCCGCGTGTGGATCGCCTCACTCAGCGGCGCCCCTGGCTACGGTTGGGATCTCGCGCCCGACGGCAAGCGCATTGTGCGCTGATCCCGGCAAACACCGCCCAGGCCCCGCCCCAGGAGCACGAGATCGTGATGCTCCAGAACTTCGCCGACGAGCTGCGGCGGCGGGTGCCGCTCGGGAAGTAGTCGGATCTACGGCATCGCCGATGCCGCATCGCGGTGCACTCGCGTCTTGAACCGCCAGAAAAAACCGTCAGAAGTTGGATTGCGCTGAGGAGCCAGCCCGGTTCAACTCGGCTGGGTGTTAGGGACGGAATTCGCAACTGGTCGTTGACCGCCGCATGAACAGCGCCCGTTCAAGACTCTGGCGGTGAGTCACTTGGCGACACCTGATGGAAGTCCGACTCGTCGCGTGTCCGAAACGTGTGTACAATTTCGGACAACCGATCCCTCGCGATCGCCGTCGCTTTTCGGCTCGCGCAGAAGCCACGCAAGCACGTCCACTCGGTGCGCCTCCGCCTCCTTCCACACTTCCGCGCCTAGCTTCTGGGCCCAACGCACGAACAGGCCACCGG
>JBKPNQ010000308.1:0-34597 GCA_046732715.1 Acidobacteriota bacterium | reverse complement strand
TGACAATACTAGCTGTCAGTTTCAGTTGCTAGTTGCAGTGCCCAGTCATGCCGGCGGCAAGGTGGGAGACCAATCTTTGGACACTCGAAGCCGGACACTGTCCGGGAGGTGGAGACTGGGAACTGGAAACTGGGAACTGGAAACTGGGAACTGGCAACTGCCAACTGACCAATAACGCAAACGACAGGATGAATGCGATGTTGTAAGCCGCGCCCGCGCTGGGTGCGGAGCCAGTGGCGCGTCGAATGTGACGATGCCCAAGCACGGCCACCTGCTCGGACCGCGCGACGATGGCCGGCAACGGAATGAACGCAGGCAGCTTCCACCATCGCTCGTCGAACGGGATCGCGTCCGCGCGTCCACCAGAACAGCCAGGTGTTCAGAATTGGATCGCCCGCGTCGCTCGGTATGGGTGTTGAAAGAGATTGTGCGAGCGGCCAGGTCCGGAAAGTGGCGAGCGACAGAAACGCAACCCAGCAGCCGAAGTGCACGGTCTGGCATCGATCGTGGCGAGCATAATCTACCCTGCTTACAGTTTTCGCTCGGCCACTGACAAGCCTGTAAACGCCACAATTGTACGACGGCATCGCAAATGCCGCCGGAGTGCCGGCCAATCAAGGACTTGCGCCTGTTTTTCAAAATTGGCGTGTTGGTCCTGCGGTTGCACTGCACCGGGCTGTCATGTCCAGCCTTGCGGCGAACGATCGCCCGGAAGCTCCACTCTTTTCCGACGGTCTAGGTGAACGGGTCGTCGCCGCTGACGGCGCGACCGGTGAGCTGCTGCAGATCCTGCGGTTGCGACCTGCACTGACCGCCGTTCCCTCCTTCGAATTCGCGCTTCGAGAGCGCGCGGCGAGGCTGGCCAATTTCCGGCATGCCTATTACGCTCGCGTCCGTCGAGTCGATCGCGCGATGGCGCCAACCGCGGCGCTCGCGATTGTTTCGGATCATCTCGAGGGCACGCGCCTCTCCGACATCCTGCGCGTCGCGCAAGAGAAGGAGCTGCAGCTTGATATCAACGCGGCCCTGTGCCTGATCCGCCAGCTGGTGCCAGCCGTTGCCGTGCTGCACGAGAACGCCCGCGACGTCGCTCACGGATTGCTCGCGCCCGAGCGATTGATCGTCGCGCCGAACGCGCGACTCGTGATCGTGGAGCACGTGTTGGGGGCGGCGATCGAACAGCTGCAGTTTGGGCGAGATCGCCTGTGGCAGGAGTTCCGTGTCGCGATGCCGCCGAGCGCGGGTCTGCCGCGCTTCGATCACCGCGCGGACGTTACCGGGATGGGGCTGGTTTCACTGGCGCTCATTCTCGGACGCCCGCTGCGTGTCGACGAGTATCCGCACCGGATTCCCGATCTGTTGAACGAGGCGCGCGAGCGCTCGGCGCTCGGCGAGGAACAGCCGCTGTCGCAGCCGCTGCGTACATGGCTGGAGCGCGCACTCCAGGTGGATGTCCGGCGCTCGTTCGCGTCAGCACCTGAAGCGATGACCGCGCTTGAAGAGGTGGTATCCGACGATGGCATGTACGTCGCGGCGCCGGTGGCGCTCGAAACGTTCCTGTCGCGGTACATCGCATCGTTGCTGGAACCTCCAGCGCCGGAGCCCGCTGCGCGGGCCGAACTGCCTCCGCCCATTGCCGCGAAGCCGGTGACGCCCGAGATTCCCAAAGCGATAGAGCCGCACCCGGCGATTGCTGCGAGCGCCCCGCCATCCGCCAGTGAGATGGACGCGCGCTTCGATGCCGTTGTGCCGGCGAGGCCGGCTGCCAGCGATCAACACACGCAACCGCCGCTCGCGTCGACACGCGAGCTCACGGATCTGCTAGGACCCGATCCACTGCTGCCGCCGATCGAGGCCACGCCTGCCGCGGCTGCGAAACCACTGTTCAATCCGGATGCGCCGTTCATGGCGACGCCGGTGGCGGCCGCGAGCGCGCCAGGCAAAGGCGTGCCCTATGGACGGATCGCGGCGGTGATCGCCTTGGTGCTCCTGCTGGGTGGTGGCGGCTTTGCGGGCTACAAGTATTTGGGCGCGTCCACCGTCAACCCGGCGATGGGGTCGCTGAACGTTCAATCGAATCCGGCGGGCGTGGACGTCTTTGTGGACGGTGTCGCTCACGGTCGCACGCCCGCCCGTGTTTCTCTCTCGCCCGGTTCGCACATTCTTGAGCTGCGCGGCCGTGGCGTGCCTCGCGTGATTCCGTTTACCGTTACCGCCAACGCTGAAGTATCCCAGTATCTCGAGTTGCCCGAGGCTCCGGTGACGGGCCAGCTGGCGGTGCAGTCCGATCCGCCTGGAGCGAAGGTCATTGTCGACGGCGCCGAGCGCGGCGTGGCGCCTCTGACGATTCCTGATCTCGCGCCCGGCGATCACAAGGTCGAACTTCAGAGCGATAACGGCAGCGCGAAGCACACGGTCACGGTTCAGGCCGGAGGAACAGCCTCCCTGGTCGTTCCGATTGGCGCGGCAGCTTCGAGTGGTCCGGTGTCGGGCTGGGTGACGGTCAAGGCGCCGTTCACCATGGAGATTCGTGAGCAAGGCCGCCTGCTCGGCACGACCGATGCCGACCGGCTGATGATCACCGCCGGCCGCCACGAACTGGATCTCGTGAACGACACGCTTGGCTATCGCGCCTCACGAGTGGTGGTCGTCGGCCCGGGCAAAGTCGCATCGATTTCACTCGACCTCCCGATGGGCGTCATCAATCTGAACGCGGCACCCTGGGCGGAAGTGTGGATCGACGGCCGCCGTGTCGGGGAAACGCCAATCGGAAACCTCAGCGTGTCGATCGGACCGCATGAAGTCGTGTTCAAGCATCCGCAATTCGGGGAAAAGCGTCAGGCGATCTCGGTCACGCTCGGCGCGCCGGTGCGGCTCAGCGTTGATATGAAGTAGGCGTGTGATCGAACAACCTCGTCAACAGCAAGGTGCGTCATGAAGGCCCGATTTCTCGTTACCACGTCCATGATAGTTGCGCTCGCCGCCCCCGCGCATGCGCAGTTGCGTGACGGTCGCGAGAATCCGTTGACTGCGGCGCGCGATCTGTATGCGTCGGCCCGTTACGATGAAGCCCTCGCCGTGCTCAGCGGCCTGCCCTCAGACGTCGTCGCTACCGATCGCAAGTCGATCGAACAGTATCGCTCGCTGTGTCTGCTCGCCCTCGGGCGAAGTTCCGAGGCGGAGAGCGCCATCGCGGCCGCGATCACCGCAGATCCGCTGTTCATGCCCAGCGAGTCCGACGCGTCACCGCGTGTGCGCGCGGCGTTCAGTGAGGTGCGACAGCGCCTCCTCCCGCAGATTGCGTCCACGCGGTACGCGGCAGCCAAGGCGGCTTACGATCGTAAGGAGTATTCGTCGGCCGAGTCGCAGTTCAGAGGTCTGCTCGCCCTGCTTGACGACCCGCAGATGAATGGCCGCCTGGCCGACCTGCGGACGCTGGCGAATGGATTCCTCGATCTGGCGGTTGCCGCCGCCGCGCCGCCCCCTGAGCCGAAGAAAGCTGAAGCGGCGGCACTGCCACCGACGGCTGCCACTCCGCTACCGGCACTGCGTGAGCCAAAGATCTGGGTCGCTGATGACCCCGGAGTGACTCTGCCCGTCGCCATCCGACAGGACGTGCCGCGCGTGCCGACGTCACTTTCGGCCCAGGCGCGAGAGCGAGCGATCCTCGAAGTGCTCATTGATGAGCAGGGTCGGGTGACCAATCTCAACCTGCGACTCTCCATCCACCCGATGTACGATCCGCAGCTGCTCGCGGCTGCCCGGGATTGGCGTTACCGGCCGGCAACGGTGGATGGCGTGCCGGTCAAGTTCCGAAAAGTGATCCAGATCACTGTCGACAAGCGGTGAGCGACAAGAGAACGCTGCCAAGTCCCTTCTGGCGGCGTTCTCTTCCATTCCAGTATGTAATTGTGTGCACGATCGTACGCGTGGCCGCCCATCCGTTTCGATCTCCCTCTTGGACCGCCCTCCCATCTTATTGATTCTCTGAAACTAAACGCGGCGCTCCAGATGTGGTGCGGCTGGCCCGCTTGTCGCATTCCGGCGGCCGATGGCCAACGACGTTCACACAATCGCGCTGGCAGAGCTGGCGGCCGGCCGCGTCGGCACGGTTGAGGCCGTGACGATCGTCCGCGAGATTCTGAACCGCATTACCGAAGGCACACTTCCGGGCGTTCCGTCGCCACAGGTGATTCGGCTGACGCCGTCCGGATCGATCTTCATCGAGGGCCCGATTGCCGCCGATGCCCGAACGGTCGCTCACGCCGCATACCTCCTGGACACGTTGCTTCCAGACCCGGACGCCAAAACCCTCGATCGGGTGCCGGGCGCGCTGCGACTGATTGTTGGACGCGCCATGGGGACGCTCGATCTGCCGCCTTACCGGTCGCTCGGAGACCTGGCCGATGCCCTGACGCGGTTCGCGGCGCCCGACGCGTCGCTGTGTATCCAGGCGCTGGTCCTGTCCTGCACGTTGGATCCAGCCGACGTCGCTCCGTTGCCACTTGCCATCAACGCAACTGATGCGGACGTCACGATCTCGGACATTCGTCGCGCCCGTCGCGCAACCGGGTTGACCCTCACCGAGATCTCGGATCGAACCGGGATCCCCGCGTCCTTGCTGTGCGAGCTCGAGTGGGGATACCTGCATCACTGGCCCGCGCCTGTGGCGGCCCGGCCGTTGTTGCTCCGCTATGCGCGCGCGACTGGACTCGACGACGAGCTCGTGTTGCGAACGGTCTGGCCGATTCTCGAGGATGAGACTCGTGACCGTCGGCGCCGGTCGAGTTACACCCCACTTGTTGAGGCAGTGGCTGTAGACGATGCCGATCAGATCAGCCCCGTCGTAGAAATCTCCCGTGTCATGACGGCTCCTGTCGTGACGCCGCATGCGCCACGGACGACGAGGAAGCCACGGCGACGGGCTATTGCTGTGGCGGCGCTGGCGATTCCCGCGTTGCTCCTCATCGGGATTGCGCCTTCAGCGCGAGGTTATCTGGCGGCGCGGCGACATGCGATGAGTCATGTGACAACGTCGACCGACCGTGGATCCGTCGAGCCTCTTGCGCGACCGGAGCCGATGGCAGCGCCCGAAATGACATCAACCGCCGGTTCCGTCCAACCCGTGGCGATTTCCAACGCTGTGGCGCTGCCGGCGGCATTTGCCAGTAGCGGTAGCGCCGTGTTTCACATCACACGATCAGCCACCTCGAGGCATACGGAGGCCAATGACCGCTCGGCGGTTCTCCGAGTCATCAGCATCGTTGACGATCGATTTCACAACTTCCACGCTCGACCGTCACCCGATGGTCGGCAGGTTGCGTTCGACTCGGATCGAGATGGGTTGCGAGGTGTCTACGTTGCGGATAGAAACGGCGAACACGTGCGGCGGGTCAGCGGCGAAGGATTCGCGGCGATTCCCACCTGGTCTCCTGATGGGCGCACGCTCGCAGTCGTCCGCGCTGAGCCGGATCGCTCGCAGGTCTGGAATTTGTGGACAGTCGATCTCGGCACCGGGCAGGGGAGGCGCTTGACGTCGCACGGCGACGGCCAGTCCTGGGGCGGATCATGGTTCCCTGACGGTCAGAGAATTGCCTATAGCCACGAGGGTCGCGTCGTCGTTCTTAACCTCAGCAATGGATCGACGCGAACCTATCCGCCGCCGCGAGCGGCGGCAGTCGTGGGAATGCCCGCAGTTTCTCCGGATGGAAAACGCGCGCTCTTTCAGGTGACCGGCGACGGCACGTGGCTCCTCGACTTTCAGAGTGGCGTGATGAAGAGAATTCTGTCGGACCCATCGGCTGAGGCGTACAGCTGGTCGCCTGACGGCCGGCGCGTCGCCTATCACAGCCGCGCCACGGACACGTGGGGCGTCTGGATCATGCCATCTCGTTGATCACTCCAAGGGCTTCGCCGGCTGCTCCGTTCCCGCGGCTCCTTTCCAGCTTCCAACTCGCCAACTGAAGCCAGCTCTCCGTTTCAAAATCCGACCAGCAGCCAGCAGCCTGTCGCGCCGTAGCCGCGCAGCGGCGAAGGCGGACGAGTACGCTACACTGCCGTCCGACGATGAGCCGAGGACTGATCTGTGCGCTCTTCGGAGCGGCCATTGTGGCGAGTTGCGCAAGAGAAGTACCTCCGCCGCCGGTCGTGCGCCTGCCCGACGTCGAGCTCAAGTCCGAGATTGTGACCGTCGAAGCGCGTGTGCCGCAACACGCAACGCTCGACGCCTTGCTTCGGAGCCAGCAACTCGCCGATCCGTTTGTCATCGCTGCCATTGAAGCGGTACGCGCCGTGTTCGATCCGCGGCAGCTACATTCCGACCGGCCATATCGGCTGGTTCGATCGCTCGACGGCATGTTGCGAGAGTTCGAGTACCAGATCGACGCCGATCGGTTCTTGCGCATCATCTGCCGGGATCGTGAGGCGCCGACGCGCCTCGATGCCGAAGTCGTCCCGTACGAGAAACACATCGAAACGGTGACGGTTCGCGGCCACATCGACGCCGACCATCCGTCGGTGATCGCGGCGATGACGGAAACCGGTGAGACCATTCAGCTCGCGATGCTCGTGGCGGAGGTCTTCAGCGGGCAGATTGATTTCGACAGCGATCTTCAGCCCGGCGACAGCTTCGACATCCTGGTTGAGAAGACAAGCCACGATGGACAGTTTTCCGCATACGGCGCCGTCCTGGGAGCCCGGTTTCTCACCGACGGACGCGATCTGCGCGCGTTCCGATGGACCGATCCGGCCTCGGGGAAACCGGCGTTCTATGACGAGAACGGACGATCACTGAAGCGATTCTTCCTGCGATCGCCGCTGCGCTTCGAGCCGCGCATCACGTCCGGGTTTTCGCGAAGCCGTCTCCATCCCATCTATCGTGAGTACCGGGCCCACCTCGGGATCGATTACGGCGCGCCGTTTGGCGCGCCGGTGGTGGCGGTCGCGTCGGGAACGGTCATCTCGGCCGGATGGAGCGGCGGTGGCGGCAACATGGTGCGCATTCGGCACGCGAGTGGGTTCGAGACCTACTACCTGCATCTGTCCGCATTTGCCAAGGGCATTCGCGGCGGTGCGCACGTGGATCAAGGACAACTGATCGGCCGTGTCGGTGCGACCGGGGCGGCGACCGGGCCGCATCTCGATTACCGGCTGCGAAAGAACGGCGTGTTCGTCAATCCGCTGACCGAGCACCGTAAGCTGCCACCCGGTGAGCCGATTTCCGATTCGGGACTTCCCGCGTTTCGCACTGCGGCCGCGGAGACCCTTCAGCGGATGTCGGAAACCGTGACGGCGGAAGCGGCGGTGCAGAAACCGGATGCGGTGACCGCCGCTGAACGCGAAAAGTAGCATTCGCAATTCGCAATTCGCAATTCGCAATTTGCAATTTGCAATTCGCAGTTTCCAGTTTTCCAGTTTCGAGTTTCCAGTTTCCAGGGCATCTCTCTCAGCGAATAGCGAATAGCGAATAGCGAATAGCGAATAGCGAATAGCGAATAGCGACTAGCGAATAGCGACTAGCGACTAGCGAATAGCGAACCGGTTTGGAGCGGTTGTTCTGCGGTTCGGCTGTAGTTAGAATGATCGGATGGCTTCCATCCATCCGTTCCGCGCCTTGCGGCCGACGCCGGACAAGGCTGCGGCGGTCTCGTCTGTCCCCTATGACGTCGTCTCGACCGACGAAGCGCGCCAGCTCGCCGACGGCAATCCGCTCAGCTTTCTGCATGTGACCCGTTCCGAAATCGACGTGCCTCCGGGAACGAACCCGTATGCGCCGGAGGTCTACGATAAAGCCCGCGCGAATTTTGCCGCACTGCGGGAGCGCGGATCGCTGGTGCTCGACGAGACGCCGTCGCTCTATTTCTATCGGCTGCGGATGGGAGGGCACGAGCAGACAGGTATTGCCGGCTGCTTTGCCGTCGACGAATACGAATCGGACATCATCAAGAGACACGAACGGACGCGCCGCGACAAAGAGGACGATCGGACGCGGCACATCGTCCAGCTCCGCGCGCAGACCGGCGTCGTGTTCCTGACGTATCGCGCGGATCACGCGATAGATTCACTTGCGCGCCAGGTATCAACCGGAGAGCCACTCTACGATTTTGCTGCGTCAGACGGCGTGCGACATACGATCTGGCGTGCCGGACTCGATCAGACGAGCAGCCTGGTCACCGCATTTCAGCGTGTGCCGGCGCTCTACATCGCTGACGGCCACCACCGCGCCGCAAGCGCCGCGCGGGCACGCGAGGAACTCGCCGGTCGGCCGGGCTCGACGTCAGACGAAGCCGGCGCCGACACGTTCATCGCGGTGGCGTTTCCAGACGATCAGGTCCAGATTCTTCCGTATAACCGCACGATCAAGGATCTCGGCGGCCGTACCGCACGTCAGTTCCTGGGGGCGTTGCGCGCACAGTTCCGCGTCACCGATGGTGCCCCCACGCCTGAGCGCCAGGGCGAGGTGTCGATGTACCTCGATGGACGCTGGTATGCCATCGATCTGGCCAGCGTCGCTCCGGCGGACGATTCGAGGGGAAGCAGCCTGGACGTGTCGCGGCTGCAGCGCGGCGTGCTCGAAGATCTGCTCAACATCGGCGACGTGCGCACCGACAAACGAATCGATTTCGTTGCCGGCGCGCGTGGATCGGAGGCACTCATGCGGGCCGTCGACTCCGGCGACGCCGCGGTGGCGTTTTCGATGTACCCGGTGACCGTCGACGACTTGATGGCAATTGCCGACAGCGGCGGCATCATGCCGCCCAAGTCGACCTGGTTCGAGCCCAAGCTTCGGGACGGGCTGCTCGTGCACCTGATATGAAGGCCGGACTCGCGTGAAGGTTGTCATCGCCGACAAGTTCGAACAGAGCGGCATCGACGGCCTTCGGCAGGTCGGCTGCGAAGTCGTGTACCAGCCCGATTTGAAGGACGCCGCGCTCGCCGACGCCGTGCGGACGATCGGTGCCGATGTCCTTGTAGTGCGCGGCACGAAGGTGACGGCTGAAGTCCTCGACGCTGGCCGCCTGTCGCTCATTGTTCGCGCCGGTGCCGGGTACAACACCATCGACGTGGCCGCCGCGTCCGCGCGCGGGATCTACGTGTCGAATTGCCCAGGCAAGAATGCCATTGCCGTGGCGGAGCTTGCCTTTGCGCTCATCCTCGCGTTGGATCGCCGTGTGCCCGACAACGTCGCTGAATTGCGGGCCGGGCACTGGGACAAGAAGGGGTTCTCGAACGCGCAGGGACTCTACGGGCGGACAATCGGGGTACTGGGCATCGGCAGCATTGGTCAGGAGGTCATTCGGCGCGCGGCAGGCTTCGGCATGCCCATCGTCATCTGGAGCCGCCGGTTTGATGGCAACGATCGGCCGATGAACGAGGACGAGGCGCGGGAACTTGGGATCGAGCCGGCGTTGCGCACGGTGCGGATCGATCTGGCGCCCACGCCCGCGGATGTTGCGGCCAGGGCAGATGTCCTGAGCGTGCACGTTGCTCTTGCACCCGATACGAAAGGCATGGTCAACGCCGCATTGCTCGATCGATTGAAGCCGGGAGCGATCGTCGTCAACACCGCTCGTGGAGAAGTGGTGGACTACGAGGCGCTGGCAGCGGCGGTTCGCGAAAAACATCTTCGCGTCGGGCTCGACGTTTACGCCAACGAGCCGACAACCTCGACCGGCGAGTTTCATGACGATCTGGTCGGCCTCCCTGGCGTCTACGGGACGCACCACATCGGAGCATCGACCGAACAGGCGCAGGAGGCGATTGCCGCCGAGACGGTTCGCATCATTCGCAGTTTCAAGGAAACCGGCAGGGTGCCTAACGTCGTGAATCTCGCGAAGCGGACGCCGGCCACGCACATGCTGATCGTACGTCATCGCGATCGCCCAGGCGTGCTGGCGCACGTCTTCAACAACTTGCGTCGCGACAATCTCAACGTGCAGGAAACCGAGAATATTGTCTTCGAAGGAGCGCAGGCGGCGGTCGCCCGCATCAACCTCGACGGCGCTCCCTCGACCGCGCTGTGCGATCGCATCAGGGCCGAGCACGCAGACGTTCTCGATCTCCAGGTCGTTCAGCTGTAGCTACACTCAGAGGACCCAACTCATGACAACGACGACTCGAATCTTCAATTTTTCAGCCGGGCCAGCCGTCCTGCCGGTGGCAGTGCTCGAACAGGCCCAGCGCGATCTGATCTCGCTGCCGGGGGTGGGGATGTCGATCCTCGAGATCAGCCATCGCTCCAAGCCATTCGACGATGTAATCGAAGGATGCGAAGCGGACTTGCGAACGCTTGCCGGCATCCCGAAGGACTATCACGTCCTGTTCCTGCAGGGCGGCGCCAGCCTCCAGTTCTCGATGGTGCCGATGAATCTGCTCTCCGCCGGTTCGTCCGCCGACTACATCGTCACCGGTGCATGGTCGCAGAAAGCGGTGAAGGAGGCGAAACGGGTGGGTGGGGTGAATATTGTCGCGTCGACGGAGAGTGAGAACTTTGCCCGCGTGCCGAGGCAACAGGAGCTGAAACTCGATCCGAATGCGGCGTATGTTCACTACACGACAAACAACACCATCTTCGGCACGGAGTTCAACTACGTGCCCGATGTCGGCGCCGTGCCGCTCGTCGCCGACGCGTCTTCCGACATCTTCAGCGGACCGATCGACGTGGCGAAGTACGGCCTCATCTATGCCGGGGCGCAGAAGAACCTGGCGCCGGCGGGCGTGACGCTCGTGATCGTCCGCGACGATCTCCTCAAACGGGCCCAGTCGTCGCTGCCGACGATGCTGCAGTACGGCGTGCACGCGGAGAACAAGTCCATGTACAACACGCCGCCGGTGTTTGCGATCTACATCATGCGGCTCGTGCTCGCGTGGCTGATCAAGCAGGGTGGGCTTGCCGCAATCGAGAGGCGGAATGCGCGCAAGGCGGACAAGTTGTACGCGGAGATCGATCGGTCTGATTTCTATCGCGGCCACGCCAGCAAGGACAGCCGGTCGCGGATGAACGTGACGTTCCGTCTTCCGAGCGAGGAACTGGAGAAAAAGTTCATCACGGACGCGACCGCCGCCGGCCTGGACGGCTTGAAGGGGCACCGATCCGTCGGCGGATTACGCGCTTCGATCTACAACGCCTTCCCCGAGGAGGGAATTGATGCTCTGGTCCAGTTCATGTCCGAGTTCCAGCGTCGCAATGGATAACTAAGCATAAAAGCGACAACGACTTAGGAGGGTACAGAAGTCTTACAAACGACTCCTCGCAAACCTGCTACCGTTGAGGTTCTGTTATTCGTCGTCGAGGAGTCCGAGTGAGCACACAGACCATTTCCGTCCGTCCCGAGTATTCGTATTCGACCATGAACTGGATCACCGCCGCGGTGATGGTGATCTTTCACCTCCTGGCCGTTGTCGCCCTGTTCTATTTCAGTTGGACCAACCTCCTCGTCGCAGTGGCGTTGCATTGGCTGGCGGTCGGGTTCGGCATCAGCCTCGGCTACCACCGCCTGCACACGCATCGAGGGTACAAGACATCAAAAGTGTTCGAGTACTTTCTGGCGGTCTGCGGCACGCTGACGCTGGAAGGCGGCCCGATCTTCTGGGTCGCCACCCACCGCGTTCACCATCAGCACTCCGATCATGACGGCGATCCGCACACGCCGCGCGACGGCGGCTTCTGGGCGCACATGGGCTGGATTCTCTTCGGCGATACCCATCACAACAACACGGCGTTGATGGCGAAGTACGCACCCGATCTTGGCGCCGACCCGTTCTATCGCTGGCTGAACACGTACCACTATGTGCCGCTCGTGACGGTGGGACTCGTGCTGCTCGCCGTTGGCGGCTGGCCTCTCGTGTTCTGGGGCATCTTCCTGCGGGTCGTTTTCGGTCTCCACGGCACCTGGCTCGTGAACTCAGCCACCCACATGTGGGGCACGCGACGCTTCACGACACGCGACGACTCTCGCAACAGCTGGTGGGTGGCACTGCTGACGTTTGGTGAGGGCTGGCACAACAATCACCACGCCCATCCGGTGTCCGCTCGTCACGGCCTCGCCTGGTACGAATTCGACATCAGCTGGATCACGCTCAAGCTGTTCAACGCCGTCGGCCTCGTCCGGGATCTCAGGGTGGCAAAGATCACCAGGCGGCTGCCCGAGGAGGAAGCCGCATGAGGATTGCTGATTGCTGATTTCTGATTATTGATAGCTGATTTTGGGCCGAGCGCGTGTGCGTTCGGCCCTTTTTCTTTCAATCAGCAATCAGCCATCGAAAATCAGCAATTACGCTATTCTTTTTCCATGATTACCGGCCGCCGACGTCAGGTGATCTTCTTCACCGTGTTCGGCATCTGCCTCGTAGCCATTGCCGTCACGCTCAACATCAGCTGGGTCGTCCTCAACTGGCGGATGGGCGTTCTGGCGATACTTGGCGTCGTCCTCTTCCTGTTGATCATCGCCGGCATGGTGCTGAACACGATCTTCCTGGTTCGCGAGATTCGCCAGAACGAACAGCACGATTCCTTTCTCAATGCCGTGACCCACGAATTGAAGACGCCGGTGGCTTCGATTCGCCTCTATCTCCAGACTCTGCAAACGCGCGAGCTCGATGCCGACAAGCGCCGCGAGTTCTATCGCATCATGCTCGAGGACAGCGATCGATTGCTCCATACCATCGAGCAGGTCCTGCGCGCCGGCAGCGCGCGGTCGCGATTCCGGCGCGAGGCGAGGAGCCGCGTCGATCTCGGCGATGTTGCCCGCGAGTGCGTCGAGCTGGCCCGGATGCGGTTTCACCTCGATGCCACAGCGCTGGCGTTCGAGAATCACGCGCCAGGCACCACGGTGGTGCTCGGGAACGTCGATGAGCTGAAGGCCGCCGTCTGGAATTTGGTCGACAACGCGATCAAGTACTCGACATCTGACATTCGCGTGAAAGTCGAGCTCGAGAACCTGGGAGACGATCGTGTCGCCGTGCGCGTTGCCGATCAAGGCATTGGAATTTCGTCAACCGAGCTGAAGCGGATCTTCAAAAGGTTCTATCGCACGCCTGCTCTGGGCGCGGTCAGGGCAAAGGGCAGCGGGCTCGGGCTGTTCATCGTGCGATCTGTGGCCCGCAATCACGGCGGGCGGGCGTTCGCCGAGAGCGCCGGCGCCGGCCAGGGCAGCCGGCTCACCATCCTGTTGCCGAAGGCCCCCGGAGCCTGACGATGCAGCGGGTACTCATCGTCGAAGACGAGCTTCACCTGGCGGACGGCCTCAGATTCAATCTGGAAGCGGAAGGCTACGAGGCTGAAGTCGTGGACACCGGCGAGGGGGCGCTGGACATGATTCGCGCCGGACATCGTCCGTTCGATCTCGTCGTGCTCGATGTGATGCTGCCTGGGAAAGACGGCTTTGCCGTGGTGTCCGAGCTGCGCGCCGATCGGTTCTTCGTTCCCGTTCTGATCCTGACCGCGCGCGGACGCCCCGAGGACGTGTTGAAGGGATTCGCCGCCGGCGCTGACGACTATCTGCCAAAGCCGACCGAGCTCGCCATCCTGCTTGCCAGAATTGGCGGCCTGCTGCGCCGCTCCGGCTGGCTGCGCCGCGCGCAGGACCAGTACACCTTCGCCGGCAAGACGATCGATTTCGACGCGCTGGAATTACGCTTCGGCGAGCGCACGCTGACGCTGACGTTGATGGAAGCCAATCTGCTGCGCTATCTCGTCGCCCACGAAGGGAAGGCGGTGTCCCGCAAAGCCATGCTCGAGGACGTGTGGGGGGTCCGAGAAGATACGGACACGCGCGCGATCGACAATTTCATCGTCCGGCTCCGTCGTCATATCGAAAAAGAGCCGGCTCGGCCGAAGCATCTGCAAACGGTTCGCAGCGTCGGCTACAAGTTTGTGGCGAATCCCTGACGCATTGCTGAATGCTGATTGCTGATCGTCGATTGGGCGCTGCAATCAGCAATCAACAATGAGCAATCAGAATTCAGCATTTCTCCCGCGGCGCCGTCCACGCCGTCGCCGGCGGCGTCGAGGAAAAGGCGTAACGGTTGCGGTGGTTTCGCCCGACTCCGGGTGAGCATGTTCTCGCGGTTCGACCTGAAGCGCTCGCCAGTGAGCGACGACGTCCGGACGATCGCCGTGAATCTCGAGCCACGTGATCGCTTCAGGCAGCACGGCGCGATGAAGCAGCGCTCGTTGAGTGCGCGTCGAAGCCTGGATATCCAGCAGGCGCGACTGCAGCGCCAGCATCTGCTGCAGACGCTCGACATCTCTTCGTGCGATCGGCAGCATTCCCAGATCGACGCGACGTTCGAGCGCATCAGCTGAGAACCGCCGCCGCCCGATGAGCCCCAGCGGATACAGCAGCGTACCGGCGAGGATCGCATTGGTGAGCGAATCAGGCGCCGCCTCGAATCGCGCGCGATACGCATCGAGCGCGCCGATCGATTGCCAGACGGACTCGGAGGCGCCAGCCAGTTCGGGCGTGATCGCTTTCAAGAGGCCAGTGGCACGCAGTTCCTTGAACGCTTCCCGCGCGTGACCCGATCGCAAGATCTTGTAGTACTCCTCGATCAACCGCGCCGGCGCGCTGCGGGCGATTTCGTGTCGATGAACGGCGATCGCTTCCAGGATGGGCTGGTCGATTGAGAACTGCAATCGCGCCGCGAGCACGACCGCGCGGAGCATGCGCACGGGGTCTTCGAGGAAACGTACCTCGGGATCGCCGATACAGCGGATGAGCCGTGCGTCGAGATCGTCGAGGCCGCCGACGTAATCGATGATGGAAAACGTGCCGATGTCGTAGAAGAGCGCGTTGACCGTGAAATCGCGGCGGAACGCGTCTTCTTCGGGCGTGCCGTAGGTGTTGTCGCGATGAATCAGGTGATCGTCGGCGCGACGTTTCTGCGCATCAGAACCAGCGGCCGCGTTTGCGGCGCTCTCGGTCGCGTCAGCCGCATCGATCTCCGGCGTGATCGGCGAGGCCTCCACGTGACGTCGAAACGTCGCGACCTCGATCGTTTTGGTTCCGAACTTGACGTGCGCCAGACGGAAACGCCGGCCGATGATCCAGCAGTTGCGGAAGAGTTTCTTGACCTGGTGCGGGTGCGCCGACGTGCCGATGTCAAAATCTTTGGGCCGGCGACCCAAAAGCAGATCGCGGACGCTGCCGCCAACCAGATACGCGATGTAGTGATGCTCGTGAAGCCGGTAAAGCACCTTGAGCGCGTCGGGATCGACGTCGCGGCGCGAGATCGTGTGTTCGGCTCGGGGCACGATGGTCGGCTGCGCCATCGAATGGAGATTATAGCATCAGGACCGAAAGAGGAACGAGTAACCGATTGATTTATCAGGCGGTTAGCGGATTCATTCGGGTGTGTTACGATGCCGGAATGCGTCAGCTCGGCCTTTCGATTGTCGTCGTCGTCGCGTTGGCGGCCACGCCCGTGTTGGCCGCCGATGCCTTGTCGGACGCGCGGCGGCTGTACAACCAGGGGCAATACGATGCGGCCGAACAGGCGGCGCGTGAGGCCGCGCGAACGCCGGCCTTCGCCGACGGTGCGCATGTCGTGCTCGGGCGAATTCTGCTCGAACGCTATCGCCGCACGCCAGCGGCCGCGGATCTCTCCGGCGCGATTGCGACCTTGCGCGCGGTCGACACGAGTCGCCTCGACACCCGCGAGCGCATCGAGCTGTCAATTGGTTTGGCCGAAGCGCTGTACCTGGACGACCGGTTCGGTGCCGCGGCCGATCTGTTCGAGTCGGTGCTGGACGATTCAGAGGCGCTCGGCCCCAGCGCGCACGAGCGCGTACTCGACTGGTGGGCCACGTCGGTCCATCGTCAGGCACAAACCCGCCCGGTCGGCGAGCGCGAAGAGATCTACGGTCGCGTGTCCGATCGAATGGCCGCCGAGATCGCGAAAGACGCCGGATCGACGCCGGCCGGTTACTGGCTGGCCGCGGCGGCGCGCGGCAGCGGCGATCCCGAGCGCGCACTGGACCAAGCGACAGCCGCCTGGGTTCGGGCGATCATGGCCCGCGACGGCGGCGTCGCGTTGCGTGGCGAGCTCGACCGCCTCGTGTCGCAGGGAATCCTGCCGGATCGCGCGGCTCGTCTCGCGGTGAGGGATCACAACCAGGCGCTTGCCGGCATGATCGCCGAATGGGAAGCCTTCAAGATCAGCTGGGCGCGCTGACCCTGACCCCGATCAACTCTTGGCCGCCTTCCAGTCCTCGCCGATGCCGACGTCGACGATGAGCGGGACGCGGAGTGGAACGGCCTGCTCCATGATCTCGCGCAGCGCCGCTGCAGATTCTTCCGCCGTGTCCTTTGGCGCCTCGAACAACAACTCGTCGTGGACGGTCAGGATCATTCGTGTGCGTCCACCTGCGAGCATGGGCAACGCCTGGTGGACGTCGATCATCGCCCGCTTCAGGATGTCGGCGGCGGTACCCTGGATCGGCATATTGACGGCTTCGCGCTCGGCGGCGCTGCGAATCTGACCGTTCCGGTTCGTCAGTTCCGGCACCAGCCGTCGCCGCCCGAACATCGTTTTCACGACCCCGGTCTGCCGGGCGTTCTCCAGCAGACCGTCGATGAATTTCCGAACTGATGGGAATCCGGCAAAGTACGCGTTGATGAATTCCTGTGCCGCCTGCTGCGGTACGCCGATGTCCTTGGCCAGAGTGAAGGCGGTCTTTCCATAGAGCAGCGCGTAGTTGATGATCTTCGCCCGGCGGCGAAGCTCGTGTTCGCTCAGTCCGCTCTCGGTCCCGAAAACCTTTAGCGCCGTCCGATCGTGAATGTCCTCGCCTTTCCGGAAGGCGTCGATCAACGCCTCGTCTCCGGACAGATGGGCCAAAACCCGCAGTTCGATCTGGGAATAGTCGGCGGAGATGAGCACGTGCCCGGGCTCGGCGACGAACGCGCGGCGGATCTCGCGGCCGAGCTCGGTTCGGATCGGGATGTTCTGCAGATTGGGATCGCTGCTGCTCAACCGGCCGGTCGCGGCGACGGCCTGATTGAAGCAGGTGTGGACGCGGCCGGTATCGGGGTTGACGAGCAGCGGCAGCGTGTCGATATACGTGCCCTTTAGCTTTTGCAGCGCGCGCCATTCCAGGATGAGCCGTGGCAGATCGTGGGTGAGCGCCAGCTCCTCGAGGACTTCTACCGCGGTTGATGCCGTCTTGGTCTTCGCGTTGCGCTTCAGCGCCGGCAGCTGGAGCTTGTCGAACAGAATCTCGGAGAGCTGCTTGGGTGAGTTGATGTTGAACTCCGCGCCGGCCAGCTCGAAGATGCTGGCGCTCCTGGACGCGAGCTCCCGTTCGACCCGCGTTGACTGGTGCGCCAAGGTCGCGACATCCACCCGCACGCCGGCTCGCTCGATGGCGACGAGCACGGGGATGAGCGGCATCTCCAGGGCAAGATAGAGCTCTTCCAGCTGTTCACGCCGAAGCAACCCGCGCAGTGTTTCTGAAAGCTGGAGCGCCAGGTCGGCGCGTTCACCCGAGTAATTGAGGGCGTCCTCAGCCGCGATTTGTGCGAACGGAATGGCTTTCGCTCCACGGCCGCACAGATCCTCCTCGTTGAGCGCCTTGTACCCACTGTGCTCGAGCGCCAGCTCCTCGAGCACGTGCGAGGAGCGAGTGGCATCGAGCAGGTAGCTGGCGAGCATGGTGTCGGTCTCGAGGCCGGCGAGCGCAATGCCATGCCGCTCGAGGACAATGTCGTCGAATTTCAAATCGTGACCGACTTTGGCGATAGCCGGATCCTCGAAGACGCCCTTCAGCTCCGCCAGCGCGTCTGCCACCTCCACACGGTCCGTGTCACTCGCTGCCGCCGAACCAAAGAGATCGCCATCAGCGGTTCGTTCCGTGAGCGGCACGTACCGCGCCTGACGCGGGCCAATTGAAACGGCAATGCCCGCGATACCGCTGCGCATCGCGGAGGGCTGATCCGGCAGCACCCGGAACCCGAAGCGTCCCGCACTCCGAAGCTGCGCCGCCAGCTCGCGCACGCCCTCGATGGTCCGCACGATGGTGTAGTCCTTGCCGATCGACTGCGCGTCGGGCGCGTAGTCCATGACCAGCGTACGGAATCCGAGGCGGGTAAAGAGTTCGAAGCACCGCTCGCGCGACACGCCGCGATATCGCACCGCGTCGGCGTGGAATTCCACCGGGACATCCGTGCGGATGCGTGCCAGCTCGCGACTCTGCCGCGCATCGTCGGCGTGGGCGAGTAGCCCTTCCCGGTACCGTTTGTTCGACACGTCCGCAGCGCGCGCCAGCAGCGCCTCGAGCGATCCGTAGGTGGCAATGAGATCGCGGGCGCCTTTCTCGCCAATTCCCGGCACCCCCTTGATGTTGTCGATGGAATCGCCCATCAGCGCGAGCACGTCGACGACCTGTTCGGGTGCGACGCCGAACTTCTCCCTCACGCCGGTGGCGTCGTACCACGTGCCGTCCTCGCGTGGGTTGTAGACCTTGATGCCGTCGTGAACGAGCTGAAAGAAGTCCTTGTCGCCGGTGACAATCGCGACGTCGAAGCCTTGCTCGACGGCACGAGATGCCAGCGTTCCGATCACGTCGTCAGCCTCGAATCGTTGATAGGTGAGGATCGGAACCCCCATCGCTTCGCACGCCTCGTGGACCCACGGGATCTGTTCGGCCAGATCCGGCGGCATCGGTGAACGATTCGCCTTGTAATCGGTCGCCATGTCCGAGCGGAACGTCGGGCCCGCGAGATCGAACGATGCCGCGATGTACTGCGGATGATGATCCTGAATCAGCTTCCGCAGCATCGTGACGAAGATGTAGACGGCATGGGTGGATCGTCCGCCGGGACCGGTGAGCCCGGAGCCGCGCATCGCGTGATACGCGCGGTACATCTGCGAACTGCCGTCGATGAGAAAGACTCGCTGGGACATGGTCGGGAGTCGCGCGCGACACGTGCCGCTGGCACCCGAGCGCACTGATCAGCGTCGGGGTGAAGCAAACATTCAGTATATCATTCGAGGAATGTCGCTTTGGGTGCGCGCGGTCCTGCTGTTCGTACTCGGCATCACCGCGGTCGGTGCCGCGGCGTGCAGAGGAGGAATACTCGGAAGACAGTACGAATACGAAGAAGACCTCTACCTTTCACTCGATGGATCGGCGACGCTGGTGGTCAACACGTCGCTTCCGGCAGTCGTGGCCCTGCGAGGCATCGACCTCGATCTCAACCCCGCCACACGACTCGATCTGAACCGAATCCGCGCCGCCTATCAGTCTCCGGTGACCGAGGTCACGCGCGTCAGTCCGCCGTGGCGGCGTGCCGGCCGCCGCTTCGTGCAGATTCGGATGGAGGTGCCTGACGTTCGCAAGCTGAGCGACGCTGGACCGTTCTCGTGGTCGCGCTACGACCTGACCGTTGAACATGGACATCACGTCTTCGAACAGAAAATCGGCGCATCGGCCTTCAAGCGTGGCACGCTTCAGAATGTTGGCTGGAACGGGTCCGAGATCGTCGCCTTCCGCCTGCACCTTCCCAGCCGAATCCTCTCGCACAACTCGCGCGACCTGGATACGAATCAAGCGAACGCGACGAAGCGTGGAAACATCCTGGCGTGGGAGCAGCATCTGACCGATCGTCTCGATGGTGTTCCGCTCGACATCCGGGTGGAGCTCGATAGCCAGTCGATTCTCTATCGAACGTTATGGCTGTTTGCCGGCGCCTTCACGGCCGCGGTCGGGGTGCTCGGTCTGATCATCTGGCTGACGATCAGGAAGGGCGCCCGGGACGCGGCTGTCAGGCCGTGATCGCAACGGAACCCGAGATGCCCCGATGTCAGGCACCCAATCGTGACGGCGCGTCCACTACATCACTGGCGCCTTGAGGTCCTGCGTGCGCTGTTCCCCTTCCTCGATCCTGACTTTTGTCGCACGACCGCGAATCCGATCGAGGAACGCCGGATCGAACCATTCACCCGATTCAACGTCGTCCAGCGCGATCACCAGGTAGTCGCCCGCCGGAATTGACGCCAGTCTGTACGCCCCTAATTGGTCGGTGCGCGCGGTCAGAATCTGGCGCGACTGCGGCATCCACAGACGATCGTCGGCGGGGAAGGTGATGACGGTGATGTCGGCGATCGGACTGCCACGAACGTCGTGGACGGTGCCACTGAGGCTGCTGATCCGGTCCGTGAAGATCACGTTCAGCCCGGTCAGGTTCTCGGACTTGACCTCGATCGGCGTATCCGTGACCGCGCGACCGTCGAGGAACACTGCTTTCATCGCCCATCCGTGCGGCGCGGTTGCGCGGATGCTGTACAGCCCGGGCGTCACATCCGAAATCGTGAACTGACCGTTCTGCGTGGTCTCGCCAGGCCGCCCGCCGCGCCCGCCCGGAAGGGCCGCAACCGCCCCAAGCGGTACCGGCATGATTCGAAAGCCGGAAAATCCGCTGGTCGGCGGACTGCCGGCGGCTTCAAATGTGATCGTCCCGCCGAGTTGAACGCCAGGCGACGGATTCAAGGCGACGTTCACTTCCTCGCCAGCAACGACGAGTGGTTGCATCGCCGTGCGCGACGGCCCATTCGGACCACCGTCGGCGCGCGCGATGATCATGTACCTGCCGGGCGTGACGTTGGCGATGGAGAAGCTGCCGTCGGATCGCGTGACGGCGCGAAGCCCGCCGCCACCCATCATCGGGCCAAGTCCACCGCGTCCGCCGCCACCGCGTCCTCCCGGGCCCACCAGGCCGCCGCCAGCTTCATCCGACACGAGCATGACCGTGGCAGAGCCGCCAATCACCACGCCCTTCACCGTCGCGAACGGCACCACCTGAATCTGGAAATCGATGCCGGTGATTTCCTGGGCTGCTGCGAGTTTGACCTTGGTCGCGTCTGTCGCGCTCGTGACGCCGGCGTAATAGGTTGGCGCGTAGCCGCTGGTCTCCGCCGGCTGGGAGCCGCCGACATCCCCCAAGGCCGGACGAAAGCCCTGCTCGACGCCACCGGCGGCTGCGCTCACGAAGTAGTCGCCAGGGGAGAGGCCGAACACACGGTACTGACCGCGATCGTCGGTTTGATCGCTGCCGGCCGGGGCCAGTTGTTTCTGCCCGCGCACATACTGCTGCCGCAGGACGGTTACGACCGCGCGAGCGAGCGGCTCGCCTTCTTCGTCAAGCACGTGACCAGTGACGACGCCGCCGCGCGCAAGTTTGATGTCGATATTGGCGGCTTGTTGTGCGTCGGCTAGTTCGACGGGAGTGCCGGTGCCCGACGATCGACGCTGGCCGAACGCGCCATCGACGAACCCGGATTTCGCCGCGGTAACGGTGTAGGTTCCGGCTGTCAGGCCGGTGATTCGATAACGCCCCTGCTCATCGGTGCTCGCGGCGTGAGGGCGTCCCCCGCCGGCGGCAACCACCCGCGCGTGGCGAAGGGCTCTCGCTGTGTCGGCGGCCACCACGCGACCGGCAATCACGCCGCTTCCCGCGAGAGTCGTGACGTCGCGCTGGGGCGCTGCGCCACGGCGTCCTCCGCCGGCAGCCGGGCCCCGGCCCTGTCCCCGACCCTGCACCTGAGATTGGGGCTGAGATGCTTGTGGCGCCGGCGTCTGCTGCGCGACGAGCGAAACCGCAAACACCGGCGCAAGCGCGATGAGGGCGAGTCGCGGCTTCATGACGGAGTCTCGACGCACATTCGTTCGACATCTTAGATCCACGCGGGAGAACAAGGTTGAAATCCGGAAGATTTCGCCGTGAAAATTGTGTGGCACGGAGGTCGCGAAGATGACGAGGGTCACAACGAAGGAACGAAGAAAACATCGGGAAGAACTAGTATTGACTCGGCGAGCAGGCACTTACAGCAGCCAAAGGAAATGCCGATGCGCATCGCGTTCGTAATCGTCGCTGCGATTCTTGTTTCTCACGCAGCACAGACCCGGTCGGAGCCGCTCCGTGCCGCCGGGACAATTGCGTTGCCCGGCGTGACTGGCCGCATCGACCATCTGGCCGCGGACGTCAGCGGAAAGCGCCTTTTCGTCGCAGCCCTAGGCAACAACACCATGGAAGTGATCGATATCAGCGCCATGCGTGTCAGCAAATCGATTACCGGCCTGCATGAACCGCAAGGCATCCGATTTCTCCCTGATCACAATCGGGTCGTCGTCGCGAACGGTGATGATGGTTCGACCGTGTTCTACGACGGCGTCACGCTGGCCGTCGTCCACACATCGAAGACTTCGGGTGATGCGGACAACGTCCGCTACGACTCGAAAGCGGGTCGTGCCTACGTTGGATATGGGAACGGTTCGCTGGCGGTCATGGATGCCGACGGAAAAGCAGTCGGAGACGTCAAGCTCGCCGGACACCCGGAATCGTTTCAACTCGAGAGCGCCGGACCTCGAATCTTCGTCAACGTCCCGTCCGCCGGGCACGTCGCGGTCGTCGATCGCAGCACGCAAACGGTCACGGCCAGATGGCCCGTCACTGCTGCGGGTGCGAACTATCCGATGGCGCTGGATGAACCGAATCACCGGCTGTTCATCGGCTGTCGTCGGCCAGCGAAGCTGCTCGTGTACGACACGGAGTCGGGCGCCAACGTCGCCTCCGCTGACATCGTCGGCGACACCGACGATTTGTTCTACGATGCGACGAGGAAGCGCCTCTATATCATCGGTGGTGAAGGCTTCATTACCGTGCTCGCTCAGCAGGATGCCAACCATTACTCGCTGCTTCAAAAGCTGCTGACCGCACCCGGTGCGCGTACGGGTCTCTACGTCCCTGAACTCAGCAAGCTGTTTCTTGCCGTGCCACACCGCGGCGCGCAACCGGCCGAAATCCGCATGTTCGATGTGCAATGACGCATGATGCCGTGCGATCAGAGAGATGAATGTCGTCTGCCGATGCGTAGGTCAGCGGCATGGAAGCCCGAGGAGGTGAGCGTTCAGTCGAGGAAGGGAGGCGGCCCTTGCGGACCGCCTCCTGAGTTGCGGTTACTCGCTTTTGACCTCCGCGTCCGTCTTCAGCGCGTTGGTAACTGACAACTCACCGAGTCCGGTCGCGAGCGATCGTGCCAGCATCCGCTCCACATTGCTGTTCACCACGCCCGCCAGCGTGACGTGGCCACCTTCGACGATGATGTGGATGGGCGGGTTGGCCATCGCCGCGTAATTCCAGAACGTGGGGTTACCGTAGATTGCGCGCGAGACCCGATACCGCAGCTCGTCGTCGAACTGTGAGACCGGTAGCACGCCGATCTCGTTGCGCACGCTGCGCACGCCGTCTAGTTTCGCAATCCGTCTTTCCAGATCGTCCTTTTTGTACGGCATGGTGACCTTCCCTGTGAGTGCGACCATCCCGTTTTCTACGGTGGCGTTGATGTCGTCAAAGATTGTGAGTCGCGTGTATCCAGTGATGGAGTGCGCGACGTCTTCCGCCACGCGGACATCACGCCGATCCTGGGCGAACGCGCTGCTGGCCAGCATCAACAGGCCCGCGACAATGGCAGCGATTGAACTTCTGACTTTCATGGCTTCCTAACCTCCGGCCGTCACGTTTCCGTGCGATCCCCGGCAGGCACGCCGGTGTTTCATGGCACTGAAGGAAAAGGCAAAGGCAGTGCCACGCAGATCACGCGAAATGGCGCGGAATCCGTGGCGGTTCTCGTGCGTTGATGGTTCGGCTGTCCTGAGACGGGGACTGTCGTGTGCCGTGATCCGGGATCCATGGTCCTGGATGCTCCGGCAGGCGAACCTCGGATCCCGGTACTCGATAGTTCCCTACAACGCCACGATGGTCAGGATTCCGGCGCCGATGAGGAGCAGCTGCCGGAATGGACCGCCCTCCAGGCCGCCGCGATGCAGGTCCGGAATCAGATCGGACATGGCGACGTAGAGGAAATTGCCCGCCGCGAACGCGAGCACGTAGGGCAGCAGGTCAGGGAGCGACTTCGACGCCATCAGCATGCCAGCGGCGCCCAGGATGCCGCCAATGCCCGAGAGCAGATTCAGGAGAAACGCGCGTCCGCGCGAAAACCCCGCACGCAGCAGGATCGCCACATCGCCAACCTCCTGCGGAATCTCATGCGTCGCGACCGCAAGCGCCGTGGTGATACCGAGTGGAATCGACGTCACCACGGCGGCCGCGATCACTGCGCCATCGACGAACGTGTGAAACGCGTCACCAACGATCACGAGCGACGCCGCGCTGCTCGTGTGCACTTCGCATTCCTGTGCGTCGTGGCAGTGTCGCCAGATGACGAGCTTCTCGAGCAAAAAGAAGGCGAGCACGCCGACGAGCAGTGTGCCAAGCGCCCTGGCGGGCGGCAAACGGTCGAGCGCCTGCGGCAGCAACGCCAGCAGCGCCACACCCAGCAACGTACCGACGGCGTAGCTGATCGCCCACGGTACCACCCGGATGCGGACGGAATCACCCAGCAGGAGGAAAACTGACGCCGCGAGCAGGCCGCCGAAGCTCCCCAGGACACTCAGGCCGACGGCGGCCCCATAAAGGTGCACGCAGAATTCTAGCGTGGGGGATGACGAATCGGTGAACTGGTGAACTGGTGGATTGGCGAATTAGGGCGTCGGCGGATTGACCGATTCTGAGCCGCGCCCCCGGGCGGCGGCCCATTCACGAATTCACGAATTCACCAATTCACAAATTCACCAATCGTTTTCACGGCGTTGCGATAAATCCGCGACGCGCGCGCACGTGATAGCCGGCATTCCGCATATCGACGCGGATGGCGTGCCACTTCCCGTCCTTCGGGCCGCTGGCCGGATAACCGAGATAGTACTGTCGGCTCAGCTCGTCGGCGATGCCCGTCGTCGCCGGATTCAGGTCGCGCGTGCTGCGCACGATCTCGGTCCGTCCGCCGCTGTCGTCCGTGATTTCCCGCAAGGCGCCGACATTGACCCGGTCGTCCATCCCGCGATTTCCGCGGGTCGTGGGGCCCGGAAACGTTGGCGGATTCGACGGCGGTGGATTACGTCCGCCCGGCATGGGGAAGGGAAACGGTACGGGGAATCGCGGCCGCCGCTGCATGCGCATGCTGAGCCGCGTCGGGTTGAATCCCCACTCCGTCGTCTGCGTGTCGATGCCGACGGCGTAGACGAGCACTTCAGTCTCGCGAATCAACCGCTTGACCGAGTTGATGTCGGTGTGGCTGCCGGTATCGTTTCCGTCGGAGATGATCACGAGCGCCTTCTTGCGGTTATGGCCGGCCTGCGCGAGCGGGACAGCTTCGGCAACGGCGTCGTAGAGTGCGGTGCCGCCGTGCACCTGGATGCGCCCGAGTTCGTTGCTCACGCGACGTTTGTCGCGAGTCCATCCCTCGACCAGCTCCGGATAGTTGCTAAACCGGTAGAGAAACACCTCGTCGTCCGGATCGTTGAGCAGGTCGAGGAAGCTGTTGAGCGCTTCTCGCGCCGCAACCATCTTCTCGCCGGCCATGCTGCCGCTCGTGTCCAGCAGGATCCCGAGACTGACCGGCACACGTTCATTACTGAAGTGCGTTACCGTCTGCGGCTCGTTGTCCTGGTAGACGCGGAAGTCTTCCTTCTGCAGCCCCGACACGAACCGACCGTTCGCGTCCGTGACGGTGGCCGTGACGTTGATCAGCTCGACGCCGGTTCGAAAGTGGAATGCCTGCTCGCCGGAGCCCGACTGCTGACCACCCTGTTGCGGCTGCTGACTGCTCGGGTTCTGGCGCGCGAACGGATGCGCGCACACGATCACGACAGCGGCGGCGACCATCGCGAGCGCAAGAGACTTTCTGCGTGCCATAACGGGATCCCTATTTCTGGGCGAGTGCCTCAGGCGTGCGCTTGTCGACGTGCGGCAGCACGCGCCCGTCCTCGGTCCTGAACCCAACGCGATAGCGGGTGACCTGTCCGGTAACCGGAACGTTGACGACAAACGGCGACTCCTCGCCCGGCGTCAACGTGATGAAGTCCAGCGGTGCGCGTCCGCTCGAAAGGAATGTGCCGTCTGGACCGAACACGAATGCCGCGGCCACAACGTGGGACAGCGGTGCCGCTCCCCGTGGATTTTGCACCATGCCGCTGATGACCAGCCGATCTGTTTCCTGCGAGTACTTGAGCGACAACAATGCCAGCGGCACCCCTGCCGCGGCCGGCGCTGTCTGCGCCGCGTTCGCGCTTCCGTCGGTCGATGACGATCGCGCCCGGCTGAACACCAGCGTCATGCCGATCGCGAGCACCAGCGCAGCGAGGCAGCCAATCACCACGAATCGTCGTCCCCAGGGAGACGGCGGCTCGGGGTCGGCGAAGAGATGCGAGACGCCGCTAACGCCCTCGCGGATCTCGAGATCGTCGACGTCGTCAACGACTGGCGTTTCCGAAAACTGCGGAACGGGTGTCACGGTGGGTTCCGGTCGTGGCGCGGCTACGACGCGGCGCGTCGGCCCATGATGCAACACTTCGTGAGGCATCGGCTCCGGGCGATCCTCGATCGCGTCCGCCGCCATCGCGCTCAACGCTGCGACTCGCGCTTCAGAACGAGCCCGTTCCTGACGAAGCACCGTCACCAGGATGACAACCATCGTGGCCGTCAGCGCCAGCGCAATCGCGGTTACGGCGATCAGTATTGTGTCCATATCAGTTGCCAGTTACCAGTTGCCAGTTTCCGGTTCCTTTCCTCTTTTCCTCCAGCTGGAAACTGGAGACTGATTCCTATCTCAATTTGAACTCCACCGCGACTTCAACCATCACGTCAACCGGAGTGCCGAAACGCCTGGCCGGCGAAAAGCGCCACTGTTTCACCGCGTCGATGGCCCGTTGATCAAGGCCGCCGCCCAGGCCGCGCAGCAGGCGCACATTGCTCACAGAGCCGTCCGCGCGGACGACGATCTCGAGTTCGACGTCGCCGGAGAGTCCCCGCCGCCGCGCTTCTTCGGTGTAGTCGGGCCGTACTTCCTTAATGATCGCCGGCGGGGTGATCCCTGCCCCCGGGCGATACGGGCCCCCACCGGTCCCACCGCCGCTACCGGGGCCGATTCCTGAACCCGTGCCTTCCCCGATGCCGGTGCCTTGACCAGTTCCGGCTCCGTTACCGGTTCCAGGACCATGACTGTCGGAATCCTTCGCGTCGGCAAGAACCCCAGCCTTGTCAACCGGATCGGGCGCTGTCTGCGCGACGGGCGCTACCACCTGCGGAAGCGGCTTGGGTGGTTCCGGCGGCGGCGGTTCGACCGGTTTCGCAACCGGCTCCGGTGCTGGTGGCGGAGGTGTCGGTTTCGGTTTCGGTTCCGGGGGACGCGTCGTGACCGGTCGTGGCTTGGGAACCGGACTTCGCTCGAGCGATGCTCCCTTCACCTGAGCCTTTGGCGGAGGAAGAGGCTGTTTAAGCCCCCCGCCTCCTCCACCCCCGCCCGGACCCGGCGTTGCCAGAAAAACCAGGCGCATGGGGGAAACGGTAATCGCCGTAGGAGCAGCGACGCCCATCGTCAACAGGACAAACAGCGCCACCGCGCCCGCGTGAGCGGCTCCTGACGCGGCGAACGCCGCGCCCGGAGATCGCTGTTCCGAGTGTGATTGGCTGAAAATCGGCCGATCCGCGTTGGGGGCCGCGATCCCGCGCAGGATCCGCACCGCCCGCACGGCGTCCGCGGTTGCCACGAACTGCCCGTCCACCGTGGCAATCCCACCCTCCGCGATCATTCTCCGGACGACATCTGAGCGGACTCCCGCGGCGTCCGCGATTTCTCGAGGGTTGAAGACGTCCGGGACGCTGACAGAGACGGAGGACATGGATCGTGTCGCGAGGTAGGGGCAAAACCCTTGCCGGGCCCGCCGCACTCGCGCCACACGGCTCCTTCTGTTTTTCGGCCGATATTCCAAACCGCTGTTGTCAGGCCGTGCCGTCGGGCTGTGCACTTCAAGGGACAAGAGCAAAGGAAAAGGGACATCCGCCTTCGCTCGAATTGTGCGGAGGCTAGCATGACGGGTATCTGCGGAACCGGCAACTGAAACTGTGCTAAAACCCTCAAATGCCATCAGTTCAGCAGGTCATTGTCACGGGCGCGTCGAGCGGGATAGGGCGGGCGACAGCGCTGCGTTTCAGCCGGGCGGGAGCGTCGGTGCTGGTTGTTGGCCGGGACCCAAGGGCACTGGATGAGGTAGCCGCTGCCGTCGTCAAGCAAGGTGGGAACAGCGCCACGCTGGTCGCCGACGTCACCGAGACCTCGGCGGCGGAAACGATTGTTCGGACGGCATTGGATAGGTTCGGAGGGTTGACCACGCTGGTCAACGCCGCCGGCATCATCGGGTCCGGCACCATTGAGACGACGACCGACGAACAGTGGGACACGATGATGGACATCAACTCGCGTGCGCCATTCCGTCTCATGCGCGCCGCGGTTCCGGCTCTGATTCAGTCGAAAGGCTCCATCGTCAACGTCTCGAGCGTCACGGGGCTGCGCTCGTTCCCCGGCGTCCTCGCCTACTGCGTCAGCAAGTCGGCGATCGATCAGTTGACGCGTTGCGCGGCGCTGGAGCTCGCGGCCAGGGGCGTTCGGGTGAACGCCGTGAATCCTGGCGTGGTGATTTCAAACCTCCACCGGCGCGGGGGCATGAACGAGGAGAGCTACTCGGCGTTCCTCGAACATTCGAAAGCCACGCATCCGATTGGACGGCCGGGTGAGCCGAACGAAATCGCCGATCTAATCTTCTTCCTCGCTTCTCCAAACGCCGCATGGATCACGGGAGAAACAGTGTCGATTGACGGCGGGCGGCACTTGACGTGTGCGAGGTGAGTTGCGAGTAACTAGTTTCTAGTTTCCAGTCCTTTCCAGTCTCCTGTTAGGGCTCTCAGCCAGCGTTCGCGGCTATTTCGTGCGAAGGCTGTCGCGGCGTAGCCGTGCCAGCCGCGAAGGTGGACCCGCGCCGCGAACCGCGAATTAGGCAGGCTTCACCGCTTCTGCAAACACCAGCCCCTCGCGCTCGGCGAGGACTCGTGCGGCCTTGAACCCGTGCGTCAGCAGCGTTCCCGACGGGCCGGCCGCGGCGTAGTCACTGAGCACGGCATCGCTTCGGCCGACGTGGAGGATCCCTTTCTTCGCGGATCCATCAATGACGAGGCATCGGCCTCCCGGTCTCAACACTCGATGCACTTCCACCAGGCACCAGGCCCGCTTCGCCGCGTCGACGTACGGCAGGACGTCCCGGATGATGACGACGTCGAATGTGTCGCCCTCCAGCGGCAAGGCGTTCCACGGCGCGGTGAAGGTTTCGAGCAACGCACCTTCGCGTGCCGCGACGTCCGCCGCGGCGGCCACCGCGTTTTCGCGCGCATCCACCGCGGCCGCGCGTCCGGTCAGGCCGGTCTTGCTTGCCAGCTGCGCGATCAACATCGGATCGCTGCAGCCGACCACGAGCAGGCGATCGCCAAGCTTGACGCCCGCCATAGACACTGATAACGACTCACTGGTCGATTTCCTGAGCCACCAGGCCATGGAGTTCTCGATGATATAGTTTTCGGTTGTGAAAAATCCGCCAAAGATTGACGCTGCTACAGGAAAACTTGGCATCCTCCTGGTCGGGATGGGTGCCGTCAGTACGACCACCATTGCCGGCGTGCTCGCGGTTCGCCGCGGCCTTGCGCCGCCGATCGGATCGCTGACGCAAATGGGGACGGTTCGCCTCGGCAAACGTACGGAGGGCCGTTCACCGCTCATCAAAGATTTTGTTCCGCTTGCGTCGCTTGGCGACATCGTGTTCGGCGGCTGGGACATCTTCGAAGACAACTCCTACGAGGCGGCAAAGACCGCCGGTGTGCTCGAAGAAGATCTGCTGTCAAAAGTTCGTCCCGAGCTCGAAGCGATCAAGCCGATGCCCGCGGTGTTCGACCGGCGTTACGTGAAGCGCCTCGATGGACCCAACGTCAAGAAGGGAAAAAACAAGAAGGACCTGGCGGACCAGCTGCGCGAGGACATGCGGCGGTTCAAGGAGCAGAATCGATGCGATCGACTCGTCATGGTCTGGTGCGGCAGCACCGAAGTGTTCCTCACCGAGTCACCGGCCCACGCCTCGCTCGCAGCGTTTGAGAAAGCGCTCGAAGCGAACGACGACAGCATTCCGTCGAGCATGGTCTACGCGTATGCGGCAATCAAGGAAGGGATTCCGTACGCGAACGCCGCGCCCAACCTCAGCGCGGATATTCCCGCACTCATCGAGCTTGCCGATTCAACCGGCTCGCCGCTGACCGGCAAGGATCTCAAGACCGGTCAGACGCTCATCAAGACGATCATCGCGCCCGGACTCAAAGCACGGCTGCTCGGCGTCGAAGGCTGGTATTCCACCAACATCCTCGGCAACCGTGACGGGGAAGTGCTGGACGATCCGGAGTCGTTCAAAACCAAGGAGGAGAGCAAGAAGTCGGTGCTCGACTACATCCTCCAGCCGAATCTCTACCCCGAGCTCTACAAAGATCTTTGTCACGTCGTCCGCATCAATTACTATCCGCCGCGGGGGGATAACAAAGAAGGCTGGGACAACATCGACATTTTCGGCTGGCTCAATTACAAGATGCAGCTGAAAGTGAACTTCCTCTGCCGCGACAGCATCCTTGCAGCGCCGATCGTCCTCGACGTCGCGCTGTTTCTGGATCTGGCGAAACGCGCGGGGATGGAAGGGATCCAGGAATGGCTGTCCTTCTACTTCAAGAGTCCGATGCACGCGGCCGGGTTATACCCCGAGCATGATCTGTTCATTCAGATGATGAAGCTGAAGAACACGCTGCGGTTCCTGCGCGGCGAGGATCTCATCACCCATCTCGGGCGGGAGTATTACGACTGATGGATTCAGGCAGGCTGCAGCCAGCGCTGTACGGCGGACTACTGATCGGGGTGTTGTCTGCCCTGCCATTCGTCAGTGCCGGCAACTGCTGCTGCTGCCTCTGGGTCATCGTCGGCGGAGTGCTTGCGGTCTACCTCCGTCAGCAGAACTCTCCATACGCGATCACGTCCGCCGAGGGAGCGCTCGTCGGTCTGCTCGCCGGCGTGATCGGCGGAGTGATTGGGGTGATCTTGTCGATTCCCGTAGAGGCCGCGATGGGCCCGTTCATGCGGAATATCCTCGAGCGCGTCGCCTCAAGCCCCGATTTCCCTGCCGAGATGCGCGACGTCGTCGAGCGCGCTGGCGGGCGCGGGACAAGCGCCATGGCGATCGCCTTCAAGATGTGCGTCAGCCTGGTGGCCGGCGGGGTCTTCGGGATGCTCGGTGGCCTGCTCGGCGTCGCGATTTTCAAGAAGGACGGTCCGCCACCTCCACCGCCGCCCGGAACCGTCGATATCCTCCCGCCAGAGTGACCCGTCCGGGGTCAGACCCCCCGGGGTCAGACCCCCGGGGTCAGACCCTGGTCCCGGGGTCAGACCCTGGTCGTGAATCAATACACACCGACAAGTTCGCCTGCCGCATATGTGGGGTCAACAGCTAGGTCAAACACTCTGGATAGGGTGTAGCCTCTCTGGCGCTCAGATCCGAGCCTCGGCAGCGGGGTCAGACCCCATCCTCAGCACGGGGTCAGACCCCATCCTCTCTACAGTTCGCCGCCTCTAGCACCGAAACTCCGCTCGGAAGAACTGTGCAGTCCTGTGAGATTGCAGGCGAATCTGAGTCGTTGATGTAATTTCATGGGCAATAAGGACTTTTCTTGATGCGCGACTGCTCCGGACGGACGCTGCTGCTGGCGCTGATCCTCGCCGTCGTCCCGCCTGACGTGCGGGGTCAGACCCCGGAGGCGGGGGGTCAGACCCCGGAGGAGACCATGGAGGCGAAGCAGCTTCCGGCTCTTTTTGTGACGAGGCTACAGGGAGCTTCCGCGCAGCTGCCACCCCCCGTGCAACGCGCACCGCAGCGATCCGCAGACCTTCCACCGCTGCCAGCGACGACGGTGGACGCTCGTCCGCCGGGCGCGAATCTGGATGGCCCACGCCGCATCTCGCTCACCATTTCGCGTCCGATGCCACTCGGTGATTTGCTCCTGCTGCTGGTGAACGGCACACCGTTCAGCCTGGTCGACGGCGGCGCGGTGACCGGGGCCACGTTCGTCGGCGATCTGAAGGACCTGACGATGCGTCAGGCCATCGAGGCCGTCCTCTTCGCCCGCGGGCTCGACTACGACGTGCAGGGCACGCTCATCCGGGTCTTCCCGCGAAAGACCTCCACTCGGCTGTTCAACGTCAACTACCCGAACACCCGTCGCTCGTTGACGCGCGAAGTAGCAGGCTCCTCGTCATCCACGACGCATACCGATTTCTTCGACGATCTCGAAAAGGGCGTTCAGTCGCTGCTGTCGACATCCGGTCGGATGCACGTGGATCGCACCGCAGGCATCGTCCAGGTCACCGATTACGCTGACCGGCTCGATCAGGTCGGCGTGTACGTGGAAGCGGTGCAGCTTCGCGCGGGGCGTCAGGTGCGGATCGACGCGCAGGTGTTCGAAGTCGCGTTGCCCGAGGGCGGAGCCAGATCGATCGATTGGCGGACCCCGGCGATCCGCAGCGCTACCGGCGTGCGGTCCACGGCGACGACTGCGTCTGCGCCGGTCGCGACGACGGACATCGGAGCCCTGATAAAAGCCATTGCGCAGCAGGGTGTCGTCACCCCGATGGCATCGCCTCAGGTGCTGGCGATGAACAATGAGCCGGCGATCGTGCGTTTCGGAGACGATCCCGCGAGCGCCGATTCTTCCGGTCGGCGCGGCCAAGGGCTGACCCTGACCGTGGTCGCGCAGATTTCGGCGGACGGCATCGTGCAAATGCACGTGTCCCCGTCGTACTCGTCGCGAACCGGCGCGTCATTGTCGGCCGCAATCAGGGTCAATGAAGCCGACACCGTGGTGCGGGTTCTGGATGGCGAAACCGTCGTGCTCTCTGGATTCCTGACCGAATCGGCGGCGGCCGTGGATCACGCGACGCCGTCAACGCGCTCCGAGCTGGTGATTCTGCTGACGCCAACCATCGTCCGATCCGCTGCATTGCCCCACTGACCAGGCATTCGACAGAAAGGCAGCCCATGCACGAGGAATACTACGGATTCAGCGACAAGCCTTTCAGCCTGACTCCCGATCCCAAGTACCTCTACAAGAGCGAGTCGCACGCCAACGCGTTCGACTTGCTGCAGTATGCGATTCGCCGCCGAGAAGGCTTCGTCGTCATCACCGGCGATATCGGAACCGGCAAGACAACCTTGTGCCGGGCCATCCTCGAACAGCTGGATCGCAAGACCTTCACCGCGCTCGTGTTGAATCCATTTCTGTCGGAGGAAGATCTCCTGCGGGTCATTCTCCAGGACTTCGGCGTCGTCTCACGCGAGGAAATCAAGCGGGGCCGGCTTGCCGGTGTGACCAAGCAGGAATTGATCGAGACCCTGAATGAGTTCCTGTTGTCGTTGCTGCCGCTCAGCGCCGGAGCGCTGCTCATCATCGATGAAGCCCAGAACCTGCCGCGGCAGGTGCTCGAGCAGATACGAATCCTGTCCAACCTGGAAACGAATCGAGAGAAGCTGCTGCAGATCGTTTTAGTGGGGCAGCTGAATCTCAAGGATCTCCTGCGCTCGCCCGAACTCCGTCAGCTCGATCAGCGGGTGTCGATTCGATATGAATTGAAGCCTCTGACGAGGGAAGAGACGGCCGCCTACGTCGCGCACCGTCTGACGATCGCGGGCGGCGGCGCTGCGGTCAGTTTTGCTCCCAGAGCGCTGGACCTCGTCCACCAGTACACGGACGGGATTCCGCGATTGATCAATCTCCTCTGCGATCGCGCACTGCTTGGCGGTTACTCGGCGCGGACGAACCGCATTACCCCGGAACTCGTTGCCGCCGCCGCGAAGGGCGTCGACCTCGTGCCCTCGAGCGAATCGATCTTCAAACGAGTCCGGCGTCACGCCGCCGTGTTTGCCGTCGGTGCCGCAATATCGGCAGTGCTGTCCACGGCAATCACGTATGCGGTGACAACGATTCAGGCTCGCGTGACCGCCGGCAAGCCGGCCCCGAGGCCGAGTACCCAGCCACCCGCGTCAGAGCGCGAGACGACAGTCTCCGCGGCCACGGGCATGAAGGGAACCAGCGGTCCAGCAACGCCGCAGGCCGTCGATTCGCAAGCCGCGGTCGAGGCGCGTCAGGCTAATCTCGAGCCGGTGGCTGCTCAAACCAAAACGTATTCGATTCTCGTCGGATCGTTCAGGTACGAGCCTGAAGCCGCAGTGCTGATCGATCAGCTGAGCGAGCTTGGCTATCACACGCGCGGCGCGCGGGTCAGCTCGGCGACTCGCGGGATATGGCACCAGGTATTCGTCGGTCCGTACAGGGAACTGGAAATGGCGAAGCAGGATCAGTCGCGTGTGCGGCAGCTGCCTGGCTACGCTGACGCGCAGCTCGTAACCCAGTGAGCCAGCTTTTCGACTCGTTGCGGCGGGGCCGGAAATCGTCGGATCGCGCGAGCGCGACACGTTCGGCCCAGGGAGACGCCGTTCTGGCGACGCTGGGGTATGCGCCGGGCAGGCGTCGCAATGGCCGCCCGTCTGTCATCATCGCCGCGGTCCTCGTGCTCGGCTTTGCCGGCGCAGTCTGGCTCGGGTGGCGCAACTACCTGGGCGATTCCGGCGGACCTGATG
>JBKPNQ010000307.1:0-9288 GCA_046732715.1 Acidobacteriota bacterium | reverse complement strand
CGATTCGCGTGTCGTCTGGCGACCACGAGAAGGAGCCGATCGTGTAGTCCTTCCCTTTTGTGAGTTGCGTGCCGGGCATAGGTACTTTCAACGCTTCCTCGACGTCCACCGTCCAGAGTTGTGAGAAGTCGTATTCCTTTCGGACCACCTCGAACCCCCCAAGGTACTCCTGCCGGTCTTTGGCCGCTTTGCTGTCAGCGTCGCTGGAGGTAAACGCGATGCGCTTGCCGTCATGCGACCACGCGTAGCCTGTGACCCCGTTTTCCGCTTTCGTCAGCTGGACACCCTCGCCGCCGTCCGGATGTAGAGCGAAAATCTGGCTCTTGTCGCCAACGCGGCCGCTGGTGAACGCGAGCCATTGGCTGTCGGGCGACCATTGCGGGTCGCCGGTGGACTTCTCGCCGCGGGTGAGCTGGAGGGTGCGGCCGTTCTCTGTGCTCGCCAGCCATACGTGCGTGACGTACGCATTCTGTTTGAAGTCCGTCGTGGTGACCGTGTAGGCGACCCACTTGCCGTCCGGTGAAATTCGCGCGGCGCTCGCGCTCTGGATATTGAGCAGGTCGTCGACCGTGGGGACGTAGTGGTCGGTCTCGGGCGTGAGCGGAAGCAACAGGCAGACGAGTAGCAGCGAAGAGTTCTTCAACACTCGAAGCTCCTGAGAAAGGGCGAATTGCGACGGCACGTGCGACGCGGATTGCTGCCAGCTGGAGGCCGAATCACTCCTGTTTCACAACGGATGAGTTTACCGGCACCGCGGTCCGGCGCTGCCAAATTCGCGCGGAGTCAACATACAGTTCACCGCGGCAGAACCGCACTCATCTGCGCTATGTAATCAAGCCGCTATCGACGAAGATCGTGTTGACCAACGAGCCGCCCCGGACGACGTAATTCTGCGTCTCCATGAACGCGGCAATGTCAGGAATCTGCTTCCGCGTGCCGACGACCAGCGTCTCAGCGCAGATCACCTGGGGACGGAACCGCTTGAAGTCGATGGTTTTCAGGATAGCCAGGTCCATACCCTCGGTGTCGATGGAGAGGAACGTCGGCGGGCCGCCGAAATGCTTAGACATCACTTCGTTGATGTCGAGCATTGGCATCTGGATCACACGCTCCACCTTGATGCGACCTCCCGTCACCTGCGTCATGTGCTCGGACTCCTCCTTCGAGAACGTGTTCCAGGCGGACTCCGTCATGATGTAGTAATCAGCCGCAGGCTCGGGCGTGACGCCGATGCCCGCCTCCAGCGTCGTGTCTCCCGGGCGCACGGCGCGCAGCTTCTTGGTCATCTCCACGTTCGGCTCGACGAGGACCCCGCGGAAACCACGCTTGTAGAAGTAGTAGGTGTTGTTGATCACCACGGGATCGTGCGCTCCCACGTCCAGGTACGTAATCTTGGGTATCTGCATGTAATACAACATGTAGTGGACGATCAGGTCCTCGCCGCACTGCGCGAAGGACATCTCGCCCGTGGATTCGTCGACCCGCGGCCGAGGGCGCGCTGTCTGCGGCGGCTTCTGACCGGACGGCGTCGGCGGCTTTTGTCCGTGCGACTGCGCAACAGCAGCGAGGGGCGCTCCGACGGCAACGGCGCCGAGGGTCGTGAGGAATTCCTGACGAGTCAACTTCATGTGATCTCCAGCGGGATCGGTGGACAAGGGTCTGGCCGGGCGCATTATAGTCGGAAGGGGTAGGGCGGAGCCGCCGGGTCTGTCGAAATCGCGGCGGGGCCTTCGACTAGTGTCTGAAAGAGAGTGAGTGGGCCCATCACGGGTCCGGCACGAGCATTATGAGTTGGATCACCGACCTTCGTTTTGCCCTTCGGTCGCTTGCCCGAGCAAAGGGCCTGGCCATCACCGTCGTCGTCACGCTCGCGCTGGGGATTGGCGCCAACGCCGCGATCTTCAGCGTCGTGCGCGGCGTGCTCCTGAGACCGCTGGTAAACCGAGAGGCGGAGCGGCTCATCTACATCCGGCAGAGCGCGCCGGGCATCGGGGTGACGAACGCGGCCTTCTCGGTCCCGGAGCTGAAGGATCTACGGGCGTCGGTGAGGTCGCTCAGCGCGTTCGGCGATTTCTCGACGATCGAGTTCACGATGATTGGCCTCGGCGACCCGCGCACGGTTCGCGCGGGCGTCGTCGGCGGCTCCTACTTCGATGTGATGGGGCTCAAGCCGGTGAAAGGGCGACTGCTCGGGCCGGCCGACGATGGGCCGAAGGCGGACGGCGCGGCGGTGCTCACCTACCGGTTCTGGACGAGCGCCTTCAAGAGCGATCCCAACGTCATCGGCAAACAGGTCCGGCTGAGCGATCGGCCGGCGACGATTGTCGGCGTGCTCGAGCCGTCGGTGCCGTATCCGCAGGAGACCGAAATCATCGCCAACGTCGTGACGAGCCCGCATCATCTTGACGCGACGATGGTTGACGGGCGAGTACACCGAATGACGGAGGTCTTCGGACGCCTGGCGCCGGGCGCGACGCTCGACGCGGCGCGCGCGGAATTGCGCGTCGCGCACGCGGCGATGATGAAGGCCCATCCCGAGTCCTACGAGAAGCAGGCCGACTTCCGCATCGACGCCAAGGGCCTGCGGGACGAGATCATCTCGCCGGCGCGGACGATTCTTCTGGTGCTGCTCGCGGCGTCCGGACTCGTGTTCATCGTCGCGTGCTCGAACGTCGCGAACCTGATCCTCGCACGATCGGTGCGGCGTGAAGGCGAGCTCGCGATTCGCGCGGCGCTCGGCGCCGGCACCGGCGCGCTGCGGCGGACGCTGCTCGCCGAGAGCATCCTCCTCTGCGCGACGGGGGCCGTGCTGGCCGTGGCGATCGCGCGGCCGATGGTCGCAGTGTTGTCGCTCTACGCGGCGCGCTTCTCGGTGCGCGCGCACGACGTCACGGTTGATTCGAACCTGCTCTGGGTCGGCGGCAGCCTGGCGATCGCCGCGGCGGTGCTGCTGGCATTCGTGCCGCGGCTGCCGTCCCTCGACTATCGCTCGGGACGCCCTGAGCGAAGTCGAAGGGCGTCGGCGGATGCCGCCAACGGCATGGGCCTGTACGGCCGCGGCGTCCGCCTGACGTCGGGCACGAACCGCCGGCTGCGCGTGTTCGCGGTCGTGCAGATCGGCGCCTCGTTCGTGCTGGTCGCGGGCGCCGGGATGCTGATCACGACGCTCTTCGCACTGCAGCGGCAGCAGACCGGGTTCCGCGGCAACCTGCTGGCGGTGAACGTGCCGGTCGTGTCCTACACGCGGAAGCCCGCCGACGTCGCGCGCTTCTATCAGGAAGCGATTCGCCGCATCTCGGAGTTGCCAGGCGTCGAGCGGGTGGCGCTCGGGACGGTCGTGCCGTGGCGCGATCCGGGCTTCTTCGCCGCCCAGTTCACCGTCGAGGGTTACCGCAAGGCGAACGGAGAAGAAGATCCGCGCGCGCAGTTCCGCACGGTGTCGCCCGGCTTCTTCAGCGCGCTTGGGGTGAAGCTCATTGCCGGCCGCGACTTCAACGACGGTGATCGCGCCGACGGCGAGAAGGTCGTCATCATCAGCGAAAGTCTCGCGCGGCGGATGCTCCCGAGCCTGGACGCCGTCAACCGCCGGATGATGTGGACGGATCCGGTCACGAAGTTCATCGGCGTCAGCACCGGTCCCCGCCGCATCGTCGGCGTCGTGGCCGACGTGGACGACGAGCACCTGGTGCCCGAGCCGACGATGACGGTGTATCACCCGATCGAGCAGGAGATGAGCGGTGGGCGGCTGTTCATCCACGCGAAGATGGATCCGTATGCGCTGGTGCCGCCGGTGACGAAGGTGATCCGCGACTTGGCGAGCGATCAGCCGGTGGAGCGCGCGGCGACCCTCGACGACATCCGCGCCGAGGTGCTGGCGCCGACGCGGGTCAACGCGCTGGTGTTCGGCGGATTCGCCGGCGTGGCGCTGCTCATCGCGATCGTCGGGGTCGCCGGCGTGCTGGCGTTCTCGGTCAGCGCGCGGACGCGCGAGTTCGGCGTGCGGCTGGCGATCGGCTCGACGCCGACCCACCTGCTCGTGCGCGTCCTGCGGGAGGGGGCGGCGATCGGTATCGGCGGCATCGTTGCCGGGGCAATCGGCGGCGTGCTGCTCTCCCGGATCGTCGGCAGCTTCGTGCCCGACGTGCAGATGCCGGGTCTCGCGCCCATCGTGGGTGCCGCGCTTGTGCTCGTCGTCGCCGCGATCGTCGCGTCGGTAACGCCGGCGGCGCGCGCCTCGCGGGTGGATGTCGTCTGCGCGCTGAGAGCCGAGTAACAACCCGATCGCACGCGCCTGGTGTGCCCACTATGAGCAACATGTCGGGCCACAGCACGACTTCGTCTCCGGCCTGCGAGCGCGAATGAAGGCGCTTGCGATCTTGCCCTGAACCTGCGGCGCAATCTGATCGACATCGAGTCCCGCCTCAGCGAGGAAGGCACGCGCATCCTCGACCTGGTAGACACGCCACGGGTCAACGCCAACATCGATGAATCCCGCCGCCTGCAACTTCGATGTGTATTCGTCGTCGCGGAGCGCTCCCGCGACACAACCTACCCACAACTCGAGACTTCGACGGACGTCCGATGGCACATCTCCGCGAATGACCACGTCAGAAACAGCAAAGCGCCCACCAGGTTTGAGCACGCGGAATGCCTCACGCAGGGCCGCGTCCTTATCGACGGACAGATTGATCACGCAGTTGGAAATGACGACGTCAACGGACTGATCGGGGAGTGGGATCGCCTCGATCGTTCCCTTAAGGAACTCCACGTTCGTCACTCCAGCCTTGCGTTGATTCTCGCGCGCAAGCGCGAGCATGTCGTCCGTCATGTCCAGCCCGTACACCTTCCCGGTCGGTCCTACCCGCCTCGCCGACAGCAGGACATCGATGCCGCCGCCGGATCCCAGGTCGAGGACGACCTGACCTGGTTCGAGGTCGATGAGCGCCGTCGGATTGCCGCACCCGAGCGACACCGCGACGGCATCGTCAGGAAGACCGGTGGTCTCCGTGGCGGAGTACAAGTTGGACGTGATGGGGTCGCTGCAACCGCAGGCGGAAGGCCCACAACAGCCAGATTTGCCGACCGACCGAGCAATCTCGCCATACTTTTCACGAACCGCGTCCTGCAAATGGATGTCAGACATGTCAAGCTCCTCGATTTGATTGTTAGTAACAACTATATGGGCAAAAAAGATCAACGACACGCTGCCGTATCTGAGTTCGTCCCGCAGCACGCGGCGTCGGAGCCCACCGATACGCCGGCTCGAAACCGGGCGGCGGCCGCATCCGCGAGCCGACGAAGGACCTGCACGACTCCGTCGCGGACCTCCGGGTCAAGGTCCTTGAGCACTTGTTTCTGCTGCTCCACTAGATCCTCAATGATCCTCGCGCACAGTCTCTGCCCTTGCGCTGTCGCGCTCAGCGTCGTCGCCCGCCCGTCGTCAGCGGCGGTGCGCTGCATGACGTATCCCTTACGAACGAGGGAACTGACCACGCGACTCGCGGTGCTCTTGTCCAGGAACAGCCGCTCTGCGAGCGCATTGAGCCGCATGGGACCGTGCTGCACCAGCGTTTCCAACGCGTAGCACTGTGTAACCGAGATGTCGTGGCAGCAGATTCGATCGCGGTCCCGAAACTGGTAGACGCGGACCAGATCCGCGACCGCCACCTGGAGCGCGGTGGCATCACGCTCGAGTGCGGTTTCCTTCGATGCGGCGGCTGACTTTTTCGTTGCGACCATTGTTGGTAGTGACAACTATATCACGCGCCGGTTCCGGGTTGTCAAGAGAGCCTGTTAGACGGCTGTCGTTGACGGCTCTTCGTGGCCTCTGGTGTAATCCGCTTGCGCGAATATGCCCTCGGCCGCCAAGAGCGTTCGGTCGGCTCTCATCGGCGACATTGACGAAGAACGAATCATGAAGTCTTACAACGTACTGTTTCTTTGTACCGGTAACTCCGCTCGGAGCATCCTCGCAGAAGCCCTGTTGAACTATTGGGGAAAAGGGCGCTTCCACGCGTTTAGCGCGGGAAGCCATCCGAAAGGTGACGTCCATCCCCTCGCGATGGACGTCCTTCGTCGAAATCACATCCCGACCAATGCGCTACGCAGCAAAAGTTGGGATGAGTTCGCCACGCCGGATGCTCCGCCGCTCGATTTCGTGTTCACGGTCTGCGATCGTGCGGCGGCGGAGGTATGTCCGATCTGGCCGGGCCAGCCAGTGACGGCGCATTGGGGCTTGACCGACCCGGCGGCCGTCGAAGGAACGGACGACGAAAAAGCCCGCGCATTCAACACGACATTCCGCGAGCTGGATGCGCGACTGAAAATCCTCACGAGTCTTCGATTGGAAATGCTCGACCGGCTTGCGCTGAAGCGACAGCTCGACGAGATCGGGCACCTACGGGAAGAGCATCAATCGAAATAACTACAGGCCCGTCCTATTCGTCGGTCATGGGCGATAGGGACTGATCTGGATTGTTTGAGCACGCGGCGTAGGCGCAGCCAAGCTCAGCGATAGCACAGAGTCGATTGACTCGGTTCGACGCCAGACATAGCATCGCGCTCACCTGACGCGGAGGTGTCGTGATGTCCTCAGCAGCTCGGCGGTGTTCATTCGATGCGTTCGTTGCTCTATTAGTCATCGTGTTGATCTGTGCGGTTCCCGCTCGAGCGGCCGCACAGGTGCTGTACGGATCGGTAGTCGGAGACGTCAAAGATTCTTCAGGCGCCGCTATGCCCGGCGCCACGGTGCTCGTCACCAACAACAACACCGGCTTCAAACGCCAGGCCGTGACCGACGGCGTCGGGCACTTCAACCTCGCCGACTTGCCTGCGGGCACCTACAGCTTGAAGGCCACGCAGCAGGGGTTCAGAACATTCGAGCAGACGCAGGTCACGGTCAACATCAACACGGTGACGCGCATCGACGTGACGATGGAGATCGGCGCGATGGGAGACAACGTCACCGTGCGCGCCGAAGCACCTGCGCTGCAGACGGAAACGGCCGAAGTGCACTCGAACCTGCTCGGCCAGGAGCTGACGAACCTGCCCGTGCCGCTCGGCGGAAACTATCAGCAGGTGTACCGTATGCTGCCCGGCTTTGCCCCGCCGGCCAATTCGCACTCGATCCCGACCAACCCCGCACGATCGCTGGAATTTTCGGTCAACGGCACGAGCGACGATCAGAACAACACGCGGATCGACGGCGTCAGCACCGCCAACATCCAACTGCCACACGTCGCCTCATACATCCCGACCCTCGAGTCCATTCAGGAAGTCAACGTCGTCACCAGCAGCTTCGACGCGGAGCAGGGGCTCGCCGGCGGTGCGGCTATCAACGTCCAGACTCGGAGCGGAGCGAACGCGATGCACGGATCGGGATTCGAATATTTCACGAACCAGCACCTGAAAGCGTGGCCGATGCGGTTCGACGATGCGGCGCTGAATACAGGACCAAAACCAGACCAGAACTACAACGAATTCGGTGGGACCGTCGGCGGGCCGATCCGGAAGAACAAGGCCTTCTACTTCGTCAGCTACGAGTCCATTCGGGACCACAGGTCGGTGAGCAGAACCGTTTCTGTGCCGCTGCCGGCGATGTTGAAGGGAGACCTGTCGCTCTCGCCCACCCCTATTTACGACCCGCTTACTGGAAATGCGGACGGGACCGGACGAGCCCAGTTTCAGGTGTTACCGGGCGATCCGAATTACGCGCTGTGCAACACGACGACGAACCCGAGCTGCCTGAACATCATCCCTGCAGCACGGATGGATCCCATCGCGCACAAGATCGCGAGCTACTTTCCGGCAAACAATCTGAACCGGGATCGGAACAACTATTTCGCACAGGCGCCGTTCACATTCGACCGGAATCAGATCGATTCTCGGTTCGACTACAACGCAAATTCCAAGCTCAACATGTCTGGGACGTTCGGCATGCTGCATTACCGAGCGGTCACGCCGACGGTGTTCGGCGACGCGGCCGTCGGCCGGCCGATCGGCGGGAGCAGCAACCCCGGCACCGGCCACGGCAACACGTATCGCGTCACCGTGATGGGCACGTACATCTTCAGCCCGACGTTCTTCATGGACGCGCACTACGGTTACGCGCGCCAGGGAACCAATTCCGAACAACCCGGCCTCGGGCAGAACTTCGGGCGGGACACCCTGGGCATCCCCGGCACGAACGGCACGCGAACGTTCGAGAGCGGGTGGCCCACGTTCTCGTCCCCAGACTTCGCTACCATTGGCGTCAACGAAAACTTCATGCCGTACTACCGGCACGACCCGCAGTCGCAATACGTGGTGAACTTCAACTACATCAAGTCGCGGCACAATATCCGGTTCGGCGCCGACATCTACGACATGGCGCTGAACCAGACGCAGGCCGAGTTCATCACCGGCGGCTTCGGCGCGCAGGGAGGATTCGGGTTTGCTCGCGGCGTCACGGAACGATGCGAAGCGGTGAATGCCGCAGGCAACTGCCAACGGACATCAGCCGGATCCTTCTACAACAGTGCCGCTGCGTTCGTGATCGGGCAGGCCAGTAGTGCCGGACGGACGCTGCAAGTGCCGGACGTGTACCACCTCAATGCCCGGCTGTACAGCAGTTATGTCCGCGACCGGTGGACGGCAAACGACAAGCTGACGATCGATTTTGGCACCCGGTGGGAGTATTTTCCCGTTCCAACCAGACCCGATCGAGGCATCGAATTCTACGACGTCACGACGGGCAACGTCCTGCTCTGCGGTGTCGGTTCCATCCCAGAGGACTGCGGAATCAAGACCAGCAAGGCGCGTTTCGGACCGCGCGTCGGAGTTGCGTATCGCTTTGCCGACAAATCGGTCGTCCGCGCTGGCTACGGCCTGACGAACGATCCGTACGAAGGGATGGAGCTCATTCGGGCGAACTATCCGCTGCTGATCCAGGTGAAAGTGGAAGCGCCCAACGCCCTGACGCCAGCGACCAGCCTGTCGAAGGGGATTCCGGCGGTGCAGGCGCCGGCGGAAGGCAACGGCATCCTGCCGATCCCGAGTGACTACGCCTGGCAAGGGTACCCGAAGGACCTGGACCGCGGATACATTCAGTCGTGGAACGTCACGGTACAACGCGAGCTGCCGTGGCACTTCACCGGGCAAGTTGGGTACGTCGCAACGCGCACGACACGTCAGCTCGGCCTGCTCGACATCAACGCCGGCCAGGCGATCGGCGCCGGCGAGAAAGGCCGGCCGCTTCTCCAGCAGTACGGCAGAACGGCATCGACGGTGCTGCTACAGCCTGTCGGGAAC
>JBKPNQ010000306.1:0-8631 GCA_046732715.1 Acidobacteriota bacterium | reverse complement strand
CCGGGGTCAGACCCCACCACCGGGGTCAGGCCCCCACCACCGGGGTCAGGCCCCCACCCCGGGGTCAGACCCCCCGCCCCGGGGTCAGACCCCGGGGTGTCGAGTTATCCACCTCTTCTTCTTCTTCAAATGAAAAATGTCCAGCGCCGCTGCGGCCGAACGTCATAAGCAGTGAAAGACCGGATTAGGAGGGAATCATGAGCGAATTCGTGTACCTGTATCGCAGCGGCGTTCGACAGTCCCGTTCTCCCGAGCAGGCCCAGCAGGAGATGCAACGATGGATGACCTGGTTGAAAGACCTGACGGAAAAGGGCCACGTCAAGGATCCCGGCCATCCGCTGGAACGCAGCGGGAAGCTGATGACGGGAAAATCTCGAACCGTCACCGACGGGCCGTTTGCCGAAGCCAAAGACGTCGTCGGCGGCTATACACTGGTTCAAGCGACCGATTTGGCGCAGGCCACGTCGCTCGCAGCCGGCTGCCCGATCTTCGACCTGGCAGACGGCACCGTCGAGGTGCGCCCGGTCATGAAAATGGGATAGCCCATGGAGCTCAGCGACCATCTGTTCCGTCGCGAATCGGGGCGCATGGTCGCCGCGCTGACGCGCGTATTCGGCATCCACAACCTCGCGCTGGCAGAAGACGTCGTCCAGGACGCCTTCTGCCGCGCGATGGAGGTGTGGCCCTTCCGCGGACTGCCCGACAATCCATCCGCGTGGCTGATGGCGACGGCAAAGAATCGGGCCATCGACGTGCTGCGGCGCGAGCGAACCGCCCGAACGTTTGCTCCCGAGCTGGGACGACTGCTGGAGAGCGAATGGACACTCGTCCCGATCGTCGACGAGATCCTCTCGGGTTCAGGTCCGAACGACGATTTGCTGCGGATGATGTTCTCGTGCTGCCATCCCCGCCTCCGGGAAGAGGCGCAGGTCGCGCTCGTGCTGCACATCCTGTGCGGCTTCAGCAGCCATGAAATCGCTGCCGCATTCTTCAGTACGGAAGCGGCGACGTACAAACGCATCGAACGCGCGAAGAAGCTCCTGGCCGGGTCAACGCATCTGTTCGACCTGACGGCGGCCGACTTCGCGGCGAGGCTGTCCGCCGTTCATCGCGCGCTCTACCTGCTCTTCAACGAGGGCTACCACGGAGCGTCACCTGAATCGGCGGTCCGCGTCGAACTGTGCCAGGAGGCGCTCCGTCTCGTCACGTTGCTGGTCGATCATCCCCTCACCGCGACGTCATCGTCTTACGCGCTCGCCGCGCTGCTGCACTTGCACGCGTCTCGATTGCCGGCGAGGGTCGACGCTGCCGGAAACCTCAGCACGCTCTTCGATCAGGATCGATCGCGCTGGGATGCACAGCTCGTCGAGCGAGGCCTGTGTCTGCTGAACCAGTCTGCGACCGGCTCGGAGGTCACTGAGTATCATGTCGAGGCCGCGATCGCCGCGGTTCATGCCAACGCGTCACGTGCCGAGGACACGGACTGGAAAGCGATCGTCGGTCTCTACGATACGTTGATGGGACTCCGGCAGTCGCCGGTCGTCGCCCTCAATCGAGCGATCGCGGTGGCCCAAAGCGAGGGGGCCGAGCGAGGTCTCGAAGAGATCCACACCATCGCTGGCGTTGAATGCTTGGAGGACTATCCTTTCTATCACGCGGCACTCGGTGAGCTCGAGCATCGTTGCAATCGCCAGCCACGCGCCCGACAGCATTTTCAGGCCGCCCTTGCACGGGCCCGCAGCCCGATCGAACAACGGTTTCTGCAACAGCGACTCGAGGCTTGTTTATAGCCGCGACAATCCCGACCTAGAGGACTTGACCGAGCCGAATCTGAGATGTTGAGTCAGGTTTTTATCGGCTCGGTCAAATCCGTCCGCGCGTCACCGCGGCGTGATCAAGCTTCTGGCCTAGCGAGGCGAAGCCTTGACGGTCTCAGGCGCAGCCTCGCTAGAATAAGGAATTGAAATTCTGCTGGCAGGCGTGGACGAGCCTGGCGGTGATGACGATACGCGGAAGGAGACCTATGAAGACGGTGGTGAGCGCGGCTTTGTTCCTGATACTCGTCGCCAACACGGCGCGTGCGCAAGTCAACGCCGGCGAGAAGAAGCCCGAAGAGAGCCTCCCGTTCACGATGACCCAGGTGGCGACGTTCAATCTGCCCTGGCGCATCGCCTTCCTGCCCGATGGACGGATGATCGTCACCGAAAAAGTCGGGCCGATCTGGCTTGTGACGGACAAGGGGACGAAGATCTCGGTCGGCAACGTTCCCACGGTGCTCTATCAGGGCCAGGGCGGGATGTTCGGGGTCTACCTGTCGCCGCAGTACGCGACCGACCACAACGTCTATCTCACCTATGCGGAGCCGGGCGACTACGGGTCGGGCCTGGCGCTCGCCCGCGCGCGCCTCGTCATCGGGGAGAACTGGGCGGGCCTTGAAGGTTTGCAGGTGCTGTGGCGGCAGATGCCAAAAGGGAAGGGTGGTCAGTTCGGTGCCCAGATTGCCTTCTCACCGGACGGCCAGTATCTATTCCTGACCGTGGGCGAGCGCCAGCGCATGACGCCGGCCCAGGATACGAACCAGGAACTGGGAAAGATCCTCCGCCTGACGCTCGACGGCAAGCCGGCTCCCGGCAACCCGATGGCAGGCAAGACAGGCGAAGCGAGCGTGCCGCTGATCGATCCGCCGCGCGACACCGAAGTCGCGAAGACTGCCCCCGTCGTCAGCACCTACACCTTCACCGGGCCGAACCTGGCGCCGGCCGAGACGTGGTCGAGCGGCCACCGCACGCCTTATGGCCTGGCGTTCGGTCCGGATGGACGATTGTGGGAAATGGAACATGGCCCGCGCGGCGGCGACGAGTTGAACCTGATCGAGCCCGGCAAAAACTACGGCTGGCCGCTCGTCTCCTACGCGGTCAACTACAACGGCGTTCCGATCCCGAGTCCTGACACGCGGAATGAGCTGACCAAACCGGTGATTTATTGGACGCCCGTGATCGCCCCAGGCAGCCTCACGTTCTACAACGGTGACATGTTCCCGCAGTGGAAGGGCTCAGCGCTCGTCGGCGGCATGGCGACGATGACGCTCAATCGCATCACGTTCGACGGCAAGGGAAGTGCTACGGCTGCTGAACGCTGGAGCGTTGGCCATCGCATCCGCGACGTTGAAGTCGCGCCGGACGGCGCGCTGTGGATGCTCGAAGATTCGGTGACGGGCGGTCTCTTCCGGGTGACGCCGAAGGAGGCGTCGTCGAAGTAGCGCTACAGCCGCTTGATCGCGGTGATCGACACGACGCGATAGCCCATTCGCTGCTGATAGAAGTCGGCGGCGCGGGTGTTTGCCGCGAGATACTCCAGGGAGGCAAACTCGGCGCCCTTCGCGCGTCCCCACCCCTCAGCCGCTCGCAGCAGTTGCGCGCCGATGCCGTGACTCTGGTGGCGGCTGCTGACCGCGATTTCCGCAACCTGGCAGTACGTCAATTCCCGGTGCATCGCGTCCGGCGACCGCTGCAGTCGCGCGTCCACGAATCCAACAATCTCACCGTCGAATTCCGCGACAAGGGTGATGGTCTCGGCACTTGCATCCGGAGGATGCTGGTGGCCATCCCGGTAACGCGCTGAGATCGACTCAACGGCAGGAACAAAATAGCGTTCGCGATCAAGCCGGGCGTGATGCTGCGCGCTCTCCAGGAACGTGCGCGCGATCCCGTCCGCGTCGTCTGGCACAGCCGGACGGACGACAATCGTCCCTGCGCGAGGCGTTTCTGCCATAGAAGAAGAATAGCGCGAGCGCTCAAAATATTCCGGCGTCGCCGTGGCACCGCCGCACGTCACCGCGATTTCCGAATCTCTCGGACGCCGTAACCAAGCTGCTGCCGCAACAACGTTCGAAGTGTGACCCCGTCGGCATAGCCAACCCGCGCGGCGATTTCGTCAACGCTCTCGCGGCTGGTCTTGAGAAGGTGGACGGCGCGCTCGACGCGCAAGCTCCGGACGTACGAGAGCGGTGACTTCCCGAGCACTGCCTTCAGGCGCCTCGCCAGTGTTCGCTTGCTTGATGCGACGGCTCTTGCGGCTTCGTCGAGCGAGAATTCGCGGGCGAGACTCGCACGAGCCCAGCGCTCGAATCGCTCGACCACCGGATCGGGGTGCACCAGATGATCCGTCAGGATGTACGCGGACTGTGACGGCCTCGGATCGACGATGAGGTATTTCGCCGTCAGAGACGCCAGCTTCGGGCTGCGCTGCCTGATGAGCCACAGCGCGAGATCCATGTGATCAAGGCTGTGCTGGGTGCCCAAGTTGCCTGCGCCCGATCTGGCGCAGGTGAAGTAATCCTTGTCAGTTGGTGATCAGTGAGTTGGTGAGTTGGTGAGTTGGTGAATCGAAGTTAGTGCTCAATTCAGCCACCGATCGTCAATTCACCAATTCACCGATCCACTTATTCGCCAACGGTCGACTCAGGGCGTTCGCAGCCACGCTCGCGGCGAGGCACCATACCACCGCCGAAAGTCGCGAGAGAACGCGTTCGCATTGCCGTAGCCGACTCGGAATGCCAGTTCCTTGATGGGAAGAGGCCCGTGCTTCAGTAGATGGATCGCGCGATCCAACCGGGCCGATACCACATGCTGCCTCAGTGACGCTCCGGTCTGTCGCTTCGTCAGCCGTTCAAGGTGCCAACGCGATAGACCCACCGCGCCCGCAAGTTCGTCGACGCGAATTCTGTGCTCGCAACACGTCGACCGAATCGATTCGAGGGTGGTTCGCACGCGCTGATCCAGGCTGCCAGCGGTGACGATCAAACGGAGACGCGCACCGCTGAATGCATCGGCGACGATTGCGGTGAATGATTCGGCCGTTGCCGTTCCCAGTCGCGTCAGAACCTGTGGCGCGATCACATCAAAACCCTGACGCTTCGCGAGCTCAAAGAAAAACTCGGCCACAAGGCTGCGTGCGACGATGAACTCAACGAGGGGAACGGACCGCCAGTCGATGGCGGCGGCGGACTCGACGATATCCCGCAGGACGCGATCAACCGACCGTTCGCTCATCACCTCCAGCTCGCCGGCTGCAATCTGCAGGCGGCCGATTAACACCATACCGCTCCAGCCGGTGGATGAGCTCCGAGTTGGCGCCATAGCCTTGCTCGCAGAGATCGGACGATGCCACAAAGCGGTGGGCAATGCCACAATGTAACGTACGTTTTCCGATGGTCTGCCGTCGCCGCTTTGATAGCGTCTAATGCTCTCGTTACAGAGTGAACGAGTACGCAAGTACTCCAAGTACTCGATGTGCGTTGGCGTTGGTGGCTGCGCTTTGTGCGCCAACGTTGTTCCTACTCGTCACCGCGAGCACAGTGATCCACGGCGGCAGGCCGGTGAGAGGAGGGTTCGCGCATGAAACGTCCAGGCGATACGACGCCCACACCTCCGGGCGGCAGAGTGGCCGCACGGCAGCGAATGTTCGAAGAGCAGCGTTCCGTCGCACCGGTGAAGAAAAAGGGGAGCTCGACGAGAGCGGCCAAGAAAAAAACCAAGAAGAGGTGATCTGCGATGCGCACCAAAGCTGACTTGGGTCGAGGTCGGAAGCGCGGCACCAAACGTCGCAAAGTGCGACGGCCAGGCGGCAAGGTCCTCCAGCGCTTGTTCACGTTCCTCGGTCAGCGCGATCCCGCGTTCAACAACGACATCGTCGCGGTGGTTCCCGTCCCGAAGGCGGTGCGGCCGAATTACGCGCTGACGAAACAGGCGATGAAGGCGAAACCTGTCACCGCCCAGTCGCTCAAGCGCACGAGACGCCGGCCACCCGCCGCGAAGTCCTATGCGGCGTCCATTGCGAAGGCCGCCGGCAAGCTGCACAAACGGGAGCGCGCGCGGCGGCCGAAGCGTCGCGCCACAGCAAGGACGCGTTTTGCCGCTCCGCCGCCGGGCGCGGCCGGGTTGTGGCAGGAAATCGGTCCACGGCGTGTTCCCAATGGACAGACCTATGGGAGTAATCGAGTTGATGTCATCGGTCGTGTGTCGAGTATTGCCGTCGACCCTGCCGATCCCAAGCACCTGCTTCTTGGATCCGCCGGAGGAGGGATCTGGGAGAGCGACGACACCGGGGCGACGTGGGAGCCACGAACCGAGCAGATGCCGTCCCTCGCCATCGGCGCCGTGACGTTCGATCCGACAAACTCGAACCGCGCGTACGCGGGAAGTGGCGAAGGAAACTTCTATTCGAACCTCGGCGCGGGCGTCTACAAATCAACCGACGGAGGGACGACGTGGACGGTGGTCGCGTCTGCCCCGTTTGTTGGCGTCGGCTTTTTCGACCTGGTGGTCGATCCGTCAACGCCATCGATTCTCTACGCGGCAACGACGCAGGGTTTTTTCAAGTCGACGAACAGTGGGGCGACGTGGAGCCTGCGGAAGGCAGGGCAATGCTGGGACATCAGCGTCCACCCGACCGGAGGATCAACTGAGATCCTCGCCGCGTTTGGCGATGGTCTCTTCGTGTCGACGAACGCGGGCTCGACGTTTACAGCCGTCGCGCTCCCGTCGCTGCCTGGCGACCCATGGGCGAGGCTCGCCGTCGATCGCGTCACGTCGTCACCAGACGTGGCCTATGCCTTTGGCGCCGCTGGCGCGGCCGCGTTTCTGTGGCGCCGCACCGGCTCCACGTGGGCAGTGGTGACGCTCCCTCCCGTCAATAACGACCCGACGCAGTACTTTCCGAACAAGCTCGAGATCGGCCAGGCGCAGTACGACTGGTACGTGGCGGCGCCGGCGAACAACACCCAGCAGGTGTTCATCGGCGCGATCGATACGTTTCGCGGCACGCTGACCGGGACGACGTGGCAGTGGAAGAATGTCACGACGCAGGGAGCCAACAGCATCCATCCCGATCAGCACGCGCTGACGTTCTCACCCGGCAACGACAACATTCTTTATGCCGGCAACGATGGCGGTCTCTATCGCTCGGCGAACGGCGGCGCGAGCTGGAAGTCTTTGAACGAGGGGCTGGGGATTTGCGAGATCGAATATCTCGCCAGCGATCCATCGACCTGGCAGTGGCTGCTCGCCGGAACCCAGGACAACGGCACGATGATCTACACCGGTTCGCAGGTATGGGTGCATGCGGCGGACGGTGACGGTGGAGACTGCGGCGTCAACCAGTTGAACCCGGACGTCATCTATCACTCGTTCTACGACGTGTCGCTCGAGCGCTCCGCCAACAAAGGAACGTCGTGGACCGACCTGAACCCGCCGCCATTCTCGGCGTTCGTGAATCCGCCGACATCGCTGTTCTATCCGCCGGTCGAAGTGTCTGGCCTCACCGTTGCGATTGGCGCGAAATCTCTCGTCGTCACGCGAAACGGGATCGCGCCATGGGCAACCGTGTCTCTGGCACTGGCCTCGGGAGAGCTTCCGTCGGCCATGCGAGCAGTTGACGCGAACACGTTGCTGATTGGAACGACGAGAGGCGGGATGCTCCGATTGAGCTGGAACGGCACGACCTGGAGCAAGACGGTGCTCGGCTCGCCGGCTCCGCGCTACATCAGTGGAATCGCCGTCGATCCGAGCAACGCTCAACGAATCTGGGTGACGATTTCCCAGATGGGCGCCGGACACGTCTATCGATCGGATGACGCCGGGGCCACATGGGTGAATCGGTCGGCGGGCCTGCCCAACATCGCGGTGAACGCCGTGGTCGTCGATCCGGCAAATTTCCAGCGCGTGTGGGTCGCCGCAGATGTTGGCGTCTACCAGACGCTGGATCTCGGTGCGACGTGGGCGGCCTTTTCCAACGGGCTTCCGAACGCGATGGCGGTCGACCTGCTGTTCCACAAACAGGATCGAGCCTTGATCTGTGCAACCCGGAACCGCGGCGCGTGGGTTGTATCGGTGCCATGACGGAGCAAGCGAAGCGAGTCGGAGGGCTGGTCGGAATGACTGAATGGGCCGATTGACTGGGTAAGGCCAGCCGGCGCGAAAGAAGCCGGGAGCGAGGGCAGCGAAGCGAGCCACGCGAACGGAGCGAGCCGGCGCAGCGGCTCGCGAGAGAGCGTGTAGGGGAGTCCGAGGGGCGAAGCCCCTCGGTCATCTTCGACGACGTGTCCAAGTTCTACGGCGACGTGCTCGGCGTGAACCGCGTCACGCTGAACATCCCGCCCGGCATCACGAGCCTCGTCGGACCGAACGGCGCGGGCAAGACAACGCTGATGAACCTGATGACCGGGCTGATCTTTCCGGACCACGGACGCATCCTCATGCGCGGGATCTCTCCCCGGGATCCGGAAGCGCTGATGCGGAAGACGGGATACGCGACGCAGTACGACACGGCGCCCCGCTGGGCCACGGGATTCACGTTCATCACCACCGGCCTCCTTCTATTTGGATACGGGCGGGCGGAAGCGGAAGAAAAGGCGTGGAAGGCGCTCGAGCGTCTCACGCTGACCGAGGCGGCGAACCGCAAGGTCGCGGCGTATTCGAAAGGCATGCGGCAGCGCGTGCGGCTGGCGCAGGCGATCGCGCACGATCCGGACCTGCTGGTGCTCGACGAGCCGTTGAACGGCCTCGACCCCCTGGTTCGCGCGGAGACGATCGATCTGTTCCGCTCCTGGGCGGCGGAGGGAAAGCACGTCAT